>JBQTIV010000129.1:0-14874 GCA_052387775.1 Betaproteobacteria bacterium
TCGGTCTCGGCGCCGTCCTCGGTCACGAACACCTCCCCGTGCTGGAAGGGGCTCATGGTGCCGGGATCAACGTTGATGTAGGGGTCGAGCTTGAGGAGGGTGAGCTTGATGCCGCGGGATTCGAGGATTGCGGCGAGAGACGCGGAAGCGATACCTTTGCCCAGGGAAGAGACAACACCGCCGGTGACAAAGATAAATTTGGTCATTCCATACTCGCTCCGACTTGCCTGCCGAATGATAACCCAATCCCGGACCGCCGTCACACAAATTTAGGGAAGCCCGTATAGAGCTCAAGCGGCGGCCGCCCGCTTGGCGGCGTGCTTGGCAAGAAACATCCAGGTCTCGATCACCGTATCCGGATTCAGCGAGATCGCGTCGATGCCCTGTTCCATCAACCATTCCGCCAGATCAGGGTGGTCGGAAGGCCCCTGTCCGCAGATGCCGACATACTTGCCGGCCCTGCGGCAGGCCTGGATGGCCATGGCGAGCATGGCCTTCACCGCCGGATCGCGCTCGTCGAATTGCCCGGCAACGATGCCGGAATCGCGATCCAGTCCGAGCGTGAGCTGGGTCATGTCGTTGGAGCCGATCGAAAAGCCGTCGAAGTGCTGCAAGAACTCGTCGGCGAGGATGGCGTTCGATGGAATCTCGCACATCATGATGATCCGCAGGCCATTCCTGCCGCGCTCCAGGCCGTTCTCCTTCAGCAGCTCGATCACCTGCTCCGCCTCGTGCACTGTACGCACGAAGGGCACCATGATTTCGACGTTGGTCAATCCCATCTGGTCACGCACTTTTTTCAGCGCACGGCACTCCAGCTCGAAGCAGTCGCGAAACGAATCGGCGACGTAGCGCGACGCGCCACGGAAGCCCAGCATCGGATTTTCTTCCTCAGGCTCGTATTGCTTGCCGCCGGTGAGGCTCGAATACTCGTTGGATTTGAAATCCGACAGGCGCACGATCACCGGTTTGGGAAAGAACGCCGCCCCCAGCGTGGCGATGCCTTCGGTGAGCTTTTCGACATAGAAAGTGACCGGGTCGGGATAGCCCGCCGCATGCGCGTCGATAGCCTTTTTCAGTTCGGCACCGACCTTCGGGTAGGCCAATGCCGCTTTCGGGTGCACGCCGATCATGCGCGCGATGATGAACTCCAGCCGCGCCAGGCCGATGCCGGCATTGGGCAAGCGCTGGAAATCGAACGCCAGTTCCGGATTGCCGACGTTCATGCTGAGCTTCACCGGCACCGCCGGCAATTTGTCGAGCTGGATGTGCAGCACTTCCACGTCGAGGATTCCCCGGTAAATGTAGCCGGTATCGCCCTCCGCGCAGGATACGGTCACGTGCTCGCCCTGTTCCAGCCTGGCGGTGGCATCACCGCAACCCACGACCGCCGGAATGCCGAGTTCGCGGGCGATGATGGCGGCGTGGCAGGTACGTCCGCCGCGGTTGGTGACGATGGCCGAGGCTTTCTTCATCACCGGCTCCCAGTCGGGGTCGGTCATGTCGGTCACCAGCACATCGCCGGGCTTCACCCTGTTCATCTCGGAGGCGCTCTTCACCAGCCTCACCGTGCCGGTGCCGATGCGATTGCCGATCGCGCGTCCGCTGACCAGCACGTCGCCGCGCTTCTTCAGTCGAAAGCGTTCCTGCGTTTCCTCCCTGGCCTTCACCGTCTCGGGACGTGCCTGCAAGATGTAGAGCTTGCCGTCGACCCCGTCGCGGCCCCATTCGATGTCCATCGGCCTGCCGTAGTGCTTCTCGACGATGATCGCGTAACGGCCAAGCTCCTCGACCTCGCGGTCGCTGATCGAAAATCGCCTGCTATCGGACTCCGGCACCTCGAGCGTCTGCACCGAACGGCCCGCGGCATGGCTGTCGGTGAATACCATGCGTAACGCCTTGTCCCCCAGATGGCGGCGCAGGATCGCCGGGCGGCCGGCTTCCAGCGCCGGTTTGTAAACGTAGAACTCGTCGGGATTGACCTGCCCCTGCACCACGGTCTCGCCCAATCCGTATGCCGAAGTAATGAACACCACTTTGTCGAAGCCGGACTCGGTATCGAGCGTGAACATCACGCCGGCCGCCCCCTGGTCGCTGCGCACCATACGCTGCACGCCGGCGGACAATGCCACCGCGGAATGCACGAAGCCCTTGTGCACGCGGTAAGAGATCGCGCGGTCATTGTAAAGCGACGCAAACACGTGACGGATCGCCAGCAGCACGTTGTCGAGCCCGTGAATGTTGAGAAAGGTTTCCTGCTGGCCAGCAAAAGAGGCGTCCGGCAGATCCTCCGCCGTGGCCGAGGAACGCACCGCGAACGAACCAGCGCCGCTCTGCCCTGTGACGAGCGCGTGATATGTGCTCCCGATTTCCGCCTGCAGGCGCTCCGGCAATGTTGCCTCGAGTATCCACTGGCGGATCCGCGCGCCAGCAGTAGCCAACGCGGTCACGTCATCGACTTCGAGTCCGCGCAGCACCTTCTCGATTTTCTCCGTCAGTGCGTTCGCCGACAGGAATTCGCGATAGGCGGCTGCGGTGGTGGCGAAGCCTCCCGGAACCCGCACACCCGCTTGAGCCAGCTGGCTGATCATCTCTCCCAGAGAGGCATTCTTGCCCCCGACGCTGTCGACGTCGGTCATGCGCAGTTCCTCAAAGGGGATGACGAGGCGCGGCTTGCTCATTGTGCGGTCCCGCGGGAAGCGAAAGTGGAAAAGGTGTTATTTTACCGGCTCATCCGTTTCTTGTGCATGATGACAATGACGCTCAAGCGCACCGCCTTCTTCGTCTCGGACCGCACCGGGATCACCGCCGAGATGCTCGGGCACAGCCTGCTCACGCAGTTCGAGCGGGTGTCTTTTACCGAGATCACCCTGCCGTTCGTGGATTCACCGCAGAAAGCGCAGGACGCAGTGCGCCAGATAGACCGTACCGCGGAGCAGGACGGTGCCCGTCCCCTCGTGTTCAGCACGCTGGTGGACCTGGCCATCCGCACCACCATCCAGCGAGCCAACGCCTTTTACATCGATTGCTTCCAGGTATTCATCCAGCCTATGGAAGAGGAACTGGGAGTACAGTCTTCACACACGGTGGGCAAGTCGCACAGCGTGCGCAGCAACGAGTATTTCAGCCGGATCGAGGCGGTGAACTTCGCCCTGGCGCACGATGACGGCCAGGGTGCCAAGGATCTCGCCAACGCCGACGTGATCCTGGTGGGCGTGTCCCGCTGCGGCAAGACACCGACCTGCCTGTACATGGCGCTGCAGTTCGGCATTCGCGCCGCCAACTATCCGCTAATCCCGGAGGACTTCGAAGCCAAGGTTCTGCCGGGGGCGATTCGCGAATTGCGCAACAAGCTGTTCGGGCTGACCATCCGCCCCGACCGTCTGCAACGCATCCGCAGCGAACGCCGCCCCGGAAGCACTTACGCAAGCCTGGCGAATTGCGAGCACGAACTGCACGAGTCCGAAAGGCTGATGCGCCAGGAGGGCATATCCGTCCTCGACACCACGTCGCGCTCGATCGAGGAACTGGCCACGACAATCCTGCAAAAGACCAATCTCCAGCGTCACGTCTACTGACAACCAGGTCAAAATCTCAACGCAGAGGCGCAGAGAACGCAGAGAAAAGCTGAGGAATGCCCGGATAAACAAACACGCCGCCATGTACCAGGCTGCTACGTTGACGCTGAACTAACGTTACGCCATCTGTTCTTGCTTTTCTCTGCGTCCTCTGTGCCCTCTGCGCCTCTGCGTTGAGGTTGAGAGGTTCAGTTGCCGAGGTCCAGGCAAAGCGCGCGCACGGGAGCGAAGCTGCGCCGATGCACCGGCGAAACACCGCAGCGGCGCAGCGCTGCGAGGTGCTCCGGGGTGGGATAGCCCTTGTGGCGGTCGAAGCCGTAGTCCGGATAGCGCGCGTGCAGCTCGAGCATGCGCGCATCGCGCGCGGTCTTGGCAAGGATGGAGGCGGCGGCGATCGCGGCAATCTTGTCGTCGCCGCGCACCACCGCCCTGACCGGAAAACGCACTTGCGGGCAGTGCAGTCCGTCCACCAGCACCTCGTGCGGTTCGAGCCCAAGCTGTTCCACCGCGCGCCGCATCGCCAGCAGGCTGGCTCTGAGGATGTTGTACCTGTCGATTTCCTCCACCGAGGCGCTGGCGATTGCCCAGGCTGCGGCGCGGCTGCGAATCTGCACCGCCAGTTCCTCGCGGCGTGCAGGCGCAAGCTTCTTCGAATCGGCCAGACCGCAGATCGCATCTTCGTCGCGCAACACCACGCAAGCCGCGAATACCGGTCCAGCCAGCGGGCCGCGGCCCGCCTCATCCACCCCGCAGATTAGCAGGCCCGGCAACGCTGCCGGTGTCACGCCCGTGCCCTTTCCGGGGCGGCGGCGTCTGCGATGCGCGCTCGCGGCTCGATGGCACCCAGCAGCGGCAGGATCGCCTCGACCGCGCGCGCCGCACTCCCCTGTCGGAGCATGCGGTGAATTTCCACAAACCGATGCTCCAGGCGCTTGCGCACCTCCTTGTCATGCAATTGGTTTAGCAGCGCTTGCGCCAGGTTCTCGGGGCTGGCGTCTTCCTGGAGTATCTCCGGAACCACGAATTCTCCGGCAAGGATATTCGGCAGTCCGACAAAACGCACCCGCCCTCGTTTGCGCATGAGCCACGCGGACAGCCGCGGCATCTTGTAAGTGATCACCATGGGGCGCTTGAGCAACGCCGCTTCCAGCGTGGCAGTACCCGAGGCCACCAGCACCGCATCGGCGGCGATCATCGCCATGTGCGCGTGCCCGAACAGAATGGTGACGGGCAACTGGTCGGCACCCTGACGGTACATCGCTTCCTCGAAAATCATGCGGGTCTCGCGGCTCAACAGCGGCACCAGAAAATGCATATCCGGCACCTGCTCGGCGAGCAGCTTGGCGGTGGCGGCGAACAATTCGCCCATCTGCCGCACTTCGCTCTGTCGGCTGCCGGGAAGCAGCGCCACCACGGTCTGTTTGGGCGACAAGCGCATTTGTTCACGGGCGGCGTCCTTGTCGGGGATTTCCGGCAGTTCATCTGCCAAAGGATGACCGACATAGGCGACCGGCACGCCGGCTTTCTCGTAGATTGCCGGCTCGAAGGGAAACAGCGCCAGCATCTTGGACACCGCTCGCCTGATCTTGTGAATGCGCTCGCCGCGCCACGCCCAGATCGACGGACTGGCGTAATGCACCGTGGTGATACCCCGGGAACGCAGGGCAAGCTCGAGATCGAGATTGAAATCGGGTGCATCGACGCCGATGAACAAGTCGGGCGGATCGGCAAGCAGCCTTCTTTTGAGATCGCGGCGAATGCGCAGCAACCGGGGCAGGCTTCTAAGCACCTCGACGTAGCCCCGCACCGCCAGCAGTTCCATCGGGTACCAGGCATCCAGCCCCGCCGACTGCATCCTCGGCCCGCCGATGCCAAAGGCCTCGAGCCGCGGCACATGCCCGGAAAGCTCCCGCAGCAGATGAGCCCCGAGCAAGTCGCCGGAAGCCTCTCCCGCCACGAAGGCGACGCGGATGGTCCGTGCGGACGATTCGTTCATCGGCGAACCCGCGTTAGCGGATGATGCTGCGTTTGGAGGTGTCCAGGAAATCCACGAGGACGTCCAGTTCCTTGCACGCCGCAGCCTGTTCATGCAACGCCCTTTTTGCCTCGTCCAACGTCAGGCCGGACTTGTACAGGGTCTTGTAGGCGCGGCGGATGTTGTTGATGCCTTCGGGGCTGAATCCGCGCCGCCGCAGGCCTTCGGAATTGATTCCGTGCGGTTCTGCAGTATTGCCCATTGCAGTCACATACGGCGGCACATCAGCGACCACCACCGAGCCTGCGCCGGTCAGCGCATGCGCTCCGATGCGGCAGAACTGGTGCACGGCTGTCAGGCCGCCGACTATCGCGTATTCGCCGACGTGGACGTGACCCCCGAGTTGAGCGCAGTTGGCGAGGACCGTGTGGCTGCCGACCACGCAATCGTGTGCCAGATGTACGTAAGCCATGACCCAGTTGTCATCCCCGAGCCGGGTGACGCCCCCATCCTGTACGGTACCGGTGTGAAAAGTGCAGAACTCGCGGATGGTGTTGCCGTCGCCGATCTCGAGCGTGGTCGGCTCGCCGGTGTATTTCTTGTCCTGCGGAATTTCACCCAGCACGGCATGGTGGAAAATGCGGTTCTTGGCGCCGATGCGGGTGTGCCCCGCGATCACTACGTGCGCGCCGATACGGGTGCCTTTTCCGATCTTGACGTGCTCGCCGATGATGGAGAATGGTCCGACTTCGACGTCCGGGGCGAGGTTGGCATCCTTGTGAACGACGGCGGTCGGATGGATCATTGCCCGCCGTTCACCGGAAGCCCGCGCATGGTGCACAGCAGTTGCGCCTCGGATACCAGCGTATCCTCCACCAGTGCCTGGGCCGAAAATTTCCAGATTCCGCGCAGATTGCGCAGGATCTGTGCCTTCAGGATCAGCCGGTCGCCCGGCAACACCGGTTTCTTGAAGCGCGCCTCGTCGATGCCGACAAAGTAGTACACGCTGTCGCGGTCGCTCTTGAGATTAAAGGTCTTGAACGCCAGGATCGCGGCGGCCTGCGCCATCGCCTCGACGATCATCACCCCGGGCATTACTGGATGATTGGGGAAGTGGCCGCCGAAGAACGGCTCGTTGATAGTCACGTTCTTCAGCGCCACGATTTCCTTGCCCGCCTCGATCGACACCACGCGGTCGATCAGGAGCATTGGGTAACGATGCGGGAGGTAATCCATGATCTGCTGGATTTCCATCGTGTTCACGGTCATTTCCCCTCCAATTTCTTGATTTCTTTCTCCAGCTTGCGGATTCTATCCGTCATTTCGTGCAAATGGCGAATCAGCGACGCATTCCTGAGCCAATCGTCATGCGGTGACATCGGGAAGACCGCGGTGTACGTTCCAGGCTCGGCGATCGACTTGGCCACCAGCGTACCGCCGGAGATGATCACGCGGTCGGCGATCGTCAGATGGCCCGAAATCATCGCGCTGCCGCCGAGCTGGCAGTAACTGCCGATACGCGTACTGCCGGCAATGCCCACACAACCCGCGACGGCAGTGTGCGCACCTATGCGGCAGTTGTGTCCGATCTGGATCTGGTTGTCCAGCTTCACGCCCTCCTCGATCACGGTGTCATCGAGCGCGCCGCGGTCTATGGCGGTATTGGCGCCGACCTCGACATCGTCGCCGATGATCACGCGGCCGATCTGCGGGATCTTCAGCCACCGGCCCTCGTCCATCGCCATGCCGAATCCGTCTGCGCCGATCACCGCCCCGGAATGGATGATGACCCGGTCGCCGATCACGCAATCGTGGTAAACGGTTGCGTTGGCGTGCAGGCGTGTGTGCTTGCCGATGCGCGCGCCGATCCCGACGAAGCAGTTGGCGCTGATCACGGCACCGTCACCGATCTGTGCCCCCTGTTCGATCACCGCGCAAGCGCCAACGGCAGCGGAAGGCGCGATGCGCGCGCCGGCATGCACCGCGGCCTGCGGATGGACCCCGGGATCGGTCAGGGCCTGCGGATTGACCAACGCCGCGACGCGCGCGTAATAAGCGTAGGGATTCTTGCACACGATGCGCGGCAGCGCCGTGGCGTCGCTCGCCTCCTCGCCCAGGATTACGGCGCAGGCGCGGGTGGACGCGAGAAGTTTCTGGTATTTGCGATTGGCAAGAAAGGATAGCTCTTGCGGTCCCGCCGTCTCCAGCGGCGCCACCTGGCGGATGCGCGTGGCGTCATCTCCGAGCACCTCGCCGCCAAAGCGTTCGGCCAACTCCGCCAGGCTGAAAGACTTGCGCACTTCCCCTTTCATGCGAGCGTCGTCGTGATGGGCGCTGCCGGACGCGCGGACTCGGGCATGGTTCGCGGGGATGAGCCGGCGTACACGGCAGCCTGCTACTTGTCTGCGAGCGCCTTGATGACCTTGTCGGTGATATCGAGTCGCGGACTCATGTAAACCGCTTCCTGCAGGATGAGGTCGAATTTTTCCGCCTCCGCGATCTGCTGTATCACCTTCTGTGCGCGCTCCAGCACTGCGGCCATTTCCTCGTTCCTGCGCAAATTCAGATCTTCGCGGAACTCGCGCTGCATGCGCTGCAACTCGCGGGTCAATCGCGCCAGTTCCTGCTCCTTGTCGCGACGGTCGGAGTCACTCATGGTCATCGCTTCCTTCTCCAGCACAGTCTGCAGATCGCGCGTCTGCTTGGCGAGTTTCTGAACTTCCTGGTCGCGGGGCGCGAATTCCTTTTCAATTTTCTTTAACGCCCTGACCGCCGGCGCCGCCTCCCGGAACACCCGATCGGTCTTGATGAAGCCGATTTTCAACTCACCCGCGGCGGGCACGTTCGAGCTCGCCAAGAGCGCCACGGCGGCAACCACAAGCGAGATCTTGTTCAAGTTCCGTTCTCCTCTGGTCTGTACGGAGCAAGCGTCGCCTGCGCCGACGCCCCGTTTCAAAATGTCGTGCCCACAGTGAATTGCACGGCTTCCAGGCGGTCCCCCGGCTGCGGGTTCAGCGCCTTGCCGTAACTGAACTTCAGCGGACCAATCGGTGAGTACCAGTTGAACACCAGGCCGGCCGAGTAGCGCAACTCCTCGAAGTCGTAGGTCTCCCCGACCAGGCCCGCGTCCGTAAACAAACCCAGCCGCACCGACCGGTCCTTGGCGAGCCCCGGAAACGGCAACAGGAACTCGAGATTGCCCAGCAGCAAGTGGCTGCCGCCCAGCGCATCCCCATTCGAGTCCTTCGGGCCGATGGATCCGGTCTCGTAGCCGCGCAAGGAGTTTACTCCCCCGAGATAAAACACCTTATAGAATGGCAGTGGCTTGCCGTCGTATCCATCAGCGTAGCCGATCTGCCCGTTGAAATGCAGCGTGTAATCCCGCGTGATCGGATAATACCACTGATGCTGCAGATTGGTTTTGTAGTAGGTCAGGTCGGCGCCGGGCAAACCCACCTCTGCGGTAATGCGCTGGAAGGTGCCGCTGGTAGTGTAGATCACGCTGTCGCGCCTGTCGCGTGCCCAGCCCACGCTGCCGAGAATCGTGTCGTTCTCCGACCCGAACTCCTCCACGAAATCCACGTAACGCTCCGCCGAGTCCGGCAGCAGTTCGGTCCGCGTGAGCTCGTAGGCAAGCCCGTAGTTGATCGTATTGAACTCGGTCACCGGTACCCCAAAACGCACCCCCCCGCCAACCGTTGACGTGCTGTAGCTCGACACCGACAGCGATGAGGAGTCCACGTCACGCTGGTAGATATCGAAGCCGCGGCTCACGCCGTCGTCGGTGTAATACGGGTTAGTGTGGGAAAGCGCGTATACGGTGTTGACGCTGCCGGTGTTTACCTGCAACGACAGCGCGTTTCCGCTGCCGAAGATGTTGTTCTGCGAAAGGCCCGCCGACAGAACCAGGTCCTCCGCGGTGGAATAGCCGACTCCGAAAGTCAGGCTTCCGGTAGCACGTTCATTGACCTTGACTTCCACATCGACCTGGTCGGAAGTCCCCGGCACCCCCGGTGTATCGATCTGCACATCGGAAAAGAATCCAAGCTTGTCGATGCGCTGCTTCGAGCGATTCAGCTTTTCGGTCGAGTACCAACCGCTTTCCAGTTGCCGCATTTCACGGCGGATCACCTCGTCGCGGGTATTAGTGTTGCCGCTGATGCCGATGCGCCGCACATAAACGCGGCGGCCCGGGTCGATGTAGAGCGTGAACGCCACTTCGCTCTTCTCGCGATCGATTTCCGGCACCGGGTTGATGCTGGCAAAGGCATAGCCCTCGTTGCCGAGCCGGTCGCTGATCAGCTTGGTGGTCTCGGTCAGCCGCTCCCGCGAAAACACGTCGCCCTTTTTCAGCCTGAAGAGGCTCCGCAGTTCCGCTTCCGGCGCAATCAGTTCGCCGGCGAGTTTCATGTCGCTTACGGTGAACTTCTTGCCCTCCGTGAGATTGACGGTGATGAAGATGTCGCGCTTGTCGGGTGTGATCGAGACTTGGGTCGAATCGATGGTGAACTCGAGGTAACCCTTGTTCAGATAGAAGGTGCGCAGCGACTCGAGGTCGCCTTGCAGCTTGGGCTTCGAGTACTGATCGTTCTTGCTGTACCAGGTGAGCCACCCGGGGGTGCGCAGTACGAATTCATCGCGCAGGTCGCTGTCCTTGAATACGCTGTTGCCGACGATGTTGATCTGGCGGATTTTCGCCACCTGGCCTTCGGAGATGTCGAAATTGATCGCCACCCGGTTGCGCTCGAGCGGGGTGACCGTGGTGGTGATGCTGACGCCGTACTTGCCGCGACTGATGTACTGGCTCTTCAATTCCTGCTCGGCCCGGTCCAGCAATGCGCGGTCGAAGATCCGCGATTCGGCAAGGCCTATTTGTTTCAGCCCTTCCTTGAGTTGCTTCGCATCGAACTCCTTGGATCCGGCGATTTCGACCTGCGCGATGGCCGGCCGTTCTTCAAGCACGACCACCAGCACGTCGCCATCCTGTTCCAGCCGCACGTCCTTGAAGAAACCGGTGGCGTAGAGCGCCTTTACGGCAGCGGTCACGCGTTCCTCATCGAGGGTATCGCCGACCTTGACCGGCAGGTAGCTGAATACCGTGCCCGCCTCGGTGCGCTGAATGCCCTCGACGCGGATGTCTTTTACCTTGAAGGGTTCGAAAGCGATGGCGGGTAGGCTGACGAAGCTTAGCAAGACCAATAACAGCAGGCGCTTCTTCATCCGCACGTAGGGAAGCTCTGCATGAGTCCGGCATGCGCGACCGAGGCGATTCGGGTCGAGGGCAAGACGGCGAGGACGCCGTGTAGCCGGCCTATATAAGGAGAAGCCGGCGCAGTGCGCCCGCTCAGGGCGGAGCAGGTTCCGTCGGCCTTGGCCGATGGATGCGACCCCAGAGCGGGATGCATCGTGGCGAATATGCGCGTGCTTGTGCGTGCCTCCGCGGTCACATCCCCGGAGGGGCCCCTGTTCTGCGCTGCGGCACGAGGCCCGAATCGCCCGGTCCCTCGAAAGAGTCGAAATGTCATTGGGTTGTGCCAGCTGCGGCGCCTGCGTTGTTACGCTCCTTGTTGGGGCTTCAGCCGCATCTGCGGTGCGACGCCTAGCAGTCATCCGCACTTGGCGCAACGCGCGTCGTCGGACTTATGCAGAGCTTTCCTAGCCACCGAACAGGCGGTTTATGTCGTTGTAGACCGCAAAGGCCATCAAGCAAAAAAGCAGAACGATGCCCAGCTGCTGGCCTATTTCCATCGCCCGGTCCGATACCGGGCTGCCTTTGACGATTTCGGCGACATAGTACATGAGGTGTCCGCCATCCAATAACGGCACCGGCAAGAGGTTCAGAACGCCGAGGCTGATGCTTATCAGGGCCAGAAAACTCAGATAAGCGAGCCAACCCATCTGCGCGGACTGGCCCGCATAGTCCGCGATGGTGATCGGGCCGCTCAGGTTCTTCAGCGACAGCTCGCCGACGATCATCTTGCCGAGCATTTTGAGTGTGAACAGGGATACTTCCCAAGTGCGCTCAAATGCCTTCACGGCCGCGGCAAGCGGGCCGTAACGAACTTCCGTGACCAGTCTTTTCAATTCGGCCTCGTCGACGTGGGGGGCCGCGCCGATGCGCCCCACGGTCTTGCCGCCTTCGGTCCTGGCTTCGGGCGTGACAGAAACCAGCAGCGCCGTGTCCGCACGCCTTACGCGCATCGTCAGCGGGCGGCCCGCCGCCGCACTGACCGCGGACACCAATTCATCCCACTGTGCGATCGGCTCGCCGTCCACTTCGACAACTTCGTCGCCCGCCTGCAGTCCGTCGCGCTCGCCAGCGCCGCCGGCGATGAGCCGGCCGATGACCGGTTTTAGCGGCGGCTGATAGCGGGTGATGCCGACCGACTCCAGCAAGTCGCCATCGATGTGTTCCGGACCTATTCGCGATAGGTCCAGCCGCCCGAATTTGATGTCGCCGCGCTCACCCTGCAGTTCGACGCGTACCGCTTCCTTGCGCAGCGCATTTTCGAGCAACACCCAACGCACGTCCTGCCAGGTGCTGACCTGCACCTCGCCGATGCGCCTGATCAGGTCCCCGGCGTGAAACCCGGCGTGTGCCGCCGGCGTCTCCGGCAGCGGAACGCCGACGACCGGGCGAATCCCCGGCAGACCGTGAACGAACAGCAACCAGTAGAGCAGGATTGCCAGCAGGAAATTGGCGACCGGTCCGGCGAGAACGATGGCGAAACGTTTCGCCACCGGCTGCACATTGAAAGCCCGGTGACGCTCCTGCGCCGCGACCGGGCCTTCGCGCTCGTCCAGCATCTTCACGTAACCGCCGAGCGGAAACGCGGCGATCACCCACTCGGTGCCATCGCGGCCAAGCGAGCGCTTCCATAGCGGAGTGCCGAACCCCACCGAAAAACGCAGCACCTTGACGCCGCACAGCCGCGCAAGCAGATAGTGGCCGAATTCGTGAAATACGATCAGCACGCCAAGCGCGACGACAAAAGCAATCAGGGTCGAGAGAACAGACATCGCTTATTCAATGGGCAACGGTTTGAAGTTTCTGCATCGCCGTGCGGCGGGCAAGTGCATCGGCGGCCAGTACGTCTTCCAGCGACCGTACCGGAGCGCTGGCAACGCGCTCCAGCACCTCTTCCACCAGCTCAGGGATGCGGTCGAACGCCAGCCTGTGTTCGAGAAAACTTGTAACCGCGACTTCGTTCGCAGCGTTGAGCAGAATCGGGGCGCTGCCGCCGGCTTGCAGCGCCCGGTACGCCAGTCTCAGGCAGGGAAAGCGGTCCAGATCCGGCCGTTCGAAACCGAGCGAGGCGACGGCAAACAGATCCAGCGCTTCCACGCCCGGATCGATGCGCTCCGGATAGGCGAGCGCATGGGCAATCGGAGTGCGCATGTCCGGGTTGCCGAGTTGCGCAAGCACGGAGCCGTCCACGTACTCGACCAGAGAATGCACGATGCTCTGCGGGTGTATGACCACTTCGATCTGCGCCGGTTTCGCCCTGAACAGAAAACTCGCTTCAATCACTTCCAGTCCCTTGTTCATCAAGGTGGCAGAGTCCACCGAGATCTTGCGTCCCATGACCCAGTTGGGATGCGCGCATGCCTGCTCGGGCGTAACCTGTGCCAACTGCCCCGGTGGCGTACGCAGGAACGGACCGCCCGATGCGGTAAGCCACAGGCGCCTGACACCGGCGCGTTCGAGGTCGCCGTCGAACCCACGCGGCAGCGCCTGGAAAATGGCGTTGTGCTCGCTGTCGATCGGCAGCAGCACCGCACCGCTTGCTCGCACCGCGTCCATCAGCAGTGCGCCCGCCATGACCAGTGCCTCCTTGTTGGCGAGCAGGAGCTGCTTGCCGGCACGCGCCGCTGCCAGCGTCGAACGCAAACCCGGAGATCCGACGATCGCCGCCATCACCGCGTCGACCTCGGGCGCAGCGGCAATGCGCGCCAGCGCAGCCTCGCCGGCAAGCACTTCGCAATTCAATCCGGCCGCGCGCGTACCGGCGCGCAGTTGCTCGGCGGCCGCCGCATCTGCCATCGCGGCATATTTCGGCCGGAACTTCAGGCATTGCGCCAGCAGCCGGTCCACCTGGCGATCGGCGGACAGCGCCGTGACTTCGAAACGATCGGGATGGCGTTCGGCCACCGCCAGCGTGTTGGCGCCGATGCTGCCGGTGGAACCGAGGATGGCCAGGCGCTTCACGCCGACCATGCCGTCTGGCTGAAGTACAGCGCGGCGAACGGCAACGCCGCGCTAAGGCTATCGACGCGATCGAGCACGCCGCCGTGGCCGGGAAGCAAATGACCGCTGTCCTTGGCGCCGGCCTGGCGCTTGATCCACGACTCGAACAGGTCGCCGACGATGCCGAACGCGGTAAGCACGCACGCGAACAGCACTACGGCGAGTCGATCGTGGACTTGCGCGGAAGGCTGCAGAATCAAGCTCGCCGCCAGCGCGTAGGCAGCCACGGCGATGTAGGCGCCGATGACGCCTTCCCAGGTCTTGCCCGGGCTGATCTGCGGCGCCAGCTTGTTGCGCCCAAAACGGCTGCCCGCGAAATACGCCGCGGTGTCGGCGATCCACACCGCCCCGAGTACGACCAGCAGCAGCGACGCAGCTTGCTGCAGCCGCGCCACCGCCAGCCACGCCGGGACCAGCACCATCCAGCCCGCCACGGCAAGCAGCAGCGGATGCGAAACCCGCCACATGCGGTAGAGCCAGAAAGGTACCGCGATCGCCCAGAACAGCAGCGCCAGCACGAACAGCGCCGTTGCTAGATTCGTCGCCAAAGCCGGGAGCTGCGGAGCGGCCGCAACCGCGATCAGCAGCAGGCAGCTCGACAGCACCGCGGCGACGAACAGCGCGCCACCGCCACGCCCGTACCCGGCGAGCTTCGCCCATTCGAGTGCACCTACCGCGGCGGGAACGGCCATCAACAGCGCCCACGCCGAATTGGGGAGCAGAAAAATGCAGGCGAGCAGCGGCGGCAAAACCACTGCCACGGTGAGCAGGCGCTGTTTGAGCATGCGCCGGGGCGCTGCGGCAAGCGCTCCCGCCGCAGCCGGATCAGCGCGATTCCCCGACACTTCCATGCACGCTTCCGGCCGGCGCGGACTCCGCGCCGAGTTGTTCGCTGGTGCGGCCGAACCGGCGTTCCCGGCTACGGTAGGAATCAATGGCGCGGGCGAGCGCCTCAGCGTCGAAATCCGGCCACAACTCGTCGGTGAAGTAGAACTCGGTATAGGCCAGCTGCCACAACAGGAAGTTGCTGATGCGTTGCTCGCCGCCGGTGCGGATGAACAGATCGGGCTCGG
>JBQTIV010000130.1:0-10000 GCA_052387775.1 Betaproteobacteria bacterium
ATTCACCCTTCTAAGAAACATTCATATTTTTCTTCCTCTGCGGTCTCATGTCTTTCTCTGCGCCTCTGCGTTGGGTGTTGCCCTGGTGAACTACGCCGTAGAGCGAGCGACGCGGGCGAGCCGGGCAGGGGGCGTGCTCGCGCTGATCCTGGTCGCGTTCCTCGCCACCTTTCCGTTCTGGGCGGACCACGGCTGGATGCGCGAGTTCGACGAGATGGCCTGCTATCTCATATTCGCGATGATGTGGAATTTGCTGGCCGGTTTCGGCGGCATGGTATCGATCGGGCAACAGGCCTTTCTTGGAATCGGCGGCTACGCGCTGCTGGTGATGGGGAACTTCCTGGGCGTTAATCCGTTTGTGGCAGTACCGCTCGCGGCGGCGTTCACCATGCTGGTTGCGCTACCGGTATCCAAGGTGGCGTTCCGGTTGCAGGGCGGCTACTTCGCGATCGGCACCTGGGTGATCGCCGAAGTGTTCCGACTGTCGATCGCCAACGTCTCCGCGGTGGGCGGCGGCTCGGGCACCAGTCTGACCGCGTTGCGCGGCATCGAAAGGACCACGCGCGTATCGATCACCTTCTGGTTGTGCCTGATCGGCGCGGTGGCCTCGGTGGCGCTGGTGTACGCCTTCCTGCGATCGCGGCACGGACTGGCCTTGCTGGCGATCCGCGATAGCGAGATCGCATCCGAAAGCCAAGGTGTCAACGTGCGCGCGACCAAGCTGGGCGTGTATCTGGTTTCCGCATTCGGCGCGGGACTCGCCGGTGCGCTTTATTTTCTCGGCAACCTGCGCATCTCCCCGGATGCAGCGTTCACGGTGAACTGGACGGCGTTCTCCATTTTCATCGTGCTGATCGGCGGCATCGGCACCATAGAAGGGCCGATCGTCGGAGTGATCCTGTTTTATCTCTTGAGCAAGTTCTTTTCCGATTACGGCACCTGGTACCTGGTCGGCCTGGGGTTACTCGCCATCGTGGTGACCATCCGCTTTCCCCGCGGTTTGTGGGGATGGATTGCGAACAAGTACGATCTGCATTTCTTTCCCGTCCAGCGGCGTCTGGTGCTGCCGCCGGACGAGGGCACCGATCAACATTGAAACTGAGGAAACACCATGGCTGAAGCATTCATATGTTCTGCGCTGCGGACTCCGATCGGCCGCTACGGCGGCGCGCTGGCGATGGTCCGGCCCGACGATCTCGCTGCGGTTACGCTGCGAGCGCTGGTGGAGCGCCACCGATCGGTCGATTGGGGCGCGCTCGATGACGTGGTATTCGGCTGCGCCAACCAGGCCGGGGAAGATAACCGTAATGTCGCGCGCATGGCGCTGCTGCTCGCGGGGCTTCCAAAGGAAGTGCCGGCGAGCACCATCAATCGTTTGTGCGGCTCGGGCATGGACGCGGTGGGCATCGCCGCCCGCGCCATCAAGTCCGCGGAAGTCCAGCTCACCATCGCCGGAGGGGTGGAGAGCATGTCGCGTGCGCCGTTCGTGATGCCGAAGGCGGATACTGCATTTTCGCGAGCCAATGCGGTATACGACACCACTATCGGCTGGCGCTTCGTCAACCCGGCGATGAAACAGATGTACGGCACCGACTCAATGCCGGAGACCGCCGAGAATGTCGCGGAGGAATTCAAGGTGTCGCGCGCGGACCAGGACGAATTCGGTTTGCGTTCCCAGGCAAAGGCCTCGGCCGCCGGGAAGAATGGCCGCCTGGCTAAGGAAATCGTGCCGGTCACGATTCCGGCGAAGAAGGGCGACTCGATCATCGTCGATCGCGACGAACACCCGCGCGAAACCACTCTCGAGGCTCTAGCCAAGCTCAAGCCGATCGTGAAGCCGCAGGGCTGCGTTACCGCCGGCAACGCGTCCGGCGTGAACGACGGCGCCTGCGCGCTGATACTCGCCAGCGAAGCGGCAGCAAAGCGCCACGGCCTCACGCCGCTGGCGCGCGTTGTCGGGGTCGCCACCGCGGGATGCGCGCCGCGCATCATGGGAATGGGTCCGGTGCCGGCAACGCAGAGGCTGCTGGAGCGTACCGGCATCAAGCTCGATGCGGTCGATGTCATCGAACTGAACGAAGCTTTCGCCGCCCAGGGCATTGCGGTGCTCAGGCAGCTCGGCATCGACGACAACGATGCCCGCGTCAATCCCAACGGCGGCGCGATCGCGCTGGGCCATCCGCTGGGCATGAGCGGTGCGCGCTTGGTGACCACCGCAACTTACGAACTGCGCGAGCGCAAGGCGCGCTATGCGCTGACCACCATGTGCATCGGTGTGGGCCAGGGCATCGCCATGCTGATCGAGAGCGTCTGAGCGGGCAGCGCGGTGAGCGAAACGACGGCAAAATCTCACCACGAAAACACGCGGTTCAGTACCCAATTGAAAGCTACGAGGGAACACAAGGAGCCGTTACCCCATGCGCAATCTCAATGAAGCCGATCTCACCGACGCCGTGCTTGCCAGGCTTGAACACGCCAGCGATGCGCGCTTCAAGCAAATCATGGAAAGCCTGGTCCGGCACCTGCATGCCTTCGTCCGCGAAACCGAACTGACCGAGGCCGAGTGGTTTGCTGGCATCCAGTTCCTCACCGCCACCGGCAAGAAATGCGACGACAAGCGCCAGGAGTACATCCTGCTCTCCGACACACTGGGCGTGTCCATGCTGGTGGATGCGATCAACCATCGCCAGCGGGGCGGTGCGACCGAAACCACGGTGCTCGGGCCGTTCTACGTCCCGGGGTCAAAACAACTGCCCATCTGGAGCGACGTCGCCAAGGGATTGAACGGCGTACCGACCTATATATCTGGCAAGGTGAGCGACGCGAACGGCAAGCCGATCGCCGGCGCGACGCTTGACGTGTGGCAGACGGACGGCGAAGGCGTCTACGATGTGCAGCGAGAGGGCGTATCTTACGCGCGCGGCAAGTTCGTGACCGCTGCTGACGGGCGTTACGGCTTGCGCACCGTCAAGCCGGTCAGTTACCCCATTCCGACTGACGGACCAGTGGGAAAGATGCTGCTGTGCATGGGCCGCCACCCGTACCGTCCGGCGCATGTGCACGCGATCGTTTCCGCACCGGGATGCGAAACTGTCACCACGCATATTTTTGTCAAAGGCGATCGTTACCTCGGCTCGGACGCCGTGTTCGGGGTGAAGGACTCCCTGGTCGTGGATTTCAGGGAGCATGCGCCCGGCCCGACACCGGACGGAGAGAAATCGGCTGTGCCATTCTGTACTGCGGAGTACGACTTCAGACTGGTCCGATCCTGATGGGCGATTGGCGCGATTTGCCCTCCGCGCCCTCGCCCGGCACAGCCTTGTGCGCCCTGAAAGAAATAGCGGAAGGCGGCAAGGAAGTGGCCTTCGGCACAGGCCATGAAGCGTTTCGTGTGCTGCTGTTGCGCACCGGCGCCGGCGTGGTCGCGTACCACAACTGCTGCCCACACTTTTCGCTGCCGCTGAACTATGAGCCAGACGTATTCCACATCTTCGACGGCGAAGACCTGATGTGCGCGCACCACACCGCGATGTTCAAGATTGCCACCGGAGAGTGTTTCGACGGCCCCTGCGCCGGCGCGAGCCTCACCGCGGTTCCGGTCGTCGTCGCGGGCGGCACGGTGGTGGTTGGGGAAAGTTAGGCCGGGAAGTCCGGGCCAAGAGTTCACGCCGGACAGGCTGGTGCCTTACGGCGATTTGAGGCACTCGCTCATGAATGTCTTGCGTTCGTCGCCCTTGAGTTTCCTCGCCCCGGCGTCCACGTTGCACTTCTTCATCTTTTCCTGCTGAGACGGTACGGCCGTCTTTTTTTCCACCTTCGGCGGTGTCTTGGCGGCGAGGCAGTCCTTCATGAACGCCTTGCGTTCATCGCCCTTCAATTGCTCTTTCGCTGCATCGGCATTGCACAGCTTCATTTTTTCCTGCTGTGGCGTGCCCTGCGCAAAAACCGGGACGCAGGCCAGCGCAAGGACATGAACGAGCATGTGGTTCTTCATTTTGTTTCCGGGGTAAAACGTTTCGGATCGACGTGACGCGGATGCGAAACGCCCCCGGTACCCTAGCGCCCAGCGGCGGCGATGGCTGAGGCTTCGCGCGCGGATGCGAGCGCGGCAAGCCGTCCTTGGGCATCGAAGGCGAAGGGCGCGGGCGGGGAGGCGATCTGGAAACGTTCGGGGCGGGCGCGTACTTCCGCCAGCAGCGGTTCTGAAACCTGCGTGTGCGCCAACTCAAGGGTGTTGCGGATGCGCACGATCCGGCAGTCCTGCGGTTTCACCCGCACCACGGTCTTGACCGCAAGCTGTATCGCCTCGCGATCGTTGTTCATCACCATCGGGATCGCTGCGCCATCGAGGTTCATCGAGGTGATGATGTTGGCGTAGGTCGAGGGCACGTCGATTGCCTTGAACAGGCGCATGGTGATGATGTCCGCCCCGCCTATGCCGGTGGCGTTACCGTGGGATTCGGGCGTCAGGCCGAGGACCACGACCTTCTTGGTGAGCGGGCCAAAGTTCCATTGCACCGCGCGGCGGTTGCGGCCGGTGATGTTCGGATCGAAGCCCGCGCCGCTGATGTTCTTGCCCATCTCGTCGATGATCAGCACATCAATTTCGTCGAAGAACAGCCGGGGCATCAGCTTCTTTGCCATGTCCTGCAGCACCGGTTCGCGCTCGCCGATGCGCTCCGCGGCAATGACCTCTATGACGGCGGTCTGGTCGTGCGCGTTCTCGACGATGCCTACGCCGAACAGTACATTGCGCCGGGCCAGGTTAACGTCGCGGACCCTCGGCAGCAGTTCGGGAAAAGTGTCCATGCCCTGTTGGTGATAGGTCGCCGCGCCGACGATCTTGCCGATGCCGATCGACAGCATCTTGGTGATGCCGCTTTCGGTGGCGCCGCGAAACGCGGTATGCGGCTTGATGCGGTTGATGACCACGATGCCGTCAGCCTCGGCGGCGAACCTGTCCATGTGCACTGGCGTGCCGTCGGCGAGCGTGCCGACGATGACGGTATCCATGCTTGCGCGTAGCGGCACGCCGGTGGTGGCTTCGGTGATGGCGTATCCCTCCAGGACTTTTTTCTGGCCTTCCGCGGTGGCCGCGCCGTGACTGCCCATCGCCGGAAAAATGAACGGCTTGGCGCCAAGCGCCTGCAATTCGCGGATCACGCATTTCACGATGGTCGCGATATTGGCAATGCCGCGGCTGCCGCAACCTACCGCGACTACCTGGCCGGGTTTGACCCTGGCGCGTATCTCCGGACGCAGAAACTCCTTTGCCACCGTGCCCGCAATGTCGCCCAGATGCGCGGCGTCGAATTTCTGCTTCACCTCGACCATGCGCGGCAGCGCGATGTCCAGCCCGCCGGCGATGTTGACCTCGATGCTGTCCCCGATCATGTCTTTTCCTTATGCAGGTTGATACACCGGCACGACGTAAGGCCCCTCCGGGATCACTGCCACAGACGTGTCGCCGCTCGCTTCGACGAATCCGTGCAACACCTCCTCCACCGAGTCGATCAGATTTACCCCGGTAAGCGCCTTGTCCTCGGCGCTCAATCCGCCGCTGTAAAGATGCACGCTCCCGGCTTTCATCGGCTTTAATTGCATCTGCGTCTGCCACTCGTCGATGTCGGCGAATTGCTTGCGGCTGATGTCCGCGAAGAAACCGTCCGCGCCCATGCCGATGAGCCGGCGTTGTGCATCGGCGTATTCGTCGGAGCCCAGTCCTTCCGAACACTCGGAGACCACCACCAGATTGCCGCCCCGCTCGAGGATATCCACCGGACCGACCATGCCCTTGACGGTTTGATAGTAGGTCTTGTCGAGCGGATAGCCGGCGGCACTGCTGACCACAGTCCTGAAGCGGCGCTTGACCGGCACCTGGGCGTAGCCGCGGGCGAAAGCAACTGCGTCGAGGTGGCTGGCGATGATCTCGCCATAGTTTACGAACGACAGCCTGCGCTGTTCGTCGATCACGACATTGACTGCCAGCACGTGGCCCAGCCTGCGCACGATCTCGAGCTGCTCTTCGTGCAGAGGGTTGCCTTTCAATACGCAGTTGTCCGCCTTCGGATGCGACATGAAGCGGGCGCTGTGGAAGGTGGTGATGGTGTCCTGGTGCGCCACACCCGGCGCGATCACTTTGCGCCCGCCCGAGTAGCCCGCCATGAAGTGCGGCTCAACCAGGCCGGTGGCGATCTTGAGATCGGCTTCGATGAAGCGGTGGTCCAGTTTCACCGGCGTGCCGCGCGCGGTCGGTCCGAGATCGACATGGTCGGCGTCGTTGCGGGCGAAGTGATTTGCCACGTTGACGGTGTTCAGGACCCAGGGGTCGCCGATCAGTTCTTCCAGCTCAGCCCCCTGGTTCGGACGATGCAGCCCCGTGGCCACCAGCACGGTGATGTTTTTGGGCTTCATGCCGGAATCGAGCAGTTCGCCGACAATTTCCGGCAGGAGAAGGCCGTTGGGCACCGGCCGGGTGATATCGCAGATGAGGATGCAGGCGCTTTGGCGACCCCGCGCTTCCTCGGCCAGCGGGCGGGCATCGACCGGCCGCGACAGCGCCGCGCGCACCGCGGCCACCGGGTCGGACTGCACCGGCATTGTCGGCTTGCGGATTACGGTGACGTCCCAATGGTCCGGCAGATCGAGCGGGTAACTGCCGCGGCCATAGTTCAGATCGAGGCGCATGGCGCAAGGTTGCGTACAAGAATTGCTTGAACTATAGCACCGGCCGGATGGCGGCGTACTTCCGGCACAACAACCCAAGGCGGTAGCATCGAATGTCCATGAATCTTTCCGACCCGATAACAGCGGCACTCATCGGCGCCGCTGCCACCTTCGTCACTGCGGTGGTCCAGTTAACGTCCAACGCGCGCAGGCAGGCCGCGGAACGCGCTGCCGGCAAACCGCCATCGCGCAAATCCGGTTCCTGGCTGGCGATCTTCGCGCTGGTGCTGGCGGCGCTGGTGGGCGGCTACGCGCTCTCCGAGTATCAGAGTTATAGCCTGCGGCAAGATGACAAGGCTCTGCGCGGCGAGATGCAGTCGCGCTTGCGTGACATCAGCGCCGCCGCAGAGCGGCTGGAGCGGGCTGGGGTGGAGAAAAACGGCCAGTCGGAGGCGGACGCGCGATTGGCCGCCGAGCGTCGTCGCGGCGCCGAAGGCGTGGCCGCGATCATCAGCGTTCCCGCCTGCCGGGCGGCGAAGGCCGGTACTGCGCAGGCAGCGGCGTACTGTGCCGAGAGCGAGGCTTTGCGCACGACGCTGTGCGCGGTGGTGCCGGCATCGGCCACGGTGACGGAGGTGCAGGTGTTCACGCGCCTCGAGGACGCGCAGCAGCCTTGGGACGAAGCGCGGGTACAAGCGGGACAGGACGCCGGCGCGGCAAAATTCGTCGACGCCTACTTCGAGCGCGCGCAGTCAAATGAATCGAAGGAAGTCTGCCAGCACTTTGCGCACTGGAACAGCCAGAAGGGACGCAGCGCGCGCATTGTCGTCAAATATAGTCTCTAGCCTGGGGCAATCTGCCGCAACGCCATCCCGGCGATGCCGCAGGCTGCGATCACCGGAATAATACCGACGCGGAAACGGAACAGCGCGATGAGCGCTGCGATCCCGAGCGCAAGAAGCGGCCACTCGAAGCGGCCCTCGAATCCGGCCGGCCATAACACGTGCCAGGCGAAAAACAGCGCGAGGTTGATGATTACCCCGACGATGGCTGCAGTGATGCCAGTGAGTGGGGCGGTCAGATGCGGTTGTTTGTGCGTGGTTTCGACTAATGGCCCGCCGATCAGGATGAAAAGGAAAGACGGCAGGAAGGTGAACAAGGTGACCGCCAGCGCTGCCGTGGCGCCGGCGAGCGCCAGGTTCTGCGGCCCGAATATCTGAGCGTCCCATCCGCCGACGAAGCCGACGAATGCGACGACCATGATCAACGGGCCCGGCGTGGTTTCGCCGAGCGCCAGACCGTCAATCATCTGGCTCGCGGTGAGCCAGTGATAGTGCTCTACCGCTCCTTGTACGACGTAGGGCAATACCGCATAGGCGCCGCCAAAGGTTAGCAACGCCGCCTTGGTGAAGAACCAGGCCATCTGCGTGAGTGTTCCGCTGGTTCCGTATAGCGCCAGCAAACCGCCAATCACTGCCGCCCACAGGCCGAAGCCGATGATCAGCGCGCCGGCGAGACGTGACCAGGCGAAGCGCGCGTGTTGGGGAGTGGGCGTGTGGTCGTCGATGAGCGCAGGGCCGTAGTCCCGGTCTGCCGCGCCGTGCGCTCCCGCGGTGGCGAAGGTCTGCGGCGCAATGCGACTGCCGATGGCGCCAATGATTCCGGCGCAGAGCATGATCCACGGAAACGGCAGCGCGAAAACGAAGATCGCGATGAATGCGCCGGCGGCGATTGCCCAAAGCGTCAGATTCTTCAGCGCCCGCGTGCCGATCCGGTACGCAGCGAACAGCACGATCGCGGTGACTGCCGGCTTGATGCCGTAGAGGACGCCAGCGACCAGGGGCATGGCGCCGAAGACGAGGTAGATCCAGGACAGCGCGATCAGGATGAAAAGCGACGGCAGCACGAACAGGCTCCCGGCGACGATACCGCCCCAGGTGCGATGCATGAGCCAGCCGATATAAGTGGCAAGTTGTTGCGCTTCCGGACCCGGCAGGACCATGCAATAGTTGAGTGCGTGCAGAAAACGCCGCTCGGAAATCCAGCGCCGCTTCTCCACCAGTTCCTGGTGCATGATCGCGATCTGTCCGGCCGGGCCGCCGAAACTTATGAAGCCGAGCTTGAGCCAGAAGCGCAAGGCAGCGCGAAACGGTACGGCGGCAGGCACGCGGTCGAACTGGGGTTGCGCAGGAATACTGCTGCTGTCTGATTTGCCTTTCATCGCGGAAATCGAGTCCTTTCGCGCGCCGATTGCGGGGCGTCGCAAACTTGAAGCGGATTGTGCCCGTACAGTTCGTCCGTTGTCTGCCGTGATCGAACTCGGCCGGCGGCGATGGCGGATTGAATTTCGGCGCCGGCCAAAACGTGCTGTACTTGCCGCATGTCTTTGGTTCTAAGGGGAAAACAGGTGTCTGCGGCGGGCCGAAATGCACCGCTGCGAAGCGTGCCAAGGCGGTCCCGCCGGTGCTCGAATCCGCGCTGGCTGGAGGCCGTTGAAGCACAATTATGATCCCGGTGTTTCAGGCGTGGAAAGAAAGGGTTACAATCAGTTCCTCGACTAGCTTCCCAAACTGGAGGAAAGCGATGCGTAAACTCATTAAGCGTAGCCTTGTGGTCGCGGCATTGACTGCGGCGATGGCGGGACAATCGGCGCTGGCGACCGAGCAACTCCCGAAAGATCGTGCCGGCGGCGACATGTTCCTCGATGCGGTGTTTGCGCGGCCGATGGGATTGATCGCGATCGTAGCCGGCTCTGTGGGATTCGTCGTCGCGCTACCGTTCACGATTTTCAGCGGCAGCGTTGGTTCTTCAGCCGATGCCATGGTCAAGAAACCCATCGACTACACGTTCAAGCGCCCGCTCGGGCAGCTCGAGGAAGATCAGTAACAACTGCACCAGCATGGCGAGCGCTGCACCGGTGAGCGCCATGCCGGTGGCCTGAGGTGGCGCGGGCCGTTCTTCCAGGCCATGGTCTTAGATGAACCCGGGTCTTAGATGAACCGGTGACACGGAGTTGCGGATCGGCATGACCACCCTAAGGCCATCCGCGAAGACGTCGATAGCGAAAACCTGAGCCTCGGCGACGCCGACCCGGCCGATATCGACGTGGTTCACCGGCACTATCCCACTCCGCCCGCGTGGCCGCGCGGGCCACGGATCCAGGCGCAATCCAAGGCGCGCGCAATGCCCGTTTCCGCACCGTCGCTTGTTTGACATCCCTTCGTTTATTATCGATAATCCGCCGTTTCGTTCGGAGGGGTTCCCGAGCGGTCAAAGGGATCAGACTGTAAATCTGACGGCTCTGCCTTCGAAGGTTCGAATCCTTCCCCCTCCA
>JBQTIV010000131.1:0-33342 GCA_052387775.1 Betaproteobacteria bacterium
GGACTGTTAATCCGCAGGTCCCTGGTTCGAGCCCAGGTCGGGGAGCCATCTCCGGCCTTCCATTTTCCCGCAGCGCAAACTGCAGATCATCGCCCGCGTGGTATGAATTGCGCTCGCGCCATAGCGATGATTGTGGGTGCTATCATTGCCGCGCAAAAGCCGTTACTTCAGTCATGTCCGTCACCATCAAGACCCCGGAAGAAATCGAAAAGATGCGCGTCGCCGGCCGCCTCGCGGCGGAGGTGCTCGATTTCATCGCGCCGCATGTCAGGCCCAACGTTGTCACCGACGAGCTCGATGCACTGTGCCACGACTACATGGTCAACGTACAAAAGACCATACCCGCCCCGCTCAATTACGCGCCGCCCGGCTATCAGCCCTTTCCCAAGTCGATCTGCACATCGGTGAACCACGTGGTTTGCCACGGCGTACCCGGGCCGAAGAAACTCAAGGCCGGGGACGTCATCAATATCGACGTCACCGTCATCAAGGACGGCCTTCACGGTGACACCAGCCGTATGTTCTTCGTCGGCGAACCATCGATCCAGGCGCGCCGCCTCTCCGACATCACCTACGAATGCATGTGGCACGGCATCAACGCGGTGAGGCCCGGCGCCTGTCTTGGCGACATCGGTTACCTGATCCAGTCCCACGCGGAAGAGCACGGTTTTTCCGTGGTGCGTGAGTTCTGCGGCCACGGAATCGGCAGGAAATTCCACGAGGAGCCGCAGGTCCTGCATTACGGTCGTGCCGGTACCGGACTGAAACTTCAGCCGGGAATGACCTTCACCGTCGAGCCGATGATCAATGCCGGCAAAGCGGCCATCCGCCAACTCGCCGACGGCTGGACCGTGGTCACCAAGGATCACTCGCTTTCGGCACAGTGGGAGCACACGGTGCTGGTCACCGACGGCGGATTCGAAGTGCTGACGCTGTCTGTCGGCGCGCCGGCGCCACCACCGTTCGTCGCGTAAATGGTTACCGGCGTCGCTCCAGCCGGCGCACGCACTGCCGCGCTGTCATTCCGGATCGGCGCATGGCGCAATGCGCTCGCCGAGGGGCGCAAGACGCTCAAGGCTGCATTCCTGGGAAAACCCGATCCCACCGAGGCGCTGGTTCGCCAACGCGTGCTGGTGGACGAGGTGCTGAAGACGATCTGGTCCGAAACCGGCCAGGCGGACGAACTGGCGCTGCTCGCGGTGGGTGGTTATGGCCGCGGCTCGCTCTACCCCTACTCCGATGTCGACGTGCTGGTGCTGCTGCCTGATGAGGCGAGCGACACGGCGCGCTCGCGCGTCGAAGGACTGGTCGGCGTACTGTGGGACATCGGACTGGAAATCGGCCACAGTGTTCGCACCATCGACGGTTGCAGCGAAGAGGCGAGCCGCGACGTCACCGTACAAACCACTCTGCTGGAATCACGGCTCGTCGCCGGTAACCGCAAGCTCTATTCGCGCTTCGTCAAGACCATCGAGGATGGACTGGACGTCCCATATTTCGTCGAAGCCAAACTCCTTGAGCAACAGCAGCGCCATACCCGGTTCAACGATACCGCCTACAACCTCGAGCCGAACCTCAAGGACAGTCCCGGCGGCCTGCGCGACCTGCAGAACATCCTCTGGATCGCGCGCGCGGCAAAGCTCGGGCACAGCTGGGGCGATCTCACCAGACAGCACATTCTCACCCGCGACGAGGCGCGGCAATTACAACGCCACGAGTCTACGCTTGCCGAACTGCGGGTGCGGCTGCATTACCTGGCCTCGCGACGGGAAGATCGCCTGTTGTTCGATTTCCAGTCCGCATTGGCCAAGGAGTACGGGCTTGCGGATACGCCGGCCAGACGCGCCAGCGAGCAGCTGATGCAGCGCTACTACAGCACCGCGAAGCAGGTGCAGCTGCTGAACACCATCGTGCTGCAGAACCTGCGGGGCCGCATTTTTCCCTCGGTGGATGCGGAACCCCGACCGCTCAACGAGCGCTTTCGCGTGCGCAACGAACTGCTGGAAGCGGCCCACGCGCTGTTCCAGAAACAACCCTCGGCCATTCTCGAAGCTTTTCTGCTGCTGCAGGACCATCCGGAACTCAAGGGCTTCGCGGTGCCGACGATGCGGGCGTTGTGGCACGCGCGCAAGAAGATTGACTCCGCATTTCGCCGAGATCCGCTGAATCGCGCGCAGTTCATGAAAATCCTGAGGCGCCCTTCCGGACTCACTCACACGCTGCGGCGGATGAACCAGTACGGCGTGCTGGGGCCTTACATTCCCGCATTCGGGCGCATTGTCGGGCGCATGCAGCACGACCTCTATCACGTCTATACCGTGGACGAGCATATCCTGATGGTGGTGCGCAACCTGCGGCGCTTCGCCATCGCCGAGATGGCACACGAGTATCCACTGTGCAGCAGGCTGTTCGCGGAGTTCGAGCGCCCGGAAGTGCTTTACCTTGCCGGGTTGTTTCACGACATCGCCAAGGGCCGCGGCGGCGATCACTCGAGGCTGGGAATGACGGATGCGCGCAAGTTCTGCAAGGCGCACGGTCTGTCGAAGCAGGACACCGAACTGGTGGCCTGGCTGGTGGAACAACATCTCACCATGTCGGTAACCGCGCAGAAACAGGATCTGTTCGACCCCGACGTGATCGGCGCGTTTGCTGCGAAAGCGGGTGACGACCGCCATCTGGTGGCGCTGTATCTGCTAACTGTCGCCGACATACGCGGCACCAGCCCGAAAGTCTGGAATGCCTGGAAGGGCCAGCTTCTGGAAGACCTTTTCCGCGCCACGCGGCGCTTGCTCAACCCGGCTGCCGTGCCCGCCGAAAATACCTTGCAGGCGCGCCAGGAACGCGTGCTGGAGAAATTGCGCGCCTATGCGATACCCGAGGGTTCACAGCGCGGTCTGTGGACTCAGCTCGACGACTCCTATTTTCTTCGCCACGACGAGCAGGACATTGTCTGGCACACCCGGCTGCTCAACTATCGCGTGAATCCCCCGGAACCCGTGATCAAGGCACGGCTTTCCCCCATTGGCGAGGGACTGCAGGTGATGATCTATTCGCGCGATGAGAAGTCGCTGTTCGCGCGCATCTGCGGCTTTTTCCAGAGCATCAACTTCAGCATCGTCGAAGCCAAGATCTACACCACCAGGCACGGCTATGCGCTCGACAGCTTCCAGGTCATGGACCCGGCCGGGGCGACACTGCATTACCGCGACCTGATCAGCTACGTCGAACATGAGCTGGAAGGCCGGTTGCGCGCGCACGGTCCGTTGCCATCTCCCTCGGCCGGCCGTATGTCCCGGCAGGTGCGCTACGTCCCGATCACGCCGGAAGTGCACATCCGACCCGACGAAAAAGGCGCCTACTACTATCTGAACGTCACGGCGGGCGACCGTCCCGGCCTGCTATACCGGATTGCCCGCGTGCTGGACAGCAACGGCATCGATGTCCACACGGCCAAAATCAATACCCTGGGGGAGCGTGCTGAAGACAGTTTCCTGGTAACCGGGGAGGTCTTGCACGACTCCAAGCGGGTCGTCAGGCTCGAGACCGAGCTGGTGCACGAATTGCAGCCCGCCTGATCACTCGTCGATGATCTGCTGATCGGGGAAAAGTTCTTCGTTGAAGCCAAAGTTGCGCAGATCCGGGATGCGCATCGGGTAGAGGATACCCAACAGGTGGTCGGCCTCGTGCTGCACAACCCGGGCGTGAAAGCCGGTGACGGTGCGTTCGATCGGATTGCCGAATTGATCACTACCCTGGTAACGCAGTTTGGCATAGCGCGGCACCACACCGCGCATCCCCGGCACCGACAGGCAACCTTCCCAACCCTCCTCCATTTCGGCTCCGATCGGCTCCAGCAACGGATTGATCAGCACCGTGTATGGCACCTGCTCGGCGTCCGGATAACGAGGATTGAAGCCGACACCGAAAATCACCACCTGCTGGCCCACGCCGATCTGCGGCGCCGCGATGCCCGCGCCATTCTTCGCCCGCATGGTGTCTTCCATGTCCTGGATCAGCGCGTGCAACTCCGGGGTGTCGAACTCGACCACTGGTGCAGCGCGTTCCAGCAAGCGCGGGTCGCCCATTCTCAACACCGGCCTAATCATCGCCTTGCATCAGCTTTTCCAGCAACGTGCGCACCTTCACCATGGTGGTCTTGATGACCGCATTGATCTGTTCCAGATGGATCGCGTCGGCGCTGTCGCCGCGCCCCGCCGCATAGTTCACCACCACCGCGATCGTGGCATAGCACACGCCGAGCTCGCGCGCGAGCGCTGCTTCCGGCATGCCGGTCATTCCCACCATGTCGGCGCCGTCGCGCTCGCACCGGTTGATCTCGGCGGCAGATTCCAGGCGCGGGCCCTGGGTAGCAGCATAGACCCCTCCAGCCACGATTGGCTGCTTCGCCCTCCTTGCCGCATCCAGCAACTGGATGCGCAGCTTGTCGCAGTAGGGATGGGTGAAATCTACATGCGTGAGCGGCTGATCCGGACCGTCAAAGAAAGTGTGCTTGCGCCCGTAGGTGTAATCGACGATCTGGCTGGGAATTACCAGCGTGCCCGGCTTCAGCTCGTCCCGAATGCCGCCGACGGAGGCGACCGAGACCAACCGCGAAACGTGCTCCGAATGCAGCGCCCAGATATTGGCCTGGTAGTTCACTGCGTGAGGGGGAATGGTGTGCCCATAACCGTGACGGGCCAGGAACACGATTTCGCGGCCGCCGAGTTTGCCGAAGGTCAGCGCACCGGAAGGTTCCCCGTAGGGCGTGCGCACTACCTGGCGCCGCGTGATCTCCAGATTGGCGAGTTGGGTAAGGCCGGTGCCGCCGATTATGCCGAGCATGGTTTCAGGATTCAGGATTTCAAAGCGTAGATTGCGGGAAGGTTGCGCCAGTATTCATTGATGTCCATGCCAAATCCGAAAACGTAGCGGTCGGGCACGCGCACGCCGACAAAATCGGCCTGGATCGGCTTGGCGCGGCCGATATCCTTGTCGGCAAATACCGCGCTGAAAAAGGCCGCCGCGCCGTCGGCCAGTAATCTCTCTCGCACCGCGGCCAGTGTGTCGCCTTCGTCGAGGATATCGTCCACCACCAGCAATGTGCGGCCGCGAATATCGGTGCGCGGTCCGGCTTTCCATCGCACTTGCGAGCCGCGGGTCCCACCGTCGTAGCGGGTTACATGCAGGTAATCGAGCTCCAGCGGGAAATGCAGCAAGGGCAGCAACCGGCCAGTGAACACCACGGCTCCCCCCATGACCGAGAGGACCAGCGGATTGGCATCGGCAAGTCTGCTGCTAACTTCCGCCGCGACGCGCGCGACCGCGCGGCCCACTTCCTGTTCGGAACACACCAGGTCCGCATCGCGCAGCACCTGCCAGGCCTGGCTCTTATCCAGCATTCGACCGCGGCTTCTTCGATTGGGGACGCAGCGTACCGAGAAAAGCGGAAAAATCCTTGCCGATCTCGGGATGACGCATGGCGTACAGCACGTTCGCCTGAAGGTAGCCGAGCTTGGATCCACAATCGTGGCGCACGCCCTGAAACTCGAAGGCGAGCGCACGTTGGTCTTTGAGGAGCGCGGCAATGCCGTCGGTGAGCTGGATCTCACCGCTTGCTCCTGGCTTGACCCTCTCGAGATGTTCGAAGATCTCCGGTGTCAGTACATAGCGCCCCACCACCGCCAGAGCGGATGGCGCGTTCTCCGGCCGCGGCTTCTCGACGATGCCGGTGATGCGGTGCAGACCGCCTTCCCCCTGCTCGGTCTTGACCATGCCATAACTCGAGGTTTCCTCACGCGCCACGGTTTGCACCGCCAGTAACGAGCAGCGCTCTCTGGCATACACTTCAACCATCTGCTTCATCACCGGCGGACTGCTGTCGATCAGATCATCGGCGAGAATTACCGCAAACGGGGCATTGCCGACCACCGGCCGGGCGCACAGGATCGCATGGCCAAGACCGAGCGCCTCGGTCTGGCGCACATAAATGCAGTTGACGTGCTTGGGCACGATGTCCTGCACCTGCTCGAGCATCTCCAGCTTGCCGCGCGCCCGCAGTTCGGTCTCGAGCTCGTAGGCTTTGTCGAAATGGTCCTCTATGGCGCGTTTATTGCGCCCGGTGATGAACACCATTTGCGTAATACCGGCGGCAACCGCTTCCTCGACGGCGTACTGGATCAGCGGCTTGTCGACCACGGGCAGCATTTCCTTCGAGCTCGCCTTGGTCGCGGGCAGAAAGCGCGTGCCCATTCCGGCGACCGGGAAGACGGCCTTGGTAATCATTTTCAATGCGGGCTCCGCGTTGCTCAGGTATTCAAGCCGAGCAATTCTAGCAACCCCTGCTCGTCGAGCACAGTGATACCGAGTTCCAGCGCCTTGTCGAGCTTGCTCCCCGGTTCGGCGCCAGCGACGACGTAATCGGTCTTCCTGGATACGCTGCCCAAGACCTTGCCGCCCTTTGCTTCGATGCGTTCTTTCGCCTGGTCGCGGGAGAGCTGGGGCAAGGTACCCGTCAACACAAAGGTTTTTCCGGCGAGCGGCTGAATCGGCGGTTTGATGGCGGGTGAGTCCGGCCAGGAAACGCCGAGTCTGCGCGCCTGCGCGACCACGTCGCGGTTATGGCGTTCGGCGAAGAACCGGGCGATGCTGCCTGCCACCACCGGACCGACATCGGGTACCTGCTGCAGTTCATCGTCGCTTGCCTGCGTGAGAGGTTCCAGTTTGCCGAAATGGCGTGCCAGGTCCCGGGCCGTCGCCTCGCCGACGTTGCGAATGCCGAGGGCATAGATGAAACGCGCCAGCGTCGTGCTTTTGCTCTTCTCGATCGCATCCAGAATGTTGCGGGCAGATTTTTCCGCCATGCGCTCCAGCCCGGCCAGATCCTTCGCATCGAGGCGATACAAATCGGCAGGCGTTTTCACCAGTCCTTCGTCCACCAGCTGGTTGACCAGTTTCTCGCCCAGGCCTTCGATATCCAACGCACGACGTCCAGCAAAATGCAGCAATGCCTGTTTGCGTTGCGCCGGGCAATACAGTCCGGCGCTGCAGCGGGTCACTGCCTCGTCCTCCGGCCGCTCGACTTTCGACCCGCATACAGGGCATTTGGAGGGCATGCGGAACAGCCGCACGCCCGCCGGTCGCCGCTCCTTCACCACGCTGACTATTTCCGGGATGACATCGCCCGCCCGGCGCACGATCACGTAGTCACCGATGCGCACGTCCTTGCGCCTGACCTCGTCCTCGTTGTGCAGTGTGGCGTTGGTCACGGTGACGCCGCCGACAAAAACAGGCGCAAGCCTTGCAACCGGCGTTAGCGCGCCTGTCCGTCCGACTTGCACATCGATGCCGAGGACCTGGGTGATCTCCTCCTGCGCCGGATACTTGTGCGCCACCGCGAAGCGAGGCGCGCGCGATACAAAGCCCAGTCGGGCCTGGAATTCAAGGTCGTCCACCTTGTAAACCACGCCATCGATCTCAAAAGGCAGCGAGTCGCGACGAGCGCCGATATCACGGTAATAATGCAGAACGCCCTCCATGCCTTTGACCACGCTGCGTTCCCTGGCGACCGGGAAATGCAGTGACTCGAGGTAATCGAGTTGGTGGCTTTGGCGCTCGGCGCGGATTTTTCCGCCGCCCGCACGGCCCAGACCGTAGGCAAAAAAAACCAGCCGCCGGCCTGCAGTGACGCGCGAGTCGAGCTGTCGCAGCGATCCGGCTGCCGCGTTGCGCGGGTTGGCAAACTCCTTCGCGCCCTTTTCTTGTTGCTCGCGATTCAAGGTCTGAAAGTCGCGCTTGAGCATCAACACTTCGCCGCGTACTTCGAGTAGCTGCGGCAGGTTTCGGCCTTCGAGCCGCAACGGGATGGAACGCAGCGTGCGCAGGTTGGCGCTGACATCCTCGCCGGTATAACCATCTCCCCGGGTCGCCCCCATTGCGAAGACGCCCTTGTTGTAGGTAAGACTGACGGCAAGACCGTCGAACTTGGGCTCGGCGGCGTATTCAATCGGCCCAGCTACCCCGAGGCCTTCGCGTACGCGTCGGTCGAAAGCCTCGACGTCGGCCTCGCTGAATGCATTGTTGAGCGACAGCATGGGCGTCGCATGAGTGACTTGCGCGAACGCCTCGGCCGGCGTCGAGCCAATGCGCCGCGTAGGGGATTCAACGGTCGCCAGTCCAGGATGTCGTTCCTCGAGTGCTTGCAGTTCGCGGAACAGCCGGTCGTATTCCGCGTCCGGCAGTGTCGGCGTGTCCCTGACGTAGTAGTTGTAGTTGGCGCGGTCGATTTCGCGCCGCAGCTTTTCGGCGCGGGCGGCGATCTCGGCGGGTACTGCCATCAGGAGAACAGGCGCAGCGCCAGCGGCCCGCCAGCGTGGATTCCGCGCTGTTCCATGGCGCCATAGATGGCACGCAGCCGAGCGCGTATCTTTTCGAACCCGGGCTCGTCGAGCGGCTCACGGTTGTCGTCGGCGAGAATGCCATCGAGCGAGTCGGCGAAACTGTGGCTCATCGCCACCATGCGGTCGAAGGCACGTAGGCCATCCGACACCCGCGGCACGTCGAGCAGGAAGGTGATGCCCGGCGTGGTCAGGCTGCGGATCTTGTCGATCAGGAACGGATTTGCCTCCTGGTTTTCGAGCGAGAATAACGCGCCGCGCTGTTCTTCCAGGCAATGAAACACACCGCCCGGCTGAAGGTGTAATCCAGCTGCCTCTGCCAAGGCGCGGATCTTGGTGCCGTGAAATACCTGCCCGGTGCGCGCAAGCACGTTGATTCCGACCATCATGTCGACCTTAGAGTAGAAACGCTCGAGGTCGGCGGCCTGTTCCAGAGCCGGCGCAAATTCGCACAGCTCGGCTGTAGCCGCCATATCGATTGCCGCTGCCCTGACGGCGTCGCCGAAGCGCTGCAAGTGCTCGCCGCTGACCGGCCCGGAGCGATCCACCAGTTGCAGCGCTGCACGCACCGATGTGTAGCCCGCGCCATCGGCCGCCAACGGCCGCCAGGACTTCGAGCGGATATCGAGTCCGCTGAATTTGATGATGCGGCCCAGAGTGGCCAGCGTCCGGCGCAATTGCACCAGCTGCTCGGCAGGGATGACTTCGTCGGCGTGAATCTCGGCGATGTAATCGAGCGCCGGTTGCGGCAGGCCTGATTGCGCAGGCAATTCGCCGTCAGGGTCATGCTCGGCCGGCGCATCCATCTGCGGCGCAATGTGCGGCTCGATGCGCACTTCGTCGAGCGTATCCGGCGGCGGCTCAGTGACCGCAACTGTCGCCGGGCGCTCGAAAAGGATGTCGTCGTGCCCGCCGCCAAACGTTTGCTCGGCACGGCGGCGGAACTGCCTTTCCTGGTACCAGTTGAACGCCAGCACCCCGGCCACCACCAGCACGCCGAGCATCAGCAAGCCGATTTGCAAATCACTCATTGCCTCTCTCCGTGCGAGTCTTGCGCCAAGATGCTATCAGGCTGCGGCTTCTTCGCGCATGCGCAGCGCCTCGTCTACGTCCACGGCAACCACCCGCGATACGCCCTGCTCCTGCATGGTGACGCCGATCAGCTCGCTGGCCATTTCCATGGTGATCTTGTTGTGGGTGATGAACAGGAACTGGGTGTTCGCGGACATCTTCTTCACCAGATCGCAGAAGCGCTCGGTATTGCTGTCGTCCAGCGGCGCGTCCACCTCGTCCAGCAGGCAGAAGGGCGCGGGATTGAGCTGGAACATCGAGAATACCAGCGATAGCGCGGTCAACGCCTTCTCGCCACCCGAAAGCAGATGGATTGATGAGTTGCGCTTGCCGGGCGGGCGGGCGATCACTTGTACGCCGGCATCGAGGATTTCCTCGCCGGTCATCACCAGCTTGGCCTCGCCGCCGCCGAACAGCACCGGGAACATTTCTCCGAAGTGTCTGTTGACGGCATCGAAAGTCTCCTGGAGGCGCTCGCGGGTCTCGCGGTCGATTTTGCGGATGGCGCTTTCCAGGGTGGTCACGGCTTCCGTGAGATCCTGCGACTGGGCGTCCAGGTAGCCCTTGCGCTCGTGCGCCGTGGCCAGCTCCTCCGGGGCGGCAAGGTTCACCGCTCCCAACGCTGAAAGGTTCTCGGTGATGCGGCTGATTTCATTTTGCAGCCTGCCCGCGCGCGCACCTTCCTCCAACGCGGGCAGCAGTTCCTGTTCGTCGGCGCCGGCTTCCGCCAATTGGGCGGCAAAGCCGTCTTCGGCGATCCGGGCTTCCTGTTCCTTGAGGCGCAGTTCGTTGATGCGATCGCGCAATGGCGCCAGTTTCTGTTCCGACGCCAGACGCTCCAGCTCGGTAGCGCGCAGACTGTCCTCGGCGGCCTGCAATTCACTGCGATCCAGCTTGAGGCGTTGCTCGCGCTCGGCGCGCGTTTCGAGCTGCTCCTGCAGTTGCGTCTGCAGCGGGCCTTCGTCGCTCTGGGAAATTTCCCGGGAGAGTGTCTCGGATTCGCTGGCAAGGCGCTTCAAAATTCCAGATATAACATCAAGTGAAGACTCTAAATCTATGATTTTAGAAGATATAGTAGTCTCCTGGAACTGCGCGTCCTGATGTTGTCGCTCGATCTGCTGGGCGTGCACCCGGCAAGCCTGCAGAGCAGATTCTGTGCTCGCGTGCGCCAGTGCCGCGGATGCGACCCCGGCGCGCAGTGCCTCCATTCCGGCGGCCAGCACGTCGATCTGGCGCCGCGCCTGCTCGCGTTGCACGGCCTCGCGCGCCATGTCGGCATCGATCTCCGCAAGCTCGCGCACGATCTGCTCACCACGCACCTTGAGGCGCTCGGCAAGCTGCGACAGGCGCAAGTGGTCGAGTTTCAGCTGGTGATGATGTTCCTGCAACGCCGCCACCGCCCTGCGCAGGCCCTCGGCCTCAGTGCGGCGCTCTTCGAATTCGCTTTTCCGCGCGATCGCGCTGGCGCGTTGCCGTCCCAGTTCCTCGTCGACGCCACGACGCTCCACGATCAACGCCTCGATTTCGCGCTGGCGCGACAGCATGCCGTGCACTTCCGAGTCGGCGGCATGCAAACTTACGCTGGTGGCGGTGAAGACGTGCCCCTGCGCGCTGACCAGCATCGCGCCGGCAGGCAGACTCCGGGCGAGTTCCACGCCCCTGGCGGGATCTGCCAGCACGTAGACGCGCGCCAGCCAGTCGCCAAGCACCGCCGCCAGCCGCGTATCGGTGCAGGTTACATAGTCCGTGAGCCGGGTAAGCCCTGCCGCAGCCGGCTCGTCGGCGGCGGCAACCCCGGCGATGCGATGGAAAGCAACCTTCCCCGGTGGCGTTTCTGCCAGCCAAGCGTGCACCTGCGCGAGGTCGTTGAGGCCGATGCTGTTAAGGCGCTCGCGCAATATGGTTTCGAGCGCCTCCTCCCAGCCTTCCCGGATCCTGATTCCCTGCCAGAGATGCGGGTTGCGGCGTAACCCGTGGCGCTCCAGCCAGGGTTCGATTTCACCCGCGCGGCTGACCTGTTCCTGCAGCGACTGCAGCGCGGTGAGCCGGGCATCGAGTTGGTTGAGACGCTGCCGGGTCGGCTCGGCATCCTGTTCCGCACCGTGCATGGTTGTTTCCAGCGTGGGCAGTTCGGCGTCGCACTTCTCGAGCGCATCGCGCTGTTCATAGAGCCGCTCAGCCAGATCGCCGATCTCCGTTTCCAGCCTGACCAGTTCGCTCAGGTTCGGCACTTCCAGGCCGTCACGTTCTTCTTCCAGTCGCGCGTGCCGCGTCTCGAGTTGCTGCAGCAGCTTTTCGCTATGGCCGGCACGGGCTTCATCCAGCTGCAATTGCTGTTCAGCCTGGGTGAGGCGGCGCTGCGCCTCGGCAAGTTGTGCCTGGGCGCCACGATTCGCGTCTTCGGCCGCCGGCAAGGCATCGCGCGCGGCTTGCAGTTCATCGGCAAGCGCGCCCAGCTGACTGCGTGCCTTCGCCAGCGACTCTTCGCTGGCGCTGCGCGCCGCCTCCTGCGACACCTGACCTCCGCGCTGCTCGGCTTCCTGTGCACGCACCGAGTCCAACTGGTGCTGGGCGCGATTGCGGCTGTCGCGCAGATGCTGAATCTGCTGCTCGACGCGGGCGACCTCGGCGTTCACTTCGTAGAGCGCGCCCTGGGCAGCGTGCACCGCGTCCGCAGTACTGTAATGGCTGGCGCGCAACTTCTCGACGCGCTTTTCGGCGTCGCGCAGGTTCGCGGTCTGTGCTTCCAGTTCCACGCCCGTTGCCTCGATATCGCGGCTGATGCGGGCACGCTGCGTAGCCGCGTCGCGTTTGCGTAGCAGCCACAGAGTGTGCTGGGTACGCTTCAGTTCGGCCTCCAGTTCCCGGTACCTGCCCGCCCTTTCGGCCTGCGATTCGAGGCGCTCGAGCTGCGTGCCGAGCTCACTGCGAATATCGTCCACCCGCAGAAGGTTCTCGCGCGTGTCATCGAGCCTGAGTTCGGTCTCGCGCCGGCGTTCGCGGTATTTCGACACGCCGGCCGCTTCCTCGAGAAAGCTGCGCAGGTCTTCCGGCCTGGCCTCGATGATGCGTGAAATCATCCCCTGCTCGATGATGGCGTAGCCGCGGCCACCCAGACCCGTGCCCAGGAAGATGTCGGCGACGTCGCGCCGGCGCACGTGCATGTTGTTGATGAAGTAGGAGGACTCTCCGTCGCGCTCGAGAACACGCTTCACCGAGATCTCGCCGTAACTCGACCACGCTCCACCCGCCTTGCCCAGGCTGTTGTCGAAAATCAACTCCACGCCGGCGCGCCCAACCGGCTTGCGCTCGCCAGAGCCGTTGAAGATGACATCCTGCATGTTCTCGCCGCGCAGCTGCTTGGCCGAGGATTCCCCGAGCACCCAGCGCACCGCGTCGATCACGTTGGACTTGCCGCAACCGTTGGGACCAACGACGCCGACCAGCTGGCCGGGGACCGGTATGTGAGTAGGGTCGACGAAGGACTTGAAACCAGCCAGCTTGATGTGAGTGAGTCGCACTATGACAATTTTATAAAGGCTTATAATTTGAACGGATGCCCATAAAACAAGCGCCTGGGGCCCCTAATAAGGACCAGGCCCGTGTTTTTTCAGGGCGTATTTTAACAATTCATTCGCCCCCAAGAGAATGCCAAGCAAGCCGGCGCGGGCCCTGAGCACCTTCGCAAATCCGAATCCACAGCGGGATTACCTGATTCGTATGGAGATTCCGGAATTCACCTGCCTCTGTCCGATGACCGGACAGCCGGATTTCGCCACCCTTTGCCTCGATTACGTTCCCGACCGCAAATGCGTGGAACTCAAGAGCCTGAAAACCTATATCTGGGCCTACCGCGACCAGGGGGCTTACCACGAAGCCGTTACCAACCGCATTCTCGACGATCTCGCCACGGCGACGAAACCTCGTTTCATGCGACTGACTGCGCATTTTTACGTGCGCGGGGGCATTTTCACCACCGTCATCGCCGAACACCGCAAGAAAGGCTGGATGCCTGCGCCGCGCATCGAACTCGACACGACCCCACCCCAGTCTAGCGTACGCTGATCTTGCCGCGGCGATGAATCCGAACCTGACCAGGCTGCAACCCTACCCTTTCCAGAAGCTTGCCGCGCTGCTCTCGGGAGTAAAATCCAACGCCTCCTTGCGTCCGATCAATCTCTCGATCGGCGAGCCCAAGCATGCCACACCGCAATTCATTCGCGAGGCACTGAGCGCCAATCTGGGCGGATTGTCGAGCTACCCCGCAACCGCCGGGGGCGATAGGCTGCGCGCCGCGATCGCGGCATGGTTAGAGCGGCGTTACCAACTGCCGCGTATCGATCCGGCCAAGCAAATTCTGCCGGTCAACGGCAGCCGGGAAGCGCTGTTTGCGTTCGCGCAGGCCGTAGTGGACAGCTCACGCGAATGGCCGGTGGTGGTGTCGCCCAATCCCTTCTATCAGATCTACGAAGGCGCCGCGCTGCTGGCCGGGGCGGAACCGCAATTCCTCAATGTCCTCCCGCACAACCGTTTCGCCCTCGATTGCGGCCAGCTGCCCGACTCGGTGTGGAGCCGTGCCCAGCTTGTCTACGTCTGCTCGCCGGGCAACCCCACTGGTAGCGTTATGACCCTCGAAGAATGGCGAACCCTGTTTGATCTTTCCGATCGCCACGGCTTCGTGATCGCATCCGACGAATGTTACTCGGAGATTTATTTCGATGAGGACCAGGCGCCGCTTGGCAGCCTGGAAGCCGCGCATCGTCTCGGCCGCAGCGACTTCGCGCGACTGGTCGCGTTCGGCAGCCTGTCGAAACGCTCCAACGTGCCGGGTATGCGCTCCGGTTACGTCGCCGGCGATGCGGAGATCCTGGCCAAGTTCCTGCTTTACCGAACTTACCATGGCTGCGCCATGAGCCCGGCAGTGCAGGCCGCCAGCACCGTGGCGTGGCAGGACGACGAGCACGTGCGCGACAACCGGCGCTTGTACCGGGAAAAGTTCCAGAAAACCGTGGCCCTGCTTGGCAAAGTCAGCGGCGCCGTTATGCCGCAGGCAGCGTTCTACCTCTGGTTGCGCACTCCGGTGGCCGACATTGAATTCGCTAAACGCTTGTTTGAGCAATATAATGTGACCATCTTACCCGGCAGTTTCCTGGCCCGCGAGGCCCACGGTATCAACCCAGGGGCAAATTTCGTGCGTATTGCGTTGGTGGCCTCGGTGGAGGAATGCGTCGAAGCGGCGCAACGGCTGGCGGAGTTTTTTTCTCAACTCTCGCGAGGAACAAAGAGCAATGACGGATTTGCAGTCGGTCATCGAGAAAGCCTTCGATAACCGTGCCAACATCTCGCCGAACAGCCCTGAACCCGCACTCAAGAAGGCGGTTGCGGAAGTCATCGATCGTCTCGACACCGGGAAGCTGCGCGTCGCGGAAAAAATCGGCGGCGATTGGGTCACCCACCAATGGGTCAAGAAGGCCGTCCTGCTGTCGTTCCGGCTGCAGGATAACGAGGTGGTCCGTGATGGCTACACCAATTACTTCGACAAGGTGCCGGCCAAGTTCGCCGCCTATGGCGCTGCCGATTTCCGCGCCGGTGGGTTTCGCGTGGTGCCGCCGGCTTCGGCGCGGCGCGGCTCCTTCATCGCCAGGAACGTAGTGCTGATGCCCTCTTTTGTGAATATCGGCGCCTACGTGGACGAAGGTACCATGGTGGACACTTGGGCCACGGTTGGCTCATGCGCGCAGATCGGCAAGAACGTGCACCTTTCCGGAGGCGTGGGAATCGGCGGCGTACTGGAGCCGGTGCAGGCCAATCCGACCATCATCGAGGACAACTGCTTCATCGGTGCCCGCTCCGAGATCGTCGAGGGCGTGACCGTCGGCGAAGGCTCGGTGATCTCGATGGGCGTGTACATCGGCAGCAGCACGAAGATCTACAACCGCCAGAGTGGCGAAACCCTTTACGGCAGGATTCCACCCGGGTCCGTGGTCGTGTCGGGCAACCTGCCCTCGCCCGACGGCAAATACAGTCTTTACTGCGCGGTCATCGTCAAACAGGTGGACGCCAAAACCCGCGCCAAGACCAGCATCAACGAGCTCCTCCGCGGCGACTAGCAGGAGCCTTCAAGGTTACGCGGCGCGGATCGACGCAACCACTACCAGGAGTCATCGAGGCCACACATGTTTCTGAGCCCACTGTTCAAGTTGATGGCAGAAAAGCAGGCGTCGGACCTTTTCATCTCGGCCGGCGCCCCGGTGTCGATCAAGATTCTCGGCGGCATCATGCCGGTGAATGCGCAGGTGATCGATCCGGAGACTGCCCGCAAGATCGCCTATGAGGTGATGAGCGACCGGCAGATACGCGAGTACGAGGAGACCATGGAGATGAATTTCTCCTATGTGGTCCAGGACGTGGGCCGCTTCCGCGTCAACGTCTTCCGCCAGCGCGGCAACGTGGCGATGGTGATCCGCTATCTCAAGAGCGGCACGCCGGGAATCGAAAAGCTCAAGCTGCCGCCGATCCTCAAGGAGCTCGTATTGGAGAAACGCGGTTTCATAGTCGTGGTCGGGTCCACCGGTTCGGGCAAATCCACCACGCTCGCCGCCATGATCGAGCACCGCAACGCACTCAAGCCCGGTCACATCCTCACCATCGAGGACCCGATGGAGTTCGTGTTCCGCAACGACAAGTGCGTGATCAACCAGCGCGAAGTCGGCACCGACACCCGCTCCTACGAAAACGCGCTGGTGAACGCGATGCGCGAGGCGCCGGACATGATGATGATCGGCGAGATCCGCGACCGGCAGACGCTGCAGCACGCGCTGCTCTACGCGCAGACCGGCCACCTGTGCCTGTCCACCCTGCACGCCAACAATAGTTACCACGCGCTCAACCGCATCATCAATTTTTTCCCCTACGACGCGCGCACCTCGCTGCTGTCCGACCTTTCCGTGAGCCTGCGCGCCATCATTTCCCAGCGCCTGGTCAAGGCCAACGACGGCTCGCTGGTCGCCGCGGTAGAGGTGATGCTCAACACCAAGCATGTCGCCGAACTGATAAAGAAAGGCGAAATCGACCAGATCAAGGAGGCGATGGAGCAAAGCCTTACGCCCGGTTCGAAGACCTTCGAACACGCCTTGTTCGAGCTGTTCATGGCGGGAACCATTTCCAAGGACGAGGGCCTCCGGAACTCGGATTCGGCCACCAACCTGTCCTGGCTGATCAACAACTATGAACAAAAGGCGGCGGGCAAGATCGGCGAGAGCCCGACCGGGCGGGTGATGGCCAAGCCTGGCGGGGGCTACTCGTTCAGCGAAATCAAGCTGAACGTGGACACCGAAAAGAAGTGAAGCGCCAACCCGTTCTCCGGCGCGAGTGATGCCGGACGCGGCTGCAATGTCCTCCGCCACGTTCGAGCTTGCACGCGAGTTGATATCGCGTGCTTCGGTTACGCCGAACGATTCCGGCTGCCAGGAAATCCTCCGCCAGCGGCTGCTGCGTCTCGGTTTCAGGGCCGAGCCGATGCGCCACGGTGACGTCGACAATCTGTGGGCGCGACGCGGCAGTCGCGCACCGCTGGTGTGCTTCGCGGGACATACCGACGTGGTCCCGACCGGGCCGCTCGAACAGTGGCAATCCGATCCGTTCACGCCGACAGTGCGCAACGGCGCGCTTTACGGCCGCGGCGCAGCCGACATGAAGTCTTCGCTTGCGGCGTTCGTCACCGCGATCGAGGGTTTCGTCTCCGAACATCCGCACCATCCCGGATCGATTGCGCTGCTGCTCACCTCGGATGAGGAAGGCGTGGCGGTCAATGGCACCGCAAAGGTGGTCGAGGCGCTGCGCGCACGCGGCGAAAAGATCGACTACTGCATCGTCGGCGAGCCTTCCTCTGCCAGGACGCTCGGCGACACCATCAAGAATGGCCGGCGCGGATCCCTGTCTGGAGAATTGCTGGTACGCGGCATCCAGGGCCATGTCGCCTATCCCCTGCAGTCGCGCAATCCGATCCACCAGTTCGCGCCGGCGCTGGCGGAGCTTGCCGCCACAGAATGGGATCCGGGCAACGAAAGCTTTCCACCGACCACTTGGCAGGTGTCGAACATCGGCGCCGGCACCGGCGCCACCAATGTCATCCCCGGCGAACTGAGGGTGTCGTTCAACTTTCGTTTCTCCACCGCCAGCACCGTCGAGTCGCTCAAAAGCCGCACCCACGCCGTCCTCGACCGTCACGGTCTGGATTACGCACTGGACTGGTCGCTCTCCGCCAAGCCCTTCCTGACGGCCCGTGGCAGGCTGGTGCAAACAATCGCCCGCGTGGTGGAGCACCTCACCGGCCAGCGGCCGCAACTGTCTACGGCGGGCGGCACCTCCGACGGACGTTTCATTGCCGAAATCTGCCCCGAGATTGTGGAAATCGGCCCGGTGAATGCGTCCATCCACCAATTGAACGAGCACATCGCCGTTGCCGATCTGGATGCGCTGTCGAAGATATACCAGCAGGCGCTGACCGATCTGCTGCATGATCGCTGAGGTGCCCGAGCAGAAAAACCCAAGGACTGTCCGCGACTGGCTGCACTTTGCGGTCCGTCGTTTCAGCGAAGCCGGACTTTCCTTCGGCCACGGCACCACCAGAGCCTACGACGAGGCGGCGTACCTTATCCTGCACACGCTGAAACTTCCGCTCGATCGCCTCAATCCGTTCTTGGACAAGGCGCTGAGCGCGGAAGAGATCGAGGCGGTGAGACGGGTACTGCGTCTGCGGGTCGAAAAGCGTGTGCCGGCGGCCTACCTCACCAACGAAGCCTGGCTGGGCGAATTCCGTTTTTACGTCGACGAGCGCGTGATCGTGCCGCGCTCGTATATCGCGGAGTTGTTGCGCGACGAGTTGAGTCCCTGGGTGAAGGACCCGATTTCGGTCGGCGCCGCGCTGGACCTGTGTACCGGCTCAGGCTGTCTCGCGATCCTGCTGGCGCGGGCGTTTCCGAATGCCCGGGTGGACGCCACCGAACTATCCGCCGGTGCGCTCGAAGTCGCAGCAAGAAACGTTGCCGATTATGGCCTCGAAGACCGCATCGGGCTCGTCAGGGGCGACTTGTTCGCCGGCCTCAGCCGGCCATACGAGCTCATCGTGTCCAATCCGCCGTACGTGAACGCCGAATCCATGGCAGCACTGCCGCCGGAATATCGTGCCGAACCGCAAATGGCGCTGGCGGGAGGGCGGGATGGACTGGATATCGTGCGCCGCATCGTGTCCGAGGCCGGCGCGCACCTGGACCAAGACGGCTTGCTGGTGGTGGAAATCGGACACAACCGGGAGGCCCTGGAGCGCGCGTTTCCCCGGCTTGCGTTCACCTGGCTAGAGACTTCTGGTGGGGAGGGTTCTGTGTTCCTGCTGACGGGCGCGCAACTGGCGCGCTGAAATTGCCCTGCGCAACCTCGGGTGTGCTGCCTGCCCATTCGAGCAACTGGCTGATTTCGGATTCCTTCAGCTCGACCCAGACGCCGCGCTTCAGGCGCGGCGGCAGGCTGACGATGCCGAAGCGCACCCGCATCAGCCGGCTGACCTGCAGGCCCAGCGCTTCGAACATTCGCCGCACCACCCTGTTGCGCCCCTCCTTGAGAACTACGCGGTACCAGCGGTTCCGGCCCTCGCCACCCTGTTCTTCGAGCCTGTCGAACCTGGAATCGCCGTCGGAAAGCCGCACGCCCCTCTTGAATTCTGCAATCTGGGCAGGCGTCAATGCGCCGAATAACCTGACCGCGTACTCGCGTTCGACCTCGAAGCGCGGATGCATCAAACGGTTCGCCAGCTCACCTGAAGTCGTGAAGATCAGCAAGCCGCCGGTGTTGAAGTCGAGCCGTCCGACCGCCAGCCATTTGGCGCTGCGGATGGCCGGCAGTTTTTCGAACACGCTTGGCCGGCCTCGCGGATCGTCGCGCGTGACGATTTCGCCTTCCGGCTTGTGGTAGAGGATGACGCGCGGCAGGCGCGTGGTGACTTTGAACTTGATTTGCCGGCGCCCTACCTGGATCAGATCGTCGGTGGTCACGCGCGCGCCCAAGGTGGCCGGCGTGCCGTTCACTTTTACTTTACCGGCCTTGATGATCTCTTCCATCGCCCGCCGGGAGCCCAGGCCGGCCTGAGCCAGCACCTTTTGCAGTTTCTGTGAACGCGCGATTATCGGTGCCGCCGGCGTGACCGGCTCCGGCATGCGCTTCAACCTCCTTGCAGAATTCCTGCGCGAGCCACGCGCCACAGCGGGCGTGCTCTTGGGCGAGTGCCTCGACGAGGGCCGGCGCTTGGCCGGTTCAGCAGAGGGACCGGCCATCAGGCGGGCCTCCGTTCGATCACCGCCTGCGCCAGCGTGCCGCTGTCCACGTGTTCGAGCTCGCCACCCACCGGTAGCCCGCGGGCGATGCGCGTGACTTTCATTCCCCGCGCGGCCAGCAGCTCTCCGGCGTAATGCGCCGTGGCTTCTCCTTCGACGGTGAAATTGGTGGCAAGGATGGTCTCTTTCACTGTGCCGTCGAGCGCGCGTTTCAACAAGCGGTCGAGATGGATATCCTTCGGGCCGATTCCGTCCAGCGGCGAGAGCCTGCCCATCAGGACGAAATACAGGCCGGCGTACGCCTGCGCCTGTTCCATCATCAGCAGATCCGCGGGTGTTTCCACCACGCACAGCAGCGTCTGGTCGCGGCGGGGCGAACTGCACAGTTCACAAACGGCCTGCTCGGTGAAATTGTTGCACTTCTCGCAATGGTGCACCCTGGAAAGCGCCTGCTCGAGCGCCTGACCGAGCCGCAGTGCGCCTGGATGGTCGCGCTGCAAGAGATGGAATGCCATGCGCTGCGCCGACTTCGGGCCGACGCCGGGCAGACAGCGCAGCGCTTCGATCAGCTCTTCGAGACTGGATGGCGTTTTCATGAGGGCATTGACGATTGACGGGTTATGCGTAGTCGCGGGTATGCACGCTTCACCCGTCACTTGTCACACGTCACCGCTTCCTAGAAAGGAAGCTTCATTCCCGGCGGAAGACCCAAGCCGCCTGCAAGGCCGCCCATCTTTTCCTGGGTCGCGGCCTCGACGCGGCGTACCGCGTCGTTGACCGCCGCGGCGACCAGGTCTTCGAGCATTTCCTTGTCGTCGCTCAGCACGCTCGGGTCGATGAACACGCGCTTGACGTCGTGCCGCCCGGTCATCACAACTTTTACCATGCCCGCGCCGGCCTGGCCTTCGATTTCCATGCCGGCGATTTCCTCCTGCGCCTTCTTCAGGTTCTCCTGCATTTGCTGGGCCTGCTTCATGAGCCCGGCAAGTTGGCCTTTCATCATGATGTCCTTCCTTACTGAACCGGTTTGATCGAAGAATCCTTCACCCGCGCGTCGAAATTGTCCACCAGGTCGCGGACAAACGGATCGGCGTCGATGGACTCGATCGCCTTGGCGAGTTTCGCCTGCCGTTCCTGACCTTCGATTTCTGCGGGCGTGTTGCCAGTGCCGCCGGTCGAGATGCGCAGCCGCAGCTTGCGGCCGAAATATTCCGCGAGCGCCGCTTGCAACTTGTCCGTGTACACCTTTTCCAGCAGATGTTTGTGCTCCTCCGGCACCGCAAGTTCCAGCCGGTCACCGTCGAGCGAACGAAACTCGCAGTTGTCCGCCAACATGCGTGCCATACCGCCGACCTTGATGCGCCCGACCAGCGCGCGCCAGTCGGCGAACTCCTGCTCCACGTTGACGGCGCCTTTGGCGGCGGAGTACGGTGCGCCCTGTTCGGCCGCAGTCGCGGCAGACGCGGCCGGTTTCGACACAGGGTGAGCGCCGCCCGGCCTGCCCGCCGATGCGGGTGTCCCGGGCTCGGTCGGCACGAACGCCAGCATGCGCATCAGCGTCATGGTGAAACCGGCAAATTCATCCGGGGCGAGCCCGAGATCGCGCCGCCCGTGGATCGCGATCTGGTACAGGAGTTGTACGTCCTCCTGGCTGAACGTGCCGGCCAGGGCGAGCAATGCCTCACGCTCGGGTTCATCCTCTGCCAGCGCGTCTGGCAATGTCTGCGCCAACGCAACCCGGTGCAGCAAAGTCGCCAGTTCCTGCAGCGCCGAGTCGAACGACAGGCTCCTCGCCGCCATGCGCTCGGCCTCGGCAAGCAATGCCGGGCCCTGCCCGCTCGCGAGCGCCTTGAGCAGGCTGAACAGGTAACTGCGGTCCACCGCTCCGAGCATTTCCCTGACCGAGGCCTCCACGACTTTCCCGGCGCCATGGGCGATCGCCTGGTCCAGTAGTGACAAGGCGTCGCGCATGCTGCCCTCGGCGGCGCGCGCCAGCAAATTGAGCGCCTGCGTTTCGAAGGGCACACCTTCCTTGCCGAGCACGTTTTCGAGTTGGCCGCGAATCTGCCCCGGAGGAATCTGCTTTAGATTGAATTGCAGGCAGCGCGACAGCACCGTGACCGGGACTTTCTGCGGATCGGTGGTGGCGAGTATGAACTTGACGTGGGCCGGCGGCTCTTCGAGGGTCTTGAGCATAGCGTTGAAAGCGCTGCGCGACAGCATGTGCACTTCGTCGATGATGTACACCTTGAAGCGGCCGGAAGTCGGCGCGTAGAGCGCGTTCTCCAGCAGATCGCGCATGTTGTCCACTTGGGTGTTGGAGGCCGCGTCGAGCTCGATCAGGTCTACGAAGCGACCGGAATCGATCTCCGTGCAGGCACCGCACTTGCCGCAGGGATTCGCGGAAATACCGGTTTCACACTTCAGCGCCTTGGCGATGATCCGTGCCAGTGTGGTCTTGCCCACGCCGCGGGTGCCGGCGAGCAAGTAGGCGTGATGCAGTCGATTCTGCGTCAGCGCATTGCTGATGGCGCGGACCACATGGTCCTGGCCGATCAGTTCGGCAAAATTCCTGGGGCGCCATTTGCGCGCTAGAGCGAGCGTCACTTTGTCTTTGGACCGCGAATTTGTCTGTGAATTATGGCTGCGGCGAAACTTATCTGGAGATCAGTTCGTTCACGCCTTACGCCTCATGTTGTATTGGGGTGGCGAGCCTTGCCCCGTCACTCGCAAAGAATAGCTTTGGCTGCTTCCTTCCGGACCTGACCAGGTTCACTACCATGCGATGCGGGGAGGCCCGCCATTGAACTGCGAGGTGCGAGGCACGAGGGCCGAGGGCCGAGGTAAAACCGAGCCGCGAAGCGGCAAACGCTCTCACCTCACTCCTCACCCCTCACTCCTCACGCCGTTGTAATTGGTATCTTGCCGATCTTCGCCCGCCACTCGAGCGGACCGGTCTGGTGCACCGAAGTGCCGTTGACATCCACCGCAACAGTGACTGGCATGTTTTTGACCTCGAACTCGTAGATTGCTTCCATGCCGAGATCCGCAAACGCGAGGACCCGCGAGGACCTGATGGCCTTGGAGACCAGGTAGGCCGCTCCTCCCACCGCAATCAGGTACACCGCCTTGTGCTTGCGAATGGCTTCGATCGCCGCAGGACCGCGCTCGCCTTTGCCGATCATGCCAAGCAGCCCGGTTTTCGCCAGCATCATAGCGGTGAATTTGTCCATGCGGGTGGCGGTCGTCGGACCGGCCGGGCCGACGGCTTCATCGCGCACCGGGTCCACCGGACCGACGTAGTAGATAAAGCGATTGCCGAAATCCACTCCTGCGGGCAGCGTTTCGCCCCTGGCGAAAAGTTCTTCAATGCGCTTGTGCGCGGCATCGCGACCGGTAAGGATCTTGCCATTGAGCAGCAAGGTCTCGCCCGGCTTCCAGGTTGCGATCTGTTCTCGCGTTACCTTGGCAAGGTCGACCTTGCGCGAGGCCGGCGCCGGCGCCCATCGCACCTGCGGCCACTCATCGAGGCTGGGCGGATCCAGCCGCGCCGGGCCGCTGCCGTCGAGCTTGAAGTGCGCGTGCCGGGTCGCGGCGCAGTTCGGGATCATCGCCACCGGCAGCGATGCGGCGTGCGTCGGGTAATCGAGAATCTTGACGTCGAGCACGGTAGTCAGGCCGCCCAGGCCCTGCGCGCCGATGCCGAGCGCATTAACCTTGTCGTAGATTTCGATGCGCAATTCCTCGATGCGGCTCTTCGGCCCGCGCCGTTTCAATTCGTGCATGTCGATCGGTTGCATCAACGCTTCCTTGGCCAGCACCATCGCTTTTTCCGCGCTGCCGCCGATGCCCAGCCCGAGCATGCCCGGCGGGCACCATCCGGCACCCATGGCGGGTACGGTCTTCAATACCCATTCCACTATGCTGTCGGACGGGTTGAGCATAACGAATTTCGACTTGTTCTCCGATCCGCCGCCCTTGGCCGCGATGCGGACATCTACGCCATCACCTGGAACGAGTTCCATGTGAATCACCGCGGGTGTGTTATCGCGCGTGTTTTTCCGGGCGCCCGCCGGATCGGTGAGGATGGATGGACGCAGCTTGTTGTCCGGGTGCAGGTAGGCGCGGCGCACGCCTTCATTGACCATGTCGGAAACGCCCATGCTGGCACCCTCCCAGCGCACGTTCATGCCGACTCTGAGGAATGCAACCACGATGCCGGTGTCCTGGCAGATCGGCCGCCGCCCCTCCGCGCACATGCGTGAGTTGGTCAGGATTTGCGCGATCGCGTCGCGGGCCGCCGGTGACTCTTCGCGACGATACGCATCCGCCAGGGACTCGATGTAGTCCATCGGATGGTAGTAGGAGATGTACTGCAGGGCGTCGGCGACGCTTTCGATCAGGTCTTGCTGGCGTATGACGGTCATGGGTGAATCCGGGCGGCTCGGCGGATTGCTGGTGCGCTCAATGCGCCGCTGCGTAAGACGTGTTGATGCGGTCAGTATACGCGATGGCCCGCGCTGAAACCACGACGGGGAAGCGGCGTTCTCCTGCTGCCGGGATGCGCTCCGCACGCCGCGCAAGACTGGGAAGCGCGAGTTCTGGCTATAATCCGCTGGCTATACGACCGGGAGGATGCAATGAGTACGATCGAATCGATCCTGCAGGAGCATCGCGTTTTCCCGCCGCCAGCGGACTTCGTCAAGCAGGCCAATGTCTCGGGAATTGCCGCCTACCAGGCGTTGTGCGCCGAGGCGGAACGCGATTACGAGGGCTTCTGGGGGCGGCTCGCGCGCGAAAACGTGATCTGGCACAAGCCGTTCTCCCGGGTCCTGGATCAGAGCAAAGCGCCGTTCTTCAAGTGGTTCTACGACGGCGAGTTGAACGTTTCATACAACTGCCTGGACCGCCATCTCGACAGCCAGCCCAACAAGGTCGCCATCATCTTTGAAGCCGATGACGGCGCGGTCACCAAGATCACTTACAAGCAGCTCTACCACCGCGTCTGCCAGTTTGCCAACGGGCTGAAGTCGCTCGGAATCAAGACCGGTGACCGCGTCATCATCTATATGCCGATGTCCATCGAAGCGGTGATCGCGATGCAGGCCTGTGCGCGCATTGGCGCTACCCATTCGGTGGTATTCGGCGGCTTCTCGGCCAAGAGCCTCCAGGAGCGCATCATCGATGCCGGCGCGGTTGCGGTCATCACCGCCGACGGACAGATGCGCGGCGGCAAGGAAATCGCGCTGAAGCCCGCAGTCGATGATGCCTTTGCGATGGGAGGCTGCGAGGGCATCAGGCACGTGGTCATCTACAAGCGTACCGGCAGCCCGATTCAACTGCGCGCGCCGCGTGACCTCTGGTGGCACGAACTGGTGCAGAACCAGCCGGACATCTGCGAGCCGGTGTGGGTCAATGCGGAGCATCCATTGTTCATCCTTTACACCTCCGGCTCCACCGGCAAGCCCAAGGGTGTGCAGCATTCCAGCGGCGGTTACCTGCTGCAAGCCATGCTGACGATGAAATGGACTTTCGATTACAAGCAATCGGATGTCTTCTGGTGTACCGCCGATGTGGGTTGGGTGACGGGCCACACCTACATTGCCTACGGTCCACTCGCGGTCGGCGCAACCGAGATCGTGTTCGAAGGTGTGCCCGTCTACCCCGACGCCGGACGCTTCTGGAAGTTGATCCAGGACCACGGAGTGACGGTGTTCTATACTGCGCCGACCGCGATCCGTTCGCTGATCAAGGCCGGCGCCGACCAGCCGAAGAAGTACAACCTGTCGCGCCTGCGGCTACTCGGCACCGTGGGCGAACCGATCAATCCCGAAGCGTGGATGTGGTACCACACCACGGTCGGCAACGGCCGCTGCCCGATCGTGGATACCTGGTGGCAGACTGAAACCGGCGGGCACATGATCACGCCGCTGCCGGGCGCAACACCGCTCAAGCCGGGCTCCTGCACTATGCCGCTGCCGGGAATCATGGCCGCCGTCGTCGACGAAACCGGTCATGACGTGGAAAAAGGCAAAGGTGGCATCCTGGTCATCAAGAAACCCTGGCCCGGCATGATCCGCACCATCTGGGGCGACCCGGAGCGCTACAGGAAGAACTATTACCCCGCCGAATTCAATGGCAAGTACTACCTGGCGGGTGATGGGGCCAACTGCGACCTTGACGGTTACTTCTGGATCATGGGACGCATCGACGACGTGCTCAACGTTTCCGGCCACCGCCTAGGCACGATGGAAATCGAGTCCGCACTGGTCGCCAATGCACTGGTGGCGGAAGCGGCGGTGGTGGGCAAGCCGCACGATATCAAAGGCGAGGCGGTCGTTGCCTACGTGGTTCTGAAGGGTGCGCGACCACAGGGAGATGCCGCCAAAAAAGTGGCGCAGGAACTGCGCAATTGGGTCGCGCAGGAAATCGGACCGATCGCCAAGCCAGACGAAATCCGCTTCGGCGACAATCTGCCGAAAACACGCTCCGGCAAGATCATGCGCCGCCTGCTGCGCGCGATCGCCAAGGGCGAGGAAATCATACAGGACGTATCGACTCTTGAGAACCCGGCAATCCTGGAGCAACTCAAGGAGGCTACTTGACGCCGCTGGAAGGACTTGGTTTTTTTGACAGCGTATCGACCGTCCAGTATTGTTCGCGCCTCGCGCGGAGAGGTGGATGAGTGGTTTAAGTCGCACGCCTGGAAAGCGTGTTTAGGTTAATAGCCTAACGAGGGTTCGAATCCCTCCCTCTCCGCCAATAAGAATGGACCCCTCGTGGGTCCTTTTTTATTGGCGGGACGGGAGAGCTCATTCGAACCCTCTGGTTCGTCAACGCGTTCGTGCCGAATCAAAGTCAGGCCTTTTTCCAACCCAATTGGCACGAACTCGTTCAGGCAGCGGCTAACCATTAGCGGCGTAGCCGATCAAGGTTATGACGGCTGCCAATCCTCCCGAATTAGGGCGTACTTCGAGAACCCCTGGGGTTTGACTAAACGAGCACGGCTCGCTTGGACGCACGCGCGATATGCGTGCCGTCTCTCGGACGGCGTCCGGGAGATGGCAGGATCGCAATAAAGCGATACGGCCACAATCCCCCCCGAAATGGCGAGCCGCAGGTGTTAACATTCGATGCCGGAAAAATTCGAGGTTATTTCGGGAAAAGCACTAAAGAGGAACTCCATGCGGCCCACATTCCGTTCTTTCGCCGTTGTAATTGCGTTGCTCGTCACGCAGATTGCACTCGCCGGGCCGCTGATCACGGTTTACAAGAGCCCGAGCTGCGGCTGCTGCGTTAAGTGGGTGGAGTACCTGCAGAAGGAAGGCTTTGAGGTCAAGGTCATCAACCGCGACGACCTCACGTCTATCAAGCAGCGAGAAGGCGTCCCAGCCGCCATGTCCTCCTGCCATACCGCACTAGTGGATGGTTACGTCATTGAGGGCCACGTACCGGCGCAGGCGATCCGCAAGCTCCTGAAGGAACGGCCCGATACGCGCGGGCTTGCCGTACCAGGAATGCCGTCCAACTCTCCCGGAATGGGCGAGATGGACGGCAAGCTCAAGACCTTCACCCTCGAAGGCAAACTGTACTCGACCAACTAACGCACTGCTACCCGGAGGCGACTGCGCTGCGGATCTGCTCCAGCGCGGTCGGGTCTTCGAGCGTGGTCAGGTCACCCGGATCCCGTCCTTCGGCCAGCGCCTGGATGCTGCGCCGGAGCAATTTTCCGGAGCGAGTCTTCGGCAACAAGGCCACGAAATGCACGCGCGCCGGGCGGGCGATCGCGCCGATCTGCGCGTCCACAGTCGCCATCACTTCCTTTTCCTGTGCCGCGCGCAGTTCCGGAGTTGCAATCGTGGCCGTGTCCTTCACCACCGCGAACGCCAGCGGCATTTGACCCTTTAGCTGATCGGTCACGCCCACCACCGCGACTTCCGCGATGTTCGGATGCGCCTGCACCGCTTCCTCGATCTCTCGTGTGCCCAGCCGGTGTCCCGCGACATTGATGACGTCGTCGGTGCGCCCGAGGATGAAGTAGTAACCGTCCTTGTCGCGGATTCCCCAGTCGAAGGTGGAATACACCATCTTCGACTTGAAAGTACCGAAGTAGGTGCGCACGAAACGTTCATCGTCGCCCCAAACGGTGGACAGGCATCCTGGCGGCAGCGGCGGAGCGATGGCCACCACACCCTTCTCGTCCGCGCCCGCCTCCGATGCATCGGTCTCGCGCAGCAACTTCAAGTCATAGCCGTACGCCGGGAAACTCGGGCTGCCGAATTTCAGCGGCGTCTGCTCCACGCCCGGAACCGCAGTCAGGATCGGCCAGCCGCTCTCGGTCTGCCAGTAGTGGTCGATGACAGGCTTGCCGAGCCCCTCGGAAATCCACCGATGGGTCGGCTCGTCGAGCGGTTCGCCCGCCAGGAAAAGGTGCTTCAGTGAAGAAATGTCGTATTTCCTGAGATAGGCGGGATCCTGTTTTTTCAAAACCCGTATTCCGGTCGGCGAGGAGAACATTACCCGCACCTTGTGCTCGTGCACGATCTTCCACCAGATGCCCGGGTCCGGGCGGATCGGCAGGCCCTCGTACACAATGGTCGTCATTCCGCGGAGCAACGGCGCATAGACGATATAGGAGTGACCCACGACCCAGCCGATGTCCGAGGTCGTGAACATCGTCTCGCCGGGCTCGCCGCAGAAAATATGCTGCATCGACGCAGCCAGCGCCACGCCGTGTCCGCCGGTGTCGCGCTGCACACCCTTGGGCTTGCCGGTGGTTCCCGACGTGTAGAGGATGTAATTCGGCTCGCTCGCCTCGAGCCAGGTGACCGGCACGTCGGGGTGCGGATGCCGCCTCGCCAGCGCGGCGTAATCGAGATCGCGCCCGGGAATGAGCGTCATTTCCCTGTCGATACCACGGTTGACGATCACGACTTTCGTCGGCGGCGTCGCCGACAAGCGGATCGCCTCGTCCACCAGGTGTTTGTAGGCAATGGCCTTGCCGCCACGCATTCCGGCATCCGCAATAACCATCAGTTTGGGCCGCGCATCGTCGATGCGTGTCGCCAGGCTCGCAGATGCGAAACCGCCGAACACCACCGAGTGGATGGCACCGATGCGCGCGCTTGCCAGCATCGCGAAAATCGCTTCGGCGATCATCGGCATGTAAATCAGCACGCGATCGCCCTTCCCCACGCCGAGACCCTGCAGTACCGCGGCGAAGCGGTTCACCTCCTTATGCAGTTCGCGGTAACTGTAGGCGCGTTCCTGGCCGGTTTCCGTGGATATGTAGACCAGCGCCTTCTGGTCGCCGCGCGTGATTAGATGCCGGTCCAGCGCGTTGTGGCAGAGATTAGTCAGGCCGCCGACGAACCATTTCGCAAACGGCGGACGGCTGTAGTCGAGGACACGATCGAATGGCCGGTGCCAGTGGATCAGGCGCGCCTGTTCGGCCCAGAACGCTTCACGTTCCGCGATCGAACGGCGATAGAATTCGGCGTAACGCTGCCCCATATCTCCCCCTTCTATTCCGTACCCGCTCCTGCGGCAAAGGCTTCAGGCAATCTTGATGACGGTACGGCCTCGCACCTGAGCCTTCATCACCTTATCGAACACGCCGGGCAGATCGGCAAAGTTTACCGTGGCGGCGATGCTTTGCAGCCGCGGTGGTTTGAGATCGGCCCCGAGGCGCCGCCAGACTTTCTCGCGCAGCGCCATCGGCGTGTTCACCGAGTCCACTCCCAACAGGCTCACGCCGCGCAGGATGAAGGGCATCACCGTGGAGTTGAAGGTAGGGCTCGCCGCCAGTCCGATGCTCGCCAAGGTGCCGCCGACCTGCATAGTGCTGGCGATCCAGGACAGTACGTCGCCGCCGAGGTTGTCCACCGCCCCCGCCCAGGTGGCCTTGTCGAGCGGCTTGATCCTGGAAAGATCGAGGCTGCTTTTCAGCATGATCTCCGTGGCGCCGATGCGCTTCAGGTATTCACTTTCCGCTTCCTTCCCGGTGAGCGCGACCACGCGATAACCGCGTGCGGAAAGAAGGTCCACTGCAATGCTGCCCACGCCACCGGTGGCGCCGGTCACGATCACCGGACCGTTTGCCGGTTTCAAGCCCTCGTGCTCCATGCGCTCCACCGCGAGCGCGGCGGTATAGCCCGCAGTCCCCAGCGCCATCGCTTCGAAAACATCCAGGCCCTTGGGCATCGGCACCACCCAGTCCGCGGGAATGCGGGCGTACTCGGCATAGCCACCGTCGTGCGCCACCCCGATATCGTAGCTGGTCGCGATTACGGCATCGCCTTTCCTGAAGCGCCCATTGGCGGATTCCACCACGGTTCCGGACAGGTCGACGCCGCCCACGCAGGGGAAGCGGCGAATGATCTTGCCCGCGCCGCTGGCGGCAAGCGCGTCCTTGAAGTTGACGCTCGAGTACGCCACCTTGATGACGACATCGCCGGCGTCGAGCTCTTCCAGGTTCATTTCGACGAAACGGCCGGCGACTTTGGCGTCCTCGTTGAATATACGGTAGGCCTTCAGGGTCGTCATAGTTTCCTCTTGGATCAGGCTAAGACTTGAATCTCACCACGAAGCACCCCCTCTCTCCAACTTTCTCCCACCGGGGGAGAGAGGGTTTTAAAGCCCTTTGGCGTTCAAACTCCTTCTCCCCTCGCGGGAGAGGGCCGGGGAGAGGGGGCTCACGAAAGGTGCGGTTCGCTCAGGTACTGGCGGGTCTGCATCTCGGTGAGCCGGCTGACCGTGCGTGCGGTTTCCGTGCCGGCGCCGGCCTGGCGGAACAATTCGGGCAGGCTATCTTCCGCGGACAGAATCAGCTTGACGCGGCGGTCGTAGAACTCGTCCACCAGCCAGGTAAAGCGCCGGCACCGGTCGGCCTCCCCGGCAGCGAAGCGCAGCAGTTGCGAAATCAGGACGGTATGGAAGCGTCTTGCCAGCTCGATGTAATCGGCCTGGCCGCGCGGTCCGTTGCACAAGGAATCGAATTCGAGCCAAGCCACTCCCGGGCCCGCGCGTTTGGCCCTGAAGACGCGTCCTTCGATTTCCAGATCGACATCGCGCTTACCGGCAGAGCCCGCGACCGATTCGAAAGTCTTTTCCATTGCGGCTTCGGCAACGGCATTGAGAGGAAAGTGGTAAACGCCTTCTTTCTCCAGTACCCGCAAGCGGTAATCCGTAGCGCCATCCACCTGGACCAGGTCGAGGTGGCTTTTGAGCAATTCGATCGCCGGCAGGAACTGGCCGCGCTGCAGCCCGTGCAGATAAAGTTGGTCCGGATGCTGGTTGGCAGTCGTCACCAGGACCGCGCCCTGATCGAACAAACCGGCTAGAAGATTGCGCATCAGCATCGCATCGCCGATGTCGGAGACCTGAAACTCGTCGAGGCAAAGCAGGCGGGATTCGGCGGCAATTTCGGCAGCGACGTGCGCCAGCGGATTTTCCTCGCCCTGGAGCATTTTCAGACGATGGTGGATGTGCTGCATGAAGCGGTGAAAGTGCACGCGGCGCTTGCGTTCGACGGGTAGCGTCTCGAAGAAAGTATCCATGAGGAAACTCTTGCCCCGGCCCACGCCCCCCCACAGGTACAGGCCGCGAAGCGGGCGCGGGCGCTGGAACATGCGCAGCCACGAACGCCCCAAATGTTCCGACTCCACCAGTTCCCCGTATAGCCGCTCGAGGTACCCAAGCGCGGCGAGTTGCGCGCGATCGAGGGTGAATCCGTGTTCGAGGGCAATCTGCCGGACAAGAAGTGAAAAGCTCTCCTGCTCGGCCGCCCGTGCCGGCTGGGGGGACATCAGAGATTGATCGCGCGCTTGTCCACGCCCAGCGCCGTCTCGTGCAGTGCCTCGGACAAAGTCGGGTGCGCGTGGACAATGCGGGCGATGTCTTCGGCAGCCGCGCCAAACTCCATGGCCACTACGGCCTCCGCGATCAGCTCCGATGCATAGGGACCAATCATGTGCACGCCGAGGATGCGGTCAGTCCTGGCATCCGCGAGCATCTTCACGAAGCCGGTCGTTTCACCGATGGCGCGGGCACGGCCGTTGACGTTGAAGGGGTACTGGCCGGACCGGTATTCGATGCCCTTGGCTTTCAGTTCCTGTTCGGTCTTGCCGACCCAGGCGATCTCGGGCGCGGTATAGATCACCCATGGCACCGTTTCCAGATCCACGCGTGCCGACTGACCGGCAATCATTTCTGCAACCGCCATCCCCTCTTCTGAGGACTTGTGTGCGAGCATTGGACCGCGCACCACGTCGCCGATCGCATAGACATTGGCCAGGTTGGTACGGCAGTGCTCGTCGACTTCGATAAATCCGCGGCTGTCGAGCTTGAGACCGACCGTGTCCGCGCCCAGGCTTGCCGATTGCGGCGCGCGCCCGATCGCCACGACGAGCACATCGAATTCCGCCTTTTGTTCCCCGTTCGGATCGGCGTATTCGACGACGACACTTTTTTTGGAGGTCTTGACCGCCCCAATTTTCACTCCGAGCCGGATGTCCAGACCCACCACCTTGGTAAACACGCGCAGCGCTTCCCTGGCGACCTGCTCGTCGGCAGCCTGCAGGAAATTCGGCAGCGCCTCGAGGATGGTCACCTGCGAGCCCAGACGCCGCCACACGCTGCCCATTTCCAGGCCGATGACACCCGCCCCGATCACACCCAGGCGCCTGGGCGTCTGGGGCAGCGACAACGCGCCGGCGTTGTCGACGATCCGCTCGTTGTCCACCGGCGCGAACGGCAACTGCCGCGGGACCGAGCCGGTGGCGATAATCACGTGCTTGGCCTCGATGACCTCCGCCGCATCGCCATCGCTGACCTCGATCTGAAAAGCAGTTCCGCCGGCAACGAAACGGCCGCGGCCGTGCATTGACGTGACCTTGTTCTTGCGGAACAGCAGGCCGATCCCGCCGGTGAAGGTGTCGACGATCTTGTCCTTGCGCGCGAGCATGGTCGCAATGTCCATGGCGACATCCTTGACAGTGATGCCGTGCTCGCCGAATTTGTGCAGCGCGCGCTCGTAGTTCTCCGAGGACTCCAGCAGCGCCTTGGAGGGGATGCATCCGACGTTCAGGCAGGTGCCCCCCAGGCTGGGCCTGCCCTTGGCGTTCTTCCACTCGTCGATGCAGACGGTGTTGAGGCCGAGTTGCGCTGCGCGGATCGCCGCGGTGTAGCCGCCAGGGCCGGCGCCGATCACTGCGACGTCAAAGCTTTTTGCCATGATTGATCACAAAGTGCGTGAACCGCAAAGGCGCAAAGATGCAAAGGAAACGCAAAAGTAAAATGCAGAAAAACATGAATGGGGGAAAGAACATAAGGTTTGCAGTTTTCATCGATGAATGGTCCGGATGCTTCGATGTCCCCATCTGCGCCATTCAGATTTTTCTCAGTCAAGTTCTTCTTTGCGTTTCCTTTGCGCCTTTGCGGTGAGAACTTGCTAGAGATCGGCGCCGGCCCTGGCGGCTACACCGCGGCGATCCGCGCAGCGCAACTTGGCCTCAACACCGTCTGCATCGACGAGTGGAAGAACGCCAAGG
>JBQTIV010000132.1:0-47822 GCA_052387775.1 Betaproteobacteria bacterium
GGCTCGGAAGAGAGCAGGACACGATCCACGCGTCCAGCGACCGATTCGAGATAGAGCGTTGGATAGCGCCCAGGGTTTTCCAAATCGATCTGGTCCCATCCAACCGAGTGCAGCGTCCGCGCGATGGAGGTGTCGCGCGAAATCGTCATCCACGGGTCCTTCCAGATCAGGTACAAGACCCGCTCGCGCGGTTGCCTGGAAGTTGCTTCGACCGCTTCGAAATATGCCGATTGGAATTCTCGGTCGAGACGTTCCGCCTCGGCCTCGGCGCGGAAGATTCCACCGAGCAGTCGATATAAAGGGGGGTTCTCGAGTGGCCCCATCGGGTGCGTCACGATCACGCTCGGCACAAACGCTGCCGCCGCTTCGACTCGTTCGCGCGGGTTTTCATCCACGTTGACGATCAGGTGAGTCGGCGCCAGCGCGCGAATTTTCTCCAGGTCGAAATCCTTGGTGCCGCCGACCTTGGCGACCTTCTTCACCTCGGGTTTCGGATGGACGCAGAACCCTGTTCGGCCGACGATCCGATCACCGAGCCCGAGTTCGAACAGCAACTCGGTAATGCTGGGAACGAGGCAAACGATCCGGGTGCCCGGCCCGGCGGGTGCGTGGGCGCGCCCGACCGCGTCGGTCAACTGTGAAAATCCTGAGTTCACGCGACGCCTCCGGCGCAAGTATCGTTACGGCCGGCGCTTCGCCGCCTGCTTCCCGGCGGCGCGGGCCTTCCGCGGCGGCGAGCCGGCTGCAAGCGGGGCGGGGGACAAGGGTATCAGGCTCTCCTTCAATGTCCGCAGCACGAAGCTCGACTTGCTATGTCTGATGCCGGGAATCTTATAGAGTTTTTCGCGCAACAGCCGCTCGTAGTCGCGCGTGTCCTTTACCGCGATGCGGATGTAATAGTCGTAATCGCCGGACACCAGGTAGGCCTCGAGCACTTCCGGGATCTGCTCCAGTTCCTTGCCAAAGTCGAACAGAGTTCTGTCCGTGTGACTGTCGAGCGTGACCTGCACGATCACCGTCTCGCTGAAACCGATCGCGGCCGGATTGATGCGGGCCGTGTAGCCCTGGATCACGCCGTCGGCTTCCATTTTCTTGATGCGGTTCCAGCACGGCGTCGATGACAGGCCCACTCGCCTGCTGATCTCCTGCAGGCTCGCCCGCGCCTCCCCCTGCAGCACCGTCAATATCGCCAGATCGAACTTGTCGACAGTCATTCTTTGAAATTGACGTCAAGCGGAAAAGTTTCCTGAATATACCGCATTACGTGGGTAAAGAAGATGCTTTTTCTGCGGTCTGTTGGTTACGATGTCTTTGCCGACAGACGGGGTCGTGCCAATTGAACGGCCGACCGCAGGACGCGCATGATGTGCAAATCTGGCGGCATTGGGGCTGCGCCAAGGACGACCGGTCCGATGCGCTGCAGGGGCGCCGCCGAACCCAAGGCGGGGTGCCTTATGTCCGAATTCCTACAGGAGTCCGACATGCAAGAAGTCACATTGGACGACAAGTACGCTTCCGATCGGGGGTGCGTTTATTTGACCGGCATCCAGGCGCTGGTGCGCTTGGCTCTGGTCCAGCGCCGGCGCGATCTGGCGGCAGGGCTCAATACCGCCGGCTTCATCTCCGGCTATCGCGGCTCGCCGTTGGGCGGACTCGACGAGGCGCTGTGGAAGGCAGCCGAGCACCTCAAAGCGCATCACGTCAAATTCCAGCCCGGCGTCAACGAAGAACTCGCCGCCACCGCCGTGTGGGGTAGCCAGCAAGTGCACCTGATCGGCGAGTCGGATTACGACGGCGTGTTCTCCATGTGGTACGGCAAGGGCCCCGGCGTCGACCGTTGCGGTGACGTGTTCAAGCACATGAATTTCGCCGGTACTTCGAAGCACGGCGGCGTGCTGCTGGTCGCGGGCGACGACCACGGGGCCTACTCCTCCACGCTCCCGCACCAGAGCGATCACCTGTTCTCGGCCTCGATGATCCCGGTCCTGTACCCGTGCAACGTGCACGAGTACATCGAGCTGGGATTGCACGGCTGGGCCATGTCGCGGTTCTCCGGATGCGCGGTCGGTTTCAAGGCGCTGGCTGATACCGTCGAGTCGTCTGCTTCGATCGAGGCAGATCCGTTTCATTTCCAGACGCTGCTGCCCGAGGACTTTGTGCTGCCCGAAGGCGGACTGAACAGCAGGCTTTCGAGCAATCTCCTCGGTCTGCAGGCGCGCGCGCAGGAAGCGCTGATGCAGGACTACAAGATCTACGCCGCGCTGGCGTACTCACGCAGGAACAGGCTCAATCGCACCACCATCGATTCGCCAAACGCGCGGCTCGGCATCATCGCGTCCGGCAAATCGTACATGGACGTGCTGGAAGCGCTGGAAGAGCTCGGCATCAGCGAGCAGAACGCGGCACAGATCGGCATCCGGGTATTCAAGGTCTCGATGCCCTGGCCGCTGGAACCGGACGGGGTACGCGAATTCTCCAAGGGGCTGGAAGAAATCCTGGTGGTCGAAGAAAAACGCCAAATGGTCGAGTATCAGCTCAAAGAACACCTCTACAACTGGCAACCCGACGTGCGTCCACGCGTGATCGGCAAGTTCGACGATCAGGGCGAATGGGTGCACCCGCGCGGCGAATGGCTGCTCCCTGCCAAGGCCGATTTCTCGATCGCGCAGATCGCCCGCGTCATCGCCGGGCGCATCGGACGCTTTCACCAAAGCGATCTGATCAAGGCGCGGCTTTCCTTTCTGGAAGCGAAAGAGGCGGTGCTGAAGAAGGCGGTGAACACGCCAGTGCGCCCGCCGTACTACTGCTCGGGATGCCCGCACAATACCTCGACCAAAGTGCCCGACGGCAGCGTGGCGCTGGCCGGCATTGGTTGCCACGTAATGGCGACCGTCATTTATCCGGAGCAAAACAAGAGCCCGACACACATGGGCGGCGAGGGCGCGCCGTGGATCGGCCAGGCGCCGTTCTCGAAACGCACGCACATCTTTGCCAATCTCGGCGACGGCACTTATTTCCATTCCGGCTCCATTGCGATCCGGGCCGCGCTCGCGGCCAAGGTCAACATCACCTACAAGATCCTGTACAACGACGCCGTGGCGATGACCGGCGGCCAGCCGATCGACGGCCGGATTTCGGTGCCCATGATCGCGCAGCAGATGGCGGCCGAAGGCGTCGGGCGCATCGCGGTCGTAACAGAAGACCTGACGCCCTACGAGGATCGCTCGCAATTGCCCGCGCTGGTCACGCTGCACGACCGCAAGGACCTGGAAACGGTGCAGAAGGAACTGCGGGAAGTTTGCGGCGTTTCGGTGCTGATCTACGACCAGACCTGTGCGGCGGAGAAACGCCGCCGCCGCAAAAAAGGCGAGTACCCGAAGGCCACGCAGCGGGTATTCATCAACGAAGCGGTCTGCGAAGGCTGCGGCGACTGCGGCGTGCAGTCGAACTGCACTTCGATCCTGCCGGTGGAAACCGAGTTTGGCCGCAAACGCGTGATCGATCAATCCTCCTGCAACCAGGACTATTCCTGCGTCAAGGGCTTCTGCCCGAGTTTCGTGACGGTGGAAGGGGGCACGCCCAGGAAATCGCGCGCCGCACGTCGTGAAACCGCCGTGCCGCTCGGGCCGCTGCCGCTACCGGCCTCGGCAACGCTCGGCGAATCGCCTTACAACATCCTGATTACCGGAATCGGTGGCACCGGCGTCATCACCATCGGCGCGCTGCTGGGAATGGCCGCGCACCTGGAGGGCAAGGGTACCTCGGCGCTGGACATGACCGGCATGTCGCAGAAGAACGGCGCCGTCACTTCGCACGTTCGCATCGCCCGCACGCCGCTGGGCATCCGCGCACAACGAATCGCCACCGGCGAGGCCGACCTGATCCTCGGCTGCGACATGCTGACCGCGGGCGCGCACGATGCCATTTCCAAGACCCGGCCCGGGCGCACGGTGGCGGTGATCAACACGCACCAGCAGCCACCCGGCCCGTTCGCCCAGAATCCGGACTGGCAGTTCCCAGCCGAGGAAATTCGCGCACTGATCGACGAATCGGTCGACGGCCGTGCGCATTTCATCGATGCCACGCGGCTCGCCACCGCGCTGCTGGGCGACTCGATCGCCACCAACCTGTTCATGCTCGGCTTTGCCTTCCAGAACGGGCTGGTTCCCCTGCAGATGGCCTCGATCCTGCGCGCGATCGAGTTGAACGCTGTGGCTGTCGCCGCCAACAAGCAGGCGTTCGATTGGGGGCGCCGCGCCGCGGTCGATCTGACGCAAGTCGAGACGCTTGCCGCACCCGCCGAGCCGGTGGTGGTTCACATGCCGCAGAGCCTGGAAACGCTGCTGCGCCTGCGCATCGTCTTCCTGACCGAATACCAGGACGCGGCCTATGCGAAGCGCTACGAGACCTTGGTCGACAAGGTCCGTCGTGCCGAAGCGCCGCTCGGCAAGGGCGATGCGCTGGCCAGGGCGGTTGCGAGATACCTGTCCAAGCTGATGGCCTACAAGGACGAGTACGAGGTCGCCAGGCTTTATGCAACCGGCGATTTCGAGAAACGGCTGCACGACGCGTTCGAAGGCGAGTTCACGCTGAAGTACAACCTCGCCCCGCCGCTGCTGGCGAAACGCGACGCGCGGGGCTGGCTTGTCAAAACTCAGTACGGAGCCTGGATGGGACATGCGTTCCGATTGCTGGCCCGCTTCAAGCATCTGCGCGGCAGCTTCCTGGATCCGTTCGGCCGTACCGCAGAGAGAAGGATGGAGCGCGGACTGATCCGCGATTACGAAGCCCTTATTGAAGCATTCGCGGGCGCGTTGTCGAAGGAAAACCATGAGGTCGCCGTCGCGCTGGCCAGCCTGCCGGAACGCATCCGCGGCTTCGGCCATGTGAAACAGCGCAGTGTCGAGGCAGTCGCCGCAGAACGCGATGCCCTGCTGGACCGTTTCCGCGCGCTGGCGGGCGCGGTCGAGCATGCTGCCTGACGCGTCGGCATGGCGATTCGGGCCGCGGCTGATTTGGTACCCATGGGTTCGCGGATCAAGTTTACGTTCATGTAAACGTAAGCAATAATGGCTGCCCGGGCGCGATGACCCATTCCGGTATCAGCGCCGAAGCGCCCGGGCCGCGATATCAAACGCGAACCGACGGGACCGACCAATGACCGATCTCAGCGTACAGGCCGCCGATCAAGACAAGCAGGCAAAGAACAAAGTCCGCTTTGTGACCGCGGCGAGCCTGTTCGATGGCCATGACGCCTCCATCAACATCATGCGCCGCATCCTGCAGGCGAGCGGCGTCGAAGTCGTACACCTCGGCCACAACCGCTCGGTCGACGAGATCGTCACCGCGGCCATCCAGGAAGACGTGCAGGGCATTGCCGTGTCCTCGTATCAGGGTGGCCACGTGGAGTATTTCAAATACACCATCGACCTGCTGCGCAGCCGCGGCGGCGCGGGCATCAAGGTTTTCGGCGGTGGCGGCGGCGTGATCGTTCCGAGCGAGATCGAAGAGCTGCACGCCTATGGTGTGGCACACATTTATTCCCCTGAGGACGGTGCGCGCATGGGCCTGCAGGGAATGATCACCGACATGATCCGCACCGCTGAGCGCAATCTGTCTGCGGAGCTGCCGGCGAATCTCGACGAATTATTCCGCGGCAATTTGCGCGACCTCGCGCGCGTCATCACCGGGGTCGAGAACGCGACGCTGCCGATGCCGCTGCGCCAGAAGCTGGCGAAACGGGCCGCGGCGCTCGACGGCGTGCCGGTGCTCGGCATCACCGGAACCGGCGGCTCGGGCAAGTCCTCGCTCACCGACGAACTGATCCGGCGCTTTCGCATCGACCGGGAGGACGCGCTCAAAATTGCCGTGATCGCCGTGGATCCGTCGCGGCGCAAGAGCGGCGGCGCGCTCCTGGGCGACCGCATCCGCATGAACGCGATCAATCATCCGAACATTTACATGCGCTCGCTCGCCACCCGCGACTCCGGAGCCGAGATCGCCGCCTGCCTGCCCGAGACGATCGCCGCCTGCAAATGCGCCGGCTTCGACCTGATACTGGTGGAGACTTCCGGCATCGGCCAGGGGGACGCGGCCATCGTCCCGCAGGTGGACTTCTCGCTGTACGTGATGACGCCCGAGTTCGGCGCCGCCAGCCAGCTCGAAAAAATCGACATGCTCGACTTTGCCGACTTCGTCGCGATCAACAAGTTCGACCGCCGCGGGGCGCAGGATGCGCTGCGCGACGTGCGCAAGCAGATGCAGCGCAATCGCAGCGCCTTCAGTTCGGCCGCCGAGGCGATGCCGGTGTTCGGCACCATTGCCTCGAGGTTCAACGACGACGGCGCGACCGCGCTCTATCAAGCCATCCTCGCCGCACTCATGACCCGCGGACTCAAGGCCAGCGACGGCAGGATCAAGCCGACCACGGTAAAGGCCTCGTCGGGTCAGAATGTCATTGTGCCGCCAGCGCGCGTGCGCTATTTGGCGGAAATCACCGAAACCGTGCGTGGCTATCACGCGGAGGTGGCGAAACAGGCCAGGGTCGCCCGCGAGCGGCAGCAGCTGCGCGAAGCAAAGCGCATGCTGGACGCGGCGAAGAAGCCTTCCTCCGATCTCGAAGGGCTGATCGCGGAACGCGACAAGGCGCTGAGCGCCGAGGCAAAGGCGTTGCTGCGGGAATGGCCACGGATCCGCCAGTCCTATTCGGATGACGAACAGGTCACGAAGATCCGCGATCGCGAGATCCGCACGGTACTGACGACCACCTCGCTTTCCGGCACCAAGGTGCCGAAGGTGGCGCTGCCCAAATTCGAAGACGACGGCGAGACGCTGAAGTGGCTGATGCGGGAGAACCTGCCCGGCTATTTCCCGTACACGGCGGGCGTGTTCCCTTTCAAGCGCGAGAACGAAGACCCGACCCGGATGTTCGCCGGCGAGGGCGATGCGTTTCGCACCAACGCGCGCTTCAAGTTTCTCAGCCGGGACATGCCGGCGAAGCGGCTGTCCACCGCGTTCGATTCGGTGACGTTGTACGGATTCGACCCGCACGAACGTCCGGACATCTACGGCAAGGTCGGCAACTCCGGGGTATCGATTGCCACACTGGAAGACATGAAGGTGCTGTACTCGGGCTTCGACCTGTGCGATGCGGCGACTTCGGTGTCGATGACCATCAACGGACCGGCCCCGACCATCCTCGCGATGTTCGTCAATACCGCGATCGACCAGCAAGGCGAGAAATTCACCGCGCAGCACGGCCGGCAACCGAACGAACAGGAAACCGCGAAGATCCGCGCCTGGGCAATTGAGAACGTGCGCGGTACGGTGCAGGCTGACATTCTCAAGGAAGACCAGGGCCAGAACACCTGCATTTTCTCCACCGAGTTCTCGCTCAAGGTGATGGGCGACATCCAGGAGTACTTCATCAAGCACAAGGTGCGTAACTTCTACTCGGTGTCGATCTCCGGCTATCACATCGCCGAAGCCGGCGCTAACCCTATTTCGCAGCTTGCCTTCACGCTGTCCAATGGCTTCACCTTCGTCGAAGCCTATCTCGCGCGCGGCATGGACATCGACGACTTCGCGCCGAACCTGTCGTTTTTCTTCTCCAACGGCATGGACCCGGAATACGCGGTGCTCGGACGCGTGGCGCGGCGCATCTGGGCGACCACAATGAGAAACAAGTATGGCGCCAACGAGCGCAGCCAGAAACTTAAGTACCACGTCCAGACCTCGGGCCGGTCGCTGCATGCTCAGGAGATCGCGTTCAACGATATCCGCACCACGCTACAGGCGCTCATCGCCATTTACGACAACTGCAACTCGCTGCACACCAATGCCTACGACGAGGCAATCACCACGCCGACGGCCGAATCGGTGCGGCGCGCACTCGCCATTCAGTTGATCATCAATCGCGAGTGGGGTCTGGCGAGAAACGAGAACCCGAACCAGGGCTCATTCGTCATTGACGAACTGACGGATCTTGTGGAAGAAGCGGTACTACAGGAGTTCGAACGCATTTCGGAGCGCGGTGGCGTGCTCGGCGCGATGGAAACCGGCTACCAGCGCAGCAAGATCCAGGAAGAGTCGTTGTACTACGAGCACAGGAAACATGACGGTTCGTACCCGATCATCGGCGTGAACACCTTCCGCAATCCGGAGTCGGCTGGCTCGGGCGGCGGTATCCCGCTGCAGCGTTCGACCGAAGAAGAGAAGCAGAGCCAGATCCGCCGGCTGCGCGATTTCCAGAAACGCAACACTGTCGAAGCGCCGGCGGCATTGGAAAAACTGAAGCAGACCGTTATCAACAACGGCAACGTGTTCGCGGAACTGATGAACGCGGTGCGCTGCTGCTCGCTCGGCCAGATCACGGAGGCCCTGTTCGAAGTCGGCGGGCAGTACCGCAGAAGCATGTAGTTCAGTCCTGGCCGCCTGGTGTTTTAGACCACAACGGAGAATCAGGAATGTCCGACTTCCAGCTCGATCACCTGAATATGCCGGCGCGCGATCCGGAGGGCCTCGTGCGCTGGTACGCACAGACTTTCGGCCTGCGGGCGGATGGCAACAAGATTCGCGGACCTGGCGTGCTGCTCGTCTTCAAGCCGGGCGAGCCGGTGAAGCGCGCGCCGGAGCTGCACCTGGGATTCCAGGTGCCGAGCAACGCTCGGCTCGCCGAGTGGGCGCGCAAGTTCGGTGTGACGATCAACAAGGGCGACGAATTCAATACGTTCCAGATTTCCGATCCCGAGGACAATTGCCTGGAAATCTATTGCGCCAAAGACAGTTAATGCGCCGGCGGCAGTTGAGGGTCGGTTCGACATCGACGATAAAGCGGGAGCAGCCATGACCAGCCTGAAGAAGACGATCCTGTATTCCTGTGCAATCGCGCTTGCGGCCTGCGCGACGGCGTTGACCGCCGAGGACAACGAGGACGCGCTGCTCGCGCGCGCGCAGCAGCAGTTCAAGCCGCTGCCTGCGGATGCCGCGACTCCCGAGCATCCGATCACGCCCGAGCGGGTGGCACTGGGGCGCGCGCTGTTTTTCGAGACGCGGATTTCGACTGACGGCAAGGGCAGTTGCGGTGGATGCCATAACCCGTATTTCTACGGCACCGACGCGTTACCCCGTTCTGTAGGCGTAGGGGGCAAGGTCATCCCGCGCAATGCACCGACCGTATTCAACACAGCTCTGCAATTCGTGCAGCACTATGGCGGCAATCGTGCCGACGTCGAAGAACAGGCGGTCAAGGCACTGGTGAGCCCGCTGGCGTATGGCAATGCCGACTATGCGGCGGCAGAGGCGCGGTTGCGAGCGCTTCCCGGCTATCGCGCGATGTTCGAGAAGGCGTTTCCGGGAGAAAGCGAACCGGTAACGGCCGAGAACTGGGGCAAGGCCGTCGGGGCGTACGAGCGCACACTGATCACGCCCGCGCCTTTCGACCGCTTCCTCAAGGGCGACAAGGCGGCATTGAGCGCAAAGGCAAAACAGGGACTGGACAAATTCATTACCTTCGGCTGTTCAGGCTGCCATAACGGCGTCACCGTCGGCGGGCAGATGTACCAAAAATTCGGCGTGACCCAAGACTACTGGTTACTCACCGGCAGCAAGGAAATCGACCTGTTCAAGGATCGCGACAAAGGTCGCATCCGGGATACGAAAAATGAAGCCGACGCCTACATCTTCAAAGTGCAGCAATTGCGCAATGTCGCGGTCACCCCGCCTTACTTTCACGACGGTTCGGTTGCGGAGCTGCGTGATGCCGTGCGCATCATGGCCAAGCTCCAGCTCGGCCGCGATCTGACTGATGCCGACGTATCCGACCTGATTGCTTTCCTGCAGAGCCTGACCGGCGAAGTCCCGGCGCAGTTCGCAGCGGTGCCGTCCCTGCCCGCAGCCGCCTATAGATACTGATTCGAAATATGGCCACCAAATTCAAGCTCGTCGCATTGCAGAGATGAGCGCGATCATGGCGGAACCTCGCCTTCGAATGCTCGCCATCGGTGCGCTCGCCACCGTGCATGGCCTCGGCGCGCTCGGCGCACCCTTCGCCGCCTGGCTCCACTTCGGTCAGCCGGATGCGACCGCGCACCAGAATTTTCACGTGGCGTGGGAAGCGTTCAAGTACTTCGCAGCCTCGTCGGCATGCCTCGCCATTGCGTTATGGCCGCTGCGTCGCGGCGAGCGCTGGGCATGGTGGACCATGCTCGTCGCCTGCCTGTCCCTTTTCGGGGGCGTCTTCGTCGCGCATGCCCTGTCCCGGGGCGGGCCGGCTATCGACCACTGGTCCTACGGGTCCTTCCTCGTCGTTTCGATCGCGGCGCTCACGGTGCTCGCCCGGATTCCTTCCAACGCGAACCGCTAGGGAAGCACGCAAGATCGACAACCGGTACGCTCGCAGTTCGGGCCTGTTCCGAACCTCAAAGTCAGAGCCAGCCCAAGAACCGGGGCGTGACGCCGTGGACTCGAGGTCTGACCCGCCAAGCAGCCAGATTAAACTGCCGGTCAACTCGGGCGTTCCATGCGGCGCTACAGTCATGGCGCATACTCGTAGTAAGCTTTGAATAAATCGGCACGACGCCCTGTTGTTGCGTCGAAGCCGCACCCATCCACGGAGGAGACCTCTTGGCGCAGTCTGCAGCCGCCTCGTCACTGGCGGCCGACACCTTCCCGAAGCTGCTGCTGCAGCATGTCCGCGTTCGGCCCGACCGGGTGGCTATCCGCGAGAAGGACCTCGGCATTTGGCAGAGTTGGACGTGGTCGCAGGCCGCCGACGAGGTCCGTGCGCTCGCCTGCGGCCTGGCGGCCAAGGGTTTCAGCCGCGGCATGAACCTCGCCATCATCGGCGACAACCGGCCGCGGCTTTACTGGTCGTTCGCCGCCGCCCAGTCCCTGGGTGGCGTGCCGGTGCCGGTTTACCAGGATTCGGTAGCCCAGGAAATGCTCTACGTGCTCGAAAACGCCGAGATCGAATACGCCATCGTCGAGGACCAGGAGCAGGTTGACAAGTTGCTCGAGATCCTGCCTCTGTGCCCGCGCCTCAAGCACATCTTTTACGACGATCCGCGGGGGCTGCGTCACTACGCGCAGGGGCAGCTTGTCCCCTACGAGGAACTGCGCGAGATCGGGCACGAGTATGACGAAGCCCATGCCGATTTTTTTGCACGTGCGGTGGCCGAGGGCAAGCCAGACGAGGTCAGCGTCATCCTCTATACCTCCGGCACGACCAGCAAGCCCAAGGGGGTGTGCCTCACGCATGCCGCATTCATGGCCGCGGCCCGAGGTGACGTGGCGTTCGACGGGTTCACCGCCGAGGACGAAGTGCTTTCTTACCTGCCGATGGCCTGGGTCGGGGACCATCTGTTTTCTTACGCGCAGGCTCTGGCCGCCGGTTTTACCGTCAACTGCCCGGAATCGTCCGAGACGGTGATGACCGATCTGCGCGAAATCGGTCCAACGTATTATTTCGCGCCGCCCCGGGTCTTCGAGAACTTGCTGACGACGGTGATGATCCGCATCGAAGACGCCGGCCGCATCAAGCGCCACCTTTTCCATTACTTCATGGGCGTAGCGCGCCGCTGCGGCGCGGAGATCATGGACGGAAGGCGGGTTGCGCTTGCCGACCGAGCGCTCTATTTCCTGGGGAATCTGCTGGTGTATGGGCCGCTGAGGAATGTGCTCGGCATGAGCCGCGTCCGCGTGGCCTATACGGGCGGGGCCGCGATCGGCCCGGACCTTTACCGCTTCTACCGCTCGATCGGGATAAATCTGAAACAACTCTACGGGCAGACTGAAACATCGGCTTACGTCTGCAAGCAACCCAACGGCGAAGCCAAGCTGGATACGGTGGGCAAGCCGCTTCCAGGTGTGGATATCAAGATCACCGGCAGCGGCGAGATCTGGGTCAAGTCGCCGGGCATGCTCAAGGAGTACTACAAACGCCCCGACGCCACCGCCGAGTCGATCTCGCCGGATGGCTATTTCATGACCGGCGACGCCGGGTTTTTCGGCGACGACGGACACCTGAAAATCATCGACCGCGCCAAGGACGTGGGCAGGCTCGCCGATGGGACGATGTTTGCGCCGCAGTTCCTCGAGAACAAGCTGAAGTTCTTTCCCTACATCAAGGAAGCGGTGTGCTTCGGCGACAAACAGGACATGGTCTGCGCCTTCGTCAACATCGACATGCAGGCCGTGGGCAACTGGGCCGAGAAGCGCAGCATGCCTTACAGCGGTTATCTCGATCTCGCGTCCCGGGTCGAGGTCTACGATCTGATCCAGAGATGCGTCGAACAGGTCAACGCCGATCTCGCCACGGAGGCGCATCTGGCTGGCTCCCAGATCAAGCGTTTCCTGATATTGCACAAGGAACTGGACGCTGACGACGACGAGTTGACCCGTACCCGCAAAATACGGCGCGGCTTCCTTGCGGAGAAATATGCGCCGCTTGTCGTCGCGCTCTACGGCGGCGCGCAAAGCTGCAGGATTGAGACGCAGGTAAAGTTCGAGGATGGCCGTACTGGAAGCATCCGCGCCGAGGTCCGGGTGCGCGACGTTCTCCAGCCCGGGAGCGACAGGAAGGCGGCATGACGGCGGTGAGGGGTGAGGAGCAAGGGGTGAATAAGAACGTAAAGGGCATAGCGTGAGCCTGCGCGCACTCGGCGAGCCGATCCTCAGCGTGGACAACATCTCTTTGTCCTTTGGCGGCGTGAACGCGCTGACGGCTGTGAGCTTTCACGTTCGCAGCCGCGAAATTCTTGCCATCATCGGCCCGAACGGCGCGGGGAAGAGTTCGCTGCTCAACGTCATCAACGGCGTCTATCACCCCAGCCAGGGCACAGTGACCTACAGGGGCGCGACCCGGCGGCAGATGCGTCCGCACGAGGCGGCGAGCCAGGGAATCGCACGCACCTTTCAGAACATCGCGCTGTTCAAGGGCATGACGGTGCTGGACAACATCATGACAGGGCGGACGCTGAAGATGCGCGCGGGCTTCCTGTCGCAGTGCCTGTACTTCGGCAATGCGCGCCGCGAAGAGCTTGAGCATCGCCGGAAGGTCGAAAACATCATCGACTTTTTGCAAATCGAATCGATCCGCAAGACGCCGGTCGGGCGCCTGCCGTACGGCCTGCAAAAACGGGTGGAGCTCGGCCGCGCGCTGGCAGCAGAGCCGGAACTGCTGTTGCTTGATGAACCGATGGCCGGCAGGAATGTGGAGGAAAAACGGGACATGAGCCGCTTCATCCTCGACGTCAACGACGAATTCGGCACCACGATCGTACTCATCGAGCACGACATGGGTGTGGTGATGGATCTGTCAGATCGCGTAGTGGTGCTCGACTACGGCCGCAAGATCGGCGATGGCTCGCCTGACGAGGTCCGCGCCAGCCAGGCCGTCATCGATGCCTATCTGGGCGTAGCCCATTGAAGGTGAGGCGAGAGGCGGGAGGCGAAAATGCGAACGTGCAACAGTCAAAACGTAGCGGTGCCACTTATGTTGAATGTTGATGACTTACGGGATCACAATGGCTTTCGTTTTGTCTTTACGCCTCACGCCTCTCGCCGCTCGTCTCGCGCTTCTCGCCTCTCGCCTCACGCCTCACGCCTCACGGCCTGACCATGTCTTTCTTTGTCGAAGTACTCATCGGCGGGCTGATGGCGGGGGTTCTCTACTCGCTGGTGGCATTGGGCTTCGTGCTGATTTTCAAAGCCTCCGGCGTATTCAATTTCGCCCAGGGCGCGATGGTGCTGTTCGCTGCGCTGACGCTGGTGCGGCTGATGGAGTACCTGAAGGAGACTTTCGCCCCGCTGCTGCTGGCTCTGGCATTGACGATTCTGGTCATGACCGCACTCGCGCTGCTCATCGAACGGCTGGTGCTCAGGCCGCTGGTGAATCAACCCGGCATCAGCCTGTTCATGGCGACCATCGGAATTTCCTATGTACTGGACGGTTTCGGCCAGGCGGTGTGGGGAAGCGACATATACATTCTCGACGTCGGCATTCCCAAGAAACCGCTGGTGCTGCTCGAGTCGGTCTTCGACGGCGGCGTGCTGGTGCCGAGCGAGGACCTGGTGGCAGCATTGATCGCCGGCGTGCTGGTCGCCGTTTTGGCAATTTTTTTCCAGAAAACACGCATCGGCCGGGCGCTGCGCGCGGTTGCCGATGATCACCAGGCCGCCCAGTCGGTGGGCATTCCGTTGAACTATATCTGGGCGATCGTCTGGACGGTGGCCGGGCTGGTCGCGCTGGTGGCAGGCATGGTGTGGGGATCCAAGCTGGGCGTGCAGTTTTCGCTTTCCCTGGTGGCGCTCAAGGCGCTGCCGGTCCTGATCCTTGGCGGGTTCGAATCGGTGCTTGGCGCGATCATCGGCGGGTTGATCATCGGCGCCGGGGAGAAGCTCTCCGAGGTCTATCTCGGCCCTCTGGTCGGCGGCGGAATCGAAAACTGGTTCGCCTACGTCCTGGCACTGCTGTTCCTGCTGGTCAGACCGGAAGGTCTGTTTGGCGAGAAACACATAGATCGTGTTTGAGAAATGCGTGAGGAGTGAGGGGGTAGGAGTGAGGAGTTAAACCGGAAAAATAACACGGCTCGGTGCTCTAAAGTCCGGACAACCCGCCGCAAGAAATTCGGCTACCGCGTTACCCCTCACCCCTCACCCCTGACTCCTCACGCCTTCAGGGTCTGACAAGTGTTTTACAGAGAAGCGGGGCAATTCAAAACCTCCTACGCCGCAGACCAGGCGGTGTTTCCGATCGCCCAGGATCGGGTATTCATCGCGCTCTGGCTCACAATCGGTTTCGTTCTCGTGCCGCTGCTCTCGAGCGAGTACCTTTTCCGCGCGATTTTCATCCCGTTCCTGATCATGGCGCTGGCGGCACTCGGGCTGAACCTGCTGGTCGGCTACTGCGGACAATTGTCGCTCGGCACCGGCGGATTCATGGCCGTGGGCGCCTACACCGCTTACAACCTGTGCGTGCGCATCCCGGAGCTGAATCCTCTGGCGGCGTTTCTGCTGGCTGGCGGCGTGGCGACCCTCGTGGGTATCGTTTTCGGCATTCCGAGTCTGCGCCTCAAAGGGTACTACCTTGCGGTTGCCACTCTGGCTGCGCAATTCTTCCTGGACTGGGTGTTCAGCAGGGTGGCGTGGCTGACCAACAACACCCCGTCGGGCTCCATCGCCGCGCCGCCGGTCACACTTTTCGGCCTCACCTTCGACTCGCCGGTGGAGAAATACCTGCTGTGCCTGACGATCCTGGCGCTGTTCGCTGTAGTCGCCAAGAACATCGTGCGCGGCCGCATCGGGCGCGCCTGGATGGCCACGCGTGACATGGACGTCGCCGCGGAAATCATCGGCATTCGCCCGATGTACGCAAAACTTTCGGCGTTCGCCGTTAGTTCTTTCTTTATCGGTGTCGCCGGCGCGCTGTGGGGTTTCGTGCATCTCGGCTCGTGGGAGCCGCTCGCCTTCGACATCAACCGGTCGTTCAGCATCCTGTTCATGGTTATCATTGGCGGACTGGGTTCAATCCTGGGCAGTTTGCTCGGGGCAGCCTTCATCACCGTGCTGCCGCTGTTTCTTAACCAGATGCCGCAATGGCTCGGCATCTCGGTTTCAACCGCGATGATTTCTCACCTGGAAGCGATGATTTTTGGCGTTCTGATCGTATTTTTTCTGATCGTGGAACCGCTGGGATTGGCCCGCTTGTGGCGTATCGGCAAGGAAAAGTTGCGTTTGTGGCCATTTCCCTACTAAATAACCGGCAGGCGGCCCCGCATGTGCCGCAATACCAAGAAAGAGGAGGCAGCACCATGAATCTCCATTTCCGTCTACAACCCTTCTTGCTGGGAATCGCGGCTGCAGGCGCAGTGGCGGCCGCTACCGGTGCGTTCGCCCAGGCGAACGAGCAGTTCGTCCCCTCCCTGGTCTATAGAAGCGGCCCCTACGCCCCCAACGGCGTCCCCTTCGCGAACGGTCTGGCAGACTACTTGAACGTGGTGAATGAACGCGATGGCGGCATTAACGGCGTCAAAATCCTCTACGAAGAGTGCGAAACCGGTTATGCCACCGACCGCGGCGTGGAATGCTACGAACGGCTTAAGGGCAAGGGGCCCACGGGCGCCGCCGTGTTCAATCCGCTCTCCACCGGCATTACCTACGCACTCACGGAGAAAGCCTATACCGACAAGATTCCGCTGATCACCATGGGCTATGGGCGCTCCGAATCTGTCGACGGACGGGTATTCCCGTGGAATTTTCCGCTGCTTGGTACCTATTGGACGGCCGCCGATATCATCATCCAGCACATCGGCAATCTCAACGGCGGGCTGGACAAACTGCAGGGCAAGAAGATCACGCTGGTCTATCACGACTCGCCATATGGCAAGGAGCCGATTCCGCTGCTCGCGGAGCGCGCGAAGCGACACGGTTTCGATTTGCTCACCATCCCGGTCACGCATCCGGGCGTGGAACAAAAGGCGGCTTGGCTGCAGATCCGCAAGAACCGGCCCGATTACGTGCTGCTGTGGGGCTGGGGCGAGATGAACTCCACGGCGATCAAGGAAGCGGTCGCGGTCAACTATCCGCGTGACCACATGATCGGGGTATGGTGGGCCGGCGCCGAGCAGGACGTGCTGCCCGCGGGCGCGGATGCGAAGGGCTATACCTCGGTCGCCCTGCAGCATTCCGCGGGTCAGGCCGCCGTGCACGCCGATATTCTCAAGTATGTGTACGGCAAGGGCAAAGGCGCGGGGCTCAAAGAGGATGTGGGCCAGGTGCTATACAACCGCGGCATGGTCAACGCCATGCTGGTGGTCGAATCCATCCGCACGGCTCAAGGCAAATACGGCAAGAAACCGCTTACCGGCGAGCAGGTGCGTTGGGGCATAGAGAACCTCAACCTGGATGAGAAGCGCATCACGCAGCTCGGCTTCGCCGGGTTCCTGCAGCCGCTGAAGGTGTCCTGCACCGACCATGAGGGCGTGCGCCGTGGACGTATCCACCAGTGGGACGGCAAGAACTGGAATTTCGTCTCCGGGTGGATCGAGGGCGACAACAGCCTGCTGCGCTCGATGGTCGAGGAGGCCGCGAAGAAGTACGCCGCCGAGAAAGGCATCAAGCCCGAGTGCATGAAGGGCTGAAACGCCGTGAAGGCGTGAAGAGTGAATGGGTGAAGGGTGGGTTAGTGCAGTTCGGGGTTCCCCTTCACTCATTCACTCATTCACGCCTTCACCCTTCACCGATAACGTCCGGAAGCCATGAACCCGCCGCAGCTTGTCGTCAACAACATCGAGGTCATCTACGATCACGTGATCCTGGTGTTGAAGGGCGTCTCGCTAACGGTGACAGGCGGCGCGATAGTGGCCCTACTCGGCGCCAATGGCGCGGGAAAATCCACCACGCTCAAGTCGATCTCCAACCTGTTGCGCGCCGAGCGCGGCGAAGTCACCAAGGGTTCGGTGCAATTCGATGGCGAGCGAATCGATCAATGCAATCCGTCCGAGGTGGTCAAGCGCGGGATCGTGCAGGTAATGGAGGGCCGCCACTGTTTCGCACACCTGACGGTGGAGGAAAACCTGCTGACCGGCGCGTTTACCCACAAGGTGGGACGCGCCCGCATCGCCGCAGATCTGGAAAAGGTATACGGTTACTTCCCCCGTCTCAAGCAGCGCCGCAGCAGCCTGGCCGGCTACACCTCCGGCGGCGAACAACAGATGACGGCAATCGGCCGCGCGCTGATGGCAAGTCCGAAAATGATACTTCTCGATGAACCCTCGATGGGACTGGCGCCACAGATCGTCGAAGAGATCTTCGAAATCGTGCGCGGCCTCAACGAGAGGGAAAAAGTGAGTTTCCTGCTCGCCGAACAGAACACCAACGTCGCGCTGCGCCACGCCGATTATGGCTACATCCTCGAAAACGGCCGCGTCGTGATGGACGGCCCGGCTGCGGATCTCGCCAATAATGAAGACGTGAAGGAGTTCTACCTCGGGCTTTCGACTTCAGGGCGCAAGAGCTACCGCGATTCGAAGCATTACCGCCGCCGCAAACGCTGGCTAGCTTAAGAGCAGGGTTGAGCTGTTGGAATTGAGGATTGGGTAGTCTGAAAGCCCCACCTAAATATTCAAGGCCGGTTCAATCCCCAATTCATAATCCCCAATCCCCAATCCACAATCCCCAATCCACAATCCCCAATCCTCAATCCCCAGTCCTCAATCCCGCATCATGGATTACTACGACGACCTCGAAACCCGCGATCCGCAAGAACGCCAGCGGGCACAGTTTGCCGCGCTGCCCGGACAGATCGCGCACGCCAGGGCAAATACTCCTTACTTCGCGCGCCTGCTGAAAGAAATCGAACCCGACGAAGTGCGCGACCGCAAGGCGCTGGCGAAGCTGCCGATCACGCGCAAGTCCGATCTGATCGCGCTGCAGAAAGAGGCGCCACCGTTTGCCGGAATGACCGCGGTTGCGACCGGCGCGCTGGGCCGTGTGTTTTCGTCGCCGGGTCCGATATACGACCCGCAGGGCGCGAGAGCCGATTTCTGGCGCATGGGCCGGGCGCTGTTCGCGGCCGGGTACCGGCGCGGCGACCTGGTGCACAACGCCTTCTCGTACCACTTTACGCCGGCGGGAATGATGGTAGATCTGGGCGCGCAGGCAGTCGGCTGCGCGGTGTTTCCGGCCGGAATTGGACAGACGGAACTACAAGTCGCGGCGATTGCCGATTTGAAACCGGATGGCTACGCCGGAACGCCTTCGTTCCTGAAGATCCTCCTGGAGAAGGCCAGCGAATTAAAGGCCGACGCCTCGAGCCTGAAGAAGGCACTGGTGTCGGGGGAGGCCCTGCTGTTACCGGTGCGCGAGTGGCTCAAGACGCGCGGCATCGAGGTGCGCCAATGTTACGGCACCGCGGATCTCGGGTTGATCGCCTACGAAACCGAACCGATGGGCGGACTGATCGTGGACGAAGGCGTCATCGTCGAAATCCTGCGACCCGGCACCGGTGACCCGGTCGCCGAAGGGGAGGTCGGAGAGGTCGTGGTGACGTCGCTGTGCACCGAGTATCCGCTGATCCGTTTCGCCACCGGCGATCTGTCTGCCGTGGCCGTCGGCATCAGTCCCTGCGGCCGCACCAACACGCGCATCAAAGGATGGATGGGGCGCGCCGATCAGACGACCAAAGTGAAGGGCATGTTCGTGCATCCTTCGCAAGTCGCGCAAGTGGTGAAACGGCACGCCGAAATCCTCAGGGCGCGGCTGGTGGTGGACCACGACGCCGAAAAGAACGACCGCATGCGGCTGTGCTGCGAAGTGCGCAGCCGCAACGATTCTCTGGCGCAGGCCATCACCAACACGCTGCGCGAGGTGTGCAAACTGCGCGGACAGGTCGAGTTCGCCGAGGCCGGGTCGCTTCCCAACGACGGCAAGGTCATTGAAGATCTGAGAAAGTACGATTGACGCGCTGGCGCGAGTGCATGTGTGAATGGTGAATCGTAAATGGTGAATAGTGAATCGTGAGTGGTGTAATCGGCTGCCGATTCTCCATTTCCGATTTTCGATTCACGCCTTTAGCTTTGGTCGGCCGCCGTTACCCTTCACTCGTTCGCGCATTCACCCTTCACGATCATTGAGCAAGGGCGGTGATATAATTTTTGCCAAATTCGGCCGCGGCATCACCAACACTGCGGCCCCCGGTAACGACGGCGACCTCACCAAGGGTAGCAAGCATGGCAGCGCTTCCGGACGACGACCCGCAAGAGACCAACGAGTGGCTGGATGCCCTCGACGGCGTGCTCCAGCATGAGGGTCCGGAACGCGCGCATTACATCCTCGAGAAACTGCTCGAGAAGGCACGCCGCCTGGGCGTGTATCTGCCGTACAACGCCAATACCCCGTACGTCAACACCATCCCGCCCGGCCAGGAGGAGCGTTCCCCAGGGGACCACGAGCTGGAACACCGGATCCGCTCGTACGTGCGCTGGAACGCTGCCGCGATGGTGTTGCGCGCCAACAAGCAGTCCTCGGAGTTGGGTGGCCACATCGCCAGTTTCGCCTCGGCCGCCACGCTCTACGACGTCGGCTTCAATCACTTTTGGCACGCGCCTTCGGAGAACCACGGTGGCGACCTGGTGCTCTTCCAAGGACACTCCGCCCCGGGGGTGTATGCCCGCGCCTTCATGCTCGGGCGGTTGAGCACGGAGCAGATGGACAACTTCCGCCAGGAAGTGAACGGCAAGGGCCTGTCTTCCTATCCGCACCCGTGGCTGATGCCGGACTTCTGGCAGTTCCCGACCGTATCGATGGGGCTGGGACCGATCATGGCAATTTACCAGGCGCGCTTCATGAAGTACCTGCAGGACCGCGGCCTGGCCAAAACCGAGGGCCGCAAGGTCTGGTGCTTCCTCGGCGACGGCGAGGTGGACGAGCCCGAATCGATGGGTGCGATCGGCGTGGCATCGCGCGAAAAGCTCGACAACCTGATTTTCGTGGTGAATTGCAATTTGCAACGCCTGGATGGGCCGGTGCGCGGCAACGGCAAGATCATCCAGGAGCTGGAATCGGTTTTCCGCGGCGCCGGCTGGAACGTCCTCAAGGTGATCTGGGGTTCCTACTGGGATCCGCTGCTCGCCAGGGACAAGAATGGCTTGCTCGTCAAGCGCATGGAAGAGTGCGTGGACGGCGAGTACCAGACGTTCAAGTCCAAGGACGGCGCCTATGTGCGCAAGCACTTCTTCGGCAAATACCCGGAGTTGCTGGAGATGGTAGCCAACATGTCCGACGACGACATCTGGCGGCTGAATCGCGGCGGCCACGATCCGCACAAGACCTACGCCGCGTATGCCGCGGCGGTGAAGCACCAGGGCCAGCCCACGGTGATTCTGGCCAAGACTATCAAGGGTTACGGAATGGGCGAGGCCGGCGAGGCACAGAACATCACCCACCAGCAGAAGAAAATGGGAACGACTTCGCTCAAGGCTTTCCGCGACCGCTTCAACGTGCCGGTTCCCGACGACAAGCTGGAGGAAGTGCCCTACCTCACTTTCGACGAAGGCTCAGCCGAACTGCAATACATGCGCAAGCGTCGCGAGGCGCTTGGCGGCTATCTACCGGCGCGCCGCCGCAAGGGCGACCCACTGGAAGTACCGGCGTTATCTGCCTTCGAACCGCTGCTGAAGAGCTCGGAGGAGCGCGAGGTTTCCACCACGATGGCGTTCGTGCGCATCCTCAACATCCTGGTGAAGGACAAGAACATCGGCAAGCGCGTGGTGCCGATCGTGCCCGACGAATCCCGCACGTTCGGCATGGAAGGCATGTTCCGGCAGCTAGGCATCTGGTCCTCGGTCGGCCAGCTCTATACGCCGGAGGACGCCGACCAGTTGATGTTTTACAAGGAGGACAAGAACGGCCAGATCCTGCAGGAAGGCATCAACGAGCCCGGGGCGATGTCCTCGTGGATCGCTGCGGCGACATCGTATTCGACGCACGGCGTTTCGATGATCCCGTTCTACATCTACTACTCGATGTTCGGCTTCCAGCGCGTCGGCGACCTGGCGTGGGCGGCAGGCGACCAGCGGGCACGCGGTTTTCTTCTGGGCGGAACTTCGGGCCGAACCACGCTGAACGGCGAGGGCCTGCAGCACGAGGACGGCCATAGCCACGTCCTGTCTTCAGCCATCCCGAATTGCATTTCCTATGATCCGACCTTCGCCTGCGAAGTCGCGGTGATCATCCAGGACGGCCTGTGCCGCATGTTCAAGGAGCAACAGGACGTCTTTTTCTACATCACGCTGCTGAATGAGAACTACCGCCATCCGGCGATAGTGAAAGGCGCCGAAGACGGTATTCTCAAAGGGATGTACCGATTCTCCGAGGGCAAGGGCAAGAAGGACGCGCCAAAGGTGCAGTTGCTCGGCAGTGGAGCGATCCTGCGCGAAGTCATTGCGGCGCAGGACCTTCTGGAAAAGGACTTCGGCGTATCTGCCGACGTCTGGAGCGCAACCAGCTTCAATGAACTGCGCCGCGAGGGCCTCGAGGTGCAGCGCTGGAATCTGTTAAACCCCGAACAAAGTCCGCGAGAAACCTACGTGAGCCGGTGCCTGAATCACGCGCCCGGTCCGGTCGTTGCCGCGACCGATTACATGAAGATTTTCGCAGATCAGATCCGGCCGTTCATCTACAAGCCTTTCGTGGTGCTCGGCACCGACGGTTTCGGCCGCTCCGATTACCGGCGGCAGTTGCGCAAGTTTTTCGAAGTCGATCGCTACTACGTCACCGTCGCCGCGCTCAAAGCGCTTGCCGATGAAGGCAGCGTGGCGGCTGCGACAGTGGACAAGGCGATCAAGAAGTACGCGATCGATCCCCGCAAGCCGAATCCGGCAACGGTATGAAAATCGGTGAAGGCGTGAAGGGTGAAGGGTAAAAGCTCAAAACATTACCAAATCCAGATTTCACTGCTGCCCCGGCGGCGCGGACGAACGCTTTTACCCATTCACCCTTCACTTATTCACTTATTCACTCATTCACTCAATCACTCAATTACTCATTCACGCTTCACCCATTCACCCCTCGCTGACTAAACCATGGGCAGCCTCAGAGACGTCCTCGTACCCGACATCGGTGATTTCAAGAACATCCCGGTGATCGAAGTCCTGGTCAAGCCGGGTGATACCGTCAAGGCCGAAGACTCGCTGATCACGCTCGAATCCGACAAGGCCACGATGGAAGTCCCGGCGCCTTTCGCCGGCGTGGTCAAGGAAATGAAGATTAAACCCGGCGACAAGGTATCGGAAGGCATGCTGATCCTCAGTCTGGAAGTCAGCGACGCTGTGCCGGCTCGCCCGGCCGCAGTCCCGCAGAAGCCCGCCGCTCCGGCACAAGCGCCGGCACCGGCCGCGCAGACTGCGGCTCCGGCTGCGAAATCAGCGCGCGCGCCTGCTGCTGCTCCGCCACCCCAGCCCGCCATCGGGCCGATCGACGAGACGGGCTTCTCCAAGGCGCACGCCAGCCCTTCGGTGCGCCTTTTCGCGCGCGAATTGGGTGTCGATCTCGCGCGCGTCAAAGGCAGCGGTCCGAAGGAGCGCATCCTCAAGGAAGACATCGCCGGCTTCGTTAAAAACGCGCTGGCGCAACCAGCCGGCGCTTCCGGCGCGGGCGCCGGTCTGGCGTTGGGCCTTCCAGCCTGGCCGCAGGTGGACTTCGCGAAATTCGGCCCGATCGAGACCCAGCCGATGTCTCGGATCAAGAAAATTTCCGGCCCGGCGCTGCATCGCAACTGGGTGCACATCCCCCACGTGACCCAGAATGACGAGGCCGACATCACCGAGCTCGAAGTCTTCCGCAAGAGCATGGCTGACGAGGCGCAGCCACAGGGCGTCAAGCTCACGCCGCTTGCGCTGATCATGAAGGCCGTGGTGGCTGCTCTCAAGGTTCACCCGGAGTTCAATTCCTCGATCGCGCCCTCCGGTGACGCGCTGATCCTGAAACGCCACTACCATATCGGGGTCGCCGTGGACACGCCGGGCGGTCTGGTGGTGCCGGTGATCCGCGACGTAGATCAGAAGGGCGTGTTGCAACTGGCGAAACAACTCGGTGAGGTGAGCGCCAGGGCGCGCGAGGGCAAGCTCGGGCCCGCGGACATGCAGGGCGGCACCTTCTCGATTTCCAGCCTCGGTGGAATCGGCGGCACGCACTTCACGCCGATCATCAACGCCCCCGAAGTCGCCATCCTCGGCGTATCGAAATCGACAACCAAACCGGTATGGAAGGACGGCCAGTTCGCGCCGCGGCTGATGCTGCCGCTGTCGCTGTCCTACGATCACCGTGCAGTCGATGGCGCGCAGGCAGCAAGGTTCATTACTTACTTGAGCGGCGTGTTGTCGGACATTCGGCGGGCGCTGCTTTAGATCAAGGATGAAGGAGGAAGGATGAAGGATGAAGTAAGAGCAGGACTCGCCCTGCACACGGCGTTTACCGCACTCCCGTCTTTGGACTTTAGCCTTCCGCCTTCATCCTTCATCCTTCATCCTTGCTCTTCATCCTTCATCCTTCATCCCTCATCCTTGCTTTGTGGAGCTCGTTGCGCTTGAGCGGACTCGCTCCAATCGGTCTGTTCGGGGGCACGTTCGATCCCATCCATTTCGGCCATCTGCGGCTGGCGCAGGAACTTGCGGACGCGCTGGGCCTGGAACGCGTGCGCTTCATTCCAACCGGCACCCCGCCGCACCGAAACCCGCCGCAGGTGAGCGGTGCACACCGTCTGCAAATGGTGCGCACCGCGATCGCCGGCAATCCCGTGTTCGAAGCGGACGACCGGGAAATCCGTCGCGAGGGCATCTGCTACACCTACGATACCTTGAGCGAATTGCGCGACGAGCTGGGGGATCGCCCGCTGTACCTGCTGATGGGTGCGGATGCGTTTGCCGCGCTTAGCACCTGGCACCGCTGGCAGGAACTATTCGACTTCGCCCACGTGGCGATCGCGCATCGCCCGGGATTTGGGCTGCAGGAGCTGCAGGCCGCTCTGCCCGCGCCGCTTCGAAAAATCTACCTGCAGCGTCTGGCCGGCGCAGCGGGCGTACCGCTTGCGAACGCAGGGTCGATTGTGACCCGCGAAATCACGGCGCTCGACATCTCGGCCACGCTCATCCGCGCCATGTTGGCGAGGGGCTCCAGTGCGCGCTATCTGGCCCCGGATACCATTCTGGAATACATTAACCGCAGCCACCTTTACAAGGATCACGATGCACGTTGAAGCCATCAAGCAGGCTGTCGTCGAAGCGCTCGAGGAAATCAAGGCCACCGATATCACGGTGCTGGACGTCAGGCAGATGACCTCGCTGTTCGACTACATGATCGTCGCCAGCGCCGGATCGGCCCGACAGACCAAGGCTCTGGCGAACAACGTGCAGGACAAGCTCAGAAAGTTCGGCGCGCGTGTCTTGGGTGTCGAGGGCGAGCAGACAGGCGAATGGGTATTGGTGGACCTCGGCGAGATCATCGTCCACGTAATGCAGCCTGCGGTGCGCGCCTACTACAATCTCGAGCAACTGTGGGGCGGGACGCCGCCTTCCCCGCACCCGACCAAATGGCGAAGCGCGCCCGGCGCCGAACCGTCGCGCGCTCTATGACCAAGGGGACGCGGCCCGCCTTGTGAAGCTGCACGTCATCACGGTAGGGCATAGATCGCCCGACTGGGTGGCGGCGGGGTTCGAAGAGTATGCGCGCCGCATGCCGCGTTCCGCACGCATCGCGCTCACCGAAATCAAGCCCGCCCCCCGCAGCCGCCAGACCCCCTCCGAGGCCTCAGTCGCCCGGGTCCTTGCCGAGGAGAAATCCCGCATTCTTGCGGCCATTCCCTCCGGCTGTGTGAAAATAGCGCTCGACGAACGCGGAAAGCAACTTTCCACTGCGGAACTGGCTGGCAAACTGGATGGCTGGATGCAGGCAGGGCGCAATGTCGCGTTCGTCATTGGCAGCGCGGACGGGCTGGATCGGGAACTGAAGGCGGGCGCCGATCTCCTGCTGTCGCTCTCGGCAATGACGCTCCCGCACGCGCTCGTACGCGTGTTGCTTGCCGAGCAGCTCTACCGCGTAGTTTCGCTGAACCAGAATCACCCGTACCACCGCGATTGACGGCGCCGCACCCGGCGCCAACCGATAACGAGACCCGGAAAACTGCAACCGTGCCAGCGCTGGAAAAACACATCTACCTGGCCTCGCGCAGCGCGCGGCGCCGCGATCTGCTCAAGCAGATGGGCGTGGCCTTCGAAATGCTACTGCTGCGCGAAGGCGCCGGACGGGACGCGGATTTCGACGAGTCCGAGCTCGCAGGCGAAACGCCGCGCGAATACGTAGTGCGGGTAGCGCGCCTCAAGGCGGAGGCGGGCTGGCTGCGCCTGGAACAGCGCCGCTTGATGCGCCATCCTGTGCTTGCCGCCGACACCACGGTCGCCCTGGGCGATACCATCCTCGCCAAGCCCAAGGATCGCGAGGAAGCGGTGGCCATGCTGAAGCAGCTTTCGGGAACCGTTCACCACGTCTATACCGGCATGGCGATCAAGTTCTACGACTCGATGCAGGAAGCGCTATCGGTCACGGAAGTGCGCTTCCGCGAACTTTCCGACGACGAAATCCGGCGTTACGTCGCCACCGGTGAGCCGCTGGACAAGGCTGGCGCCTACGGCATCCAGGGCAAGGCATCGATATTCATCGAGTCCATCAACGGCAGCTACACCGGCGTGGTCGGATTGCCTGTATTCGAGACCGCGCGCCTGCTGGGCCACTTCGGCTTTCAGCTGCTGTGAACGAAGAAATCCTGATCAACGTCACACCGCAGGAAACGCGCGTCGCGGTGACGCAACAGGGCGCGGTCCAGGAATTGCACGTGGAGCGCAGCGGCAGCCGCGGTCTGGTCGGCAACATCTACCTCGGCGAAGTAAGCCGCGTGCTGCCGGGAATGCAGTCGGCTTTCATCCAGATCGGGCTGGACCGCGCGGCATTCCTGCATGTCGCCGATATCTGGGGACACCGCCAGAACCACGACGAGACCAAGCCGATCGAACGCATCCTGCACGAGGGCCAGAAGCTGCTGGTGCAGGTCATCAAGGATCCGATCGGCACCAAGGGCGCGAGGCTTTCCACCCAAGTGAGCATTGCCGGGCGGCTTCTGGTCTACCTGCCCCAGGAGTCCCACATAGGTATCTCGCAGCGCATCGAAGATGAGGCCGAGCGCGCGCTGCTCAGGGAAAAGCTGCAACACCTCATCCCCGCAGACGAACCCGGCGGCTTCATCGTGCGCACTATGGCGGAAACAGCGAGCGAGAAGGAACTGGCCACCGACATCGAGTACCTGCGCAAACTCTGGTCCGACATCAGGGAAAAGTCCGCCACCGCCCCGGCACTGCTGTACCAGGACCTGACCCTGAGCCTCAGGGTGCTGCGCGATTTCGTCAACGACCAGTGCGACCGCGTCGTGGTGGATTCGCGCGAAACCTTCCAGCGCATGCAGGCATTTGCTCACGACTACACGCTGTCCTTCGCCGAGCGCATCCAGCACTACTCCGGCGAGCGGCCGCTGTTCGATCTGTACGGCGTCGAGGACGAGATCGAGCGGGCGCTCGCCCGCCGCGTGCCGCTGAAGTCCGGCGGCTATCTCATCATCGACCAGACCGAGGCGCTGACTACAATCGACGTCAATACCGGCGCTTTCGTCGGCGGCCGCACCTTCGATGACACCATATTCAAGACCAACCTGGAAGCCGCGCAGGTGATCGCGCGCCAACTCCGGCTGCGCAATTTGGGGGGGATCATCATCCTCGACTTCATCGACATGGACAACGAGATGCATCGCGATGCAGTGCTCTCGGAATTTAAGAAGGCGCTTGCGCTCGACCGCACCCGCATGACGGTGAACGGCTTCACCCAGCTCGGCCTGGTGGAGATGACCCGCAAGCGCACCCGCGAGAGCCTCGCCCACATCCTTTGCGAGCCCTGCCCGACCTGCCAGGGACGCGGCGAGGTGAGAACCGCGCAGACGATCTGCTACGAAATCCTGCGGGAACTTTTGCGCGAAGCGCGGCAGTTCGACGCTCGCGAGTTCCGCATCCTCGCCTCGCAGATGGTGATCGACATGTTCCTCGACGAGGAATCGCAGAGCCTGGCGATGCTGGAAGAATTCATCGCCAAGCCGATTTCACTGCAGGTCGAGACGATCTACATGCAGGAGCAGTACGATATCGTGCTGATGTAACACCGCAACCCGGGAAAACTCTCGGCTGCGACCGTGGCGCCAGGTGCGAACTCGGATTGCCTGCCCCGCAGAGCGGAGCGTGCCGTCGAATTCACAGGAGGATCGGCGCGAGCGCGACCAAAGCTATGCCAATCGGAGCAACGTAGCGAAGCGCGGCGTGCAGCATGACCGCACCCGTGGGTGTTAGCCGAAGTTCCTCGACCAGAAGGCGGCCTGAAACCGCCCAGCCGGCAAAGATCGCTATCAGGAATCCACCTGCCGGAAGCAGGACATTGGACGTCAGGTGGTCGAGGAGATCAAAGACCGTGGCCGTGGCGAAACCATCCAGGCCCTCGAGTGGAAACCAGTCGGCCCAGACGTTGAATGAGAACACGGTGGCCAGTCCCGCAGCCAAGCAGGTTCCGGCAGCAATAAGGACCGCGGGAACTCTCCGCCACCCGAAGCTGCGCATGATGAACGCGACGATGATTTCGAGCATCGATATCGCCGAAGCAAGAGCGGCGACGAAAAGCAGGAGAAAAAAAGTGCTGGCGGCAAGTGTGCCCAACGGCATCTGCGCGAAGGCAAGCGGCAGCGTGACGAACACCAGCCCCGGTCCGCTTGCTGGATCAAGACCGTGCTCGAAAACAATCGGGAAAACGGCAAATCCCGCCAGCAACGAGATGCCTGTATCGGCGATGACCGACACGACGGCAACTTCGACCAGGTTGATTTCCGCTGCGCTGTAGGCCGCATAGGTAATCATCAATCCGAGGCCGACACCGATCGAGAAGAATCCCAGACCGAGTGCTTCAAGCGCCGCGCGTGCAGTGAAGTGCCGGGGATCGGGAAGAAAAAGGAAACGCAGCGTCGCCGCGAAATCGCCTTCTATGACCGCATACGCCGCAAGCCCGACCATCAACGCTGCGAGAGCTGGCATCAACACCTTCGAGGCCGTCTCAATACCATGTCGCACGCCTCTGGCGACCACGGCGGCGGCTATCGCCATAAAAACGGCGTGCCAGACGAGCAGCCTCGATGGCGAACCGAGGAACGTGTCGAATCGCGCGCGCACCGCTTGAGGGTCTGCTGCGGCAAGCCCTACGAATGCGGTCTCGGTGGCATAGCCGAGAGTCCAACCGCCGATGACGCTGTAGAAACTGAGGATCAGAAAACCAGTGCTGACTCCGAGTATCCCGACCCAGGTCCACCAGCGACCTGCGGAATTGGCGGCGGCGACCACCGTTATGCTCGTTGCCGGGTCACCACGCCCGCGACGTCCGATGGCGAACTCGGCGAGCATCAACGGCACGACAATCAAAACCAGGCCAGCGACATAAAACAGCACAAACGCGCCGCCGCCATTCGAGCCCACCTCGTACGGAAATTTCCAGATGCTGCCTATGCCAACGGCAGAACCGACCGTGGCCAGAATGAAGCCGATGCGCCCCGTCCACATCTCGCGCCGGTCGTTCATTCGAAGGTGTCCGTAAAGTGGGATACAGCTCGGTACAGCCGATCAATCCACTGATAGCCCGGCAGCCTTGAGCCGTCCCCTGAGACGCCCCACTTCCTCGATCAAATCCACCACCAAGGCAGCGAGTTCCTGGTTGGCATCGAAATCCCGTTCCAGCGCCACGAGCCGGCGCGCACGCGCCAGGTCAGCGCTGAGGAAACGACATTCGACAGCTTGCAGCGAAGCGCTGCCCAGGACGCCGGCTTCCACCCTCTCCACGATCCAGCGGGGCTCGACCGCGCAGGCCCGGGCCAGGTCTTCCACGGTCAACGCGACTTCGTCCAGCACTACACCGGTCAGGATGTCATTTTGCGCCATGGCTCACACCCCCTGTTTCTGACGCGGATTGAACGCGAGCTCCCGCGCCATCGTCTGGTAAATCTGCCGCGCCTTGTCGGTGTCCGCGGGTGGCAGCACCACATCCAGCACCAAATATAGATCCCCGGGCGGATTCCCGGGAATGCCGCGACCTTTGAGGCGCAGCTTGCGGCCGGCTTGCGAGCCGGCGGGAACTTTCACCTGAACATTGCCCGAAGGCGTGGGCACTTCAATGCTTGCGCCAAGAATTGCTTCCCAAGGGGCCACCGGGACGGTCTCGTACACATCGCGCCCTTCGACGCGATAGCGGGGGTCGGGGCTGAAATGCACTTCCAGATACAAGTCGCCGGCCGGACCGCCGCCTGTTCCGGGGCTGCCTTGCCCGGCGAGACGAATGTGCTGGCCCTCCTTCACGGCCCTGGGAATTTGCACATTTAGGCTGCGCTCGCCGGTCACCACCCGGCCTGAGGAATCAAGCTTGGCAGCGCGCAAAGTGATTGACCGTGTCGCCCCGTGATAGGCGTCCGCAAGATCGATCAGGATCCCGGCGTGGTGATCCCCGCCGCGCATCTGATAATCTCCGGCGCCGCGGCCGGCACGGCCGAAGAGGCTGGCAAAGAAATCGCTGAAATCCGCTGCCTGCGCTCCGTGCGCACCATCGCCCGAAAACTCGAATCCTGCGTCCCAGCCGGGCGGTGGCTGAAAATCCTGTCCCGTCTGCCAGCGACTGCCCAGTCGGTCATAGGCCGCACGCTTTTCGGGATCGGAAAGCACTGCGTAAGCCTCGTTGATTTCCTTCATGCGCTTTTCCGCATCCGGCTCCTTGCTTACATCCGGATGGTACTTGCGGGCCAGTTTACGGTAGGCCTTCTTGATTTGATCCGCTGGCGCGATCTTCTCGACACCGAGGATCTGGTAGTAATCCTTGAATTGCACTTGGCCGCGTCCCCAAGGGTTGTTGCGCTGCCGAATTCCGCCTTCGATTCTTCACAGAGTCAGATTGAGGCGGACTCTTAAGTATTTCTCAGGCCACTACGGCAAGGAACCTTTCTCGAAGTTTGCAACACCGGGCGGCAAGACCATCCACGGAACGGCGGACCGGGTCCAGACGTGCCGCTCGATGCTTAGCCAGCTCGGGTCGTCGAACGTTCCACCGGCGACCGTGCGCCTGCCGGGCGATTGTTCCGCAGTCAGCATAATCGTGGTGCCGCAGCGCGGACAGAACTCGAGCCGGATCCAGCGATGGCTTTCGTCGGAGCGGTACTCATAGGTTGAAAGCGGGCCGCCGGTGATCTCGAGCCTATCATCGACGAAGTGGGCAACCACCGCGAACGCGCTGCCGGTGCGCCGCTGGCAGTCCGTGCAATGGCACACCGACACGCGTGCGGGCTTGCCGTTCGCCCGGTAGCGAACCGAACCGCAGAGACAGCCTCCTTCGTGGAACTCCGACATCGTCGCTACGCGACCTTGGCCATTTTCGCGGCAGGCGGATCGCGCGCCAGCACGTCGCGGATCTGGGTAAGTTCCTCGACCTGCTTGCCCAGCTGCAATTGCTGCTGCTCCAGCCGGCGCACGCGCTCCTGCAACGTGTTGATGTCCCCGGCGATCTTGCGCAGGTTTTCGACGCGCCGCTCCAGCAACTTCTGGTGCTCCTTGAGTTGCATCGACAGCGGCAGCAGCGCCGATCTGATCCACGAATCCAGCTCCCCCCGCAGCGCGCGGAACAGGTCGCGTGCATGCGCAACCAGGCCGTTATAAAAACGCCGCACCAGGAAGTGCTTCTCGGTCATGACGTTGACCGGATCCCTGCAGAAGCGCTCGGTGCTTTGCTGCAGCGAGTGCATGCGCAGGATGTGGCGTTCGAGGATAAGCGCGGGCGGGGTCATCTTGGAGAAGCCGTACATCCTGTGGAACTCGTTGTACACCCCGTCGACATAGTTGCGGGTCTCGCCGGCGAAGTTGAGGATCTTCTCGGCCTGGCGCGAGAAGGTGTCGAACAGCGCCTGCATGCTGCGCATCAGCCCGGCGGTGGTCCAGCTGCCCTCGATCGTTTGCTGGCTCTTGTGCATGATATCGTCCAGGCGCTCATCGGAAAGCGTGTCGAGCAGGACGTGCCCCTGCTTGAGCACGGTGCCATAGGAGGTTTTGAAGCTCTCCATGTGGCGCAGGTAGTTGGCCCTGTCCGTCTCCAGTTTGGCGAGCAGAAGCTTGGCAAGGTCGCGGTTCTTGCCCGAGAGCTTGGACATTTCCTGCAGTTCGTTCTTGGCGCTGCCCAGTTGCGCCGAAACCGACTGCAGCGATGATTCCACCATGCCGCCGATTTCCCTCGATACCGCGGCGCGCAGAATCTGCTGCTTCGACGGGATGATTTCGTCGGCCAGCAGGCGCTCGAGTCCGCCGATGCGGCTTCTTCTCAGCAGTGCTTCGTCGTCACGAATGCGCGCAATGAGGCCCTTCTGCGCGGACAGCGCGATGACATGGTCACGAGGCAGCTCAAGAATCTTCGCGGTATCGTCGAGTTGCCTCTCGATTCCCACTTCGATCTGATCGTCGCTCTTGAGCTCGTCCCACATGAGGTCAATCTTGTTGAGTACGGCGACGCGGCGGGTGACATAGCTCTGCACGTACTTCTGCCAGACGTCCAGATCGGACTTGGTTACGCCCGTATCCATCGCCAGCAGGAACAGCACCGCGTGTGCGCTGGGGATCATGGAAAGCGTGAGTTCCGGCTCGGTGCCCAGCGCGTTCAGGCCGGGGGTATCGAGGATCACCAGGCCTTTCTTGAGCAGCGGGTGCGGATAGTTGATGAGTGCATGACGCCAGCACGGTATTTCCACCCGGCCGCCGTCCTTTACCACCACGGTGGTGGTCACGAAGTCCGTTTCGTCGAGCAGGCCCAGCGCGCCGGCTTCCTCAACCGTTACCGACTTGACCTGGGCGAGACTGGACATGGCCTTGGTCATTTCCTCGTGGGAATTCAGGTCGAGCCGGATCTTTACCCACTCGACCGTCTGGTGCTTGAGCGCGGCAATGCTTTCGTCGCTCTTGCGCGATTCGATCGGCAACAGCTTTATGTATGGTTCCTCGGTGGCGTCGAAGTAGATTTCCGTGGGGCACATGGTGGTGCGCCCGACATCCGAAGGCAGAAGCCGCTGCTTGAAATCGGAAAAAAACATCGCATTGATGAGCTCGGTCTTGCCGCGCGAGAACTCGGCCAGAAAGGCAAGGATCATGCGGTCGTTGCGCAGGCTCTCGGCCAGATCATAGATGCGCAGGCTGCGCTGAATATCGGCGTGGCCGTGGTTCTCGAGCCAGGACTGGTAAGCCTCGATGCAGGCACGCAGTTCGTCGCGCCATTGCTGGTACTGCGTTACCTGGTCCTCTAGGTCGCTGATCATTATTGCAGGAGCTCTTTTAATCGAACCAGCAGGTTCTGCTCGGGGTTCGAGATCTCGATGGTCTTGGTACGCGCGCGGCTGCCACGCGCAATGATAACCTGCCCGCCCCGGAGGTGAAACTTTCTCTTGAGAAAATCAAGTAGCAGCGCGTTGGCGCGGTCCTCGATCGCAGGAGCCGCAACACGTATTTTCGGATACCCGCCGTGAAACCCGGCGAACTCCGTGCGGCTGGCGCCAGGCTGAACGCGGAAAACCAAAGTAAGCAGGTCCTGATCGGGATTGTAGCGGTACCAGGATTCAGTCAAGTGTCACAACATCCGGCTCAAGGTGTGTATCAGCGGCACAACCGGCCACAACAGCAACAACTGGCACAACACCAGTACAAACAGCGGCGACAGATCCACCCCGCCGACAGGCGGTATCCGACGCTGGAACGGCCGGAGAAAAGGGCGCGTCAGGCTTACCAGCAAACTCATTACCGGGCTGTGCGGGTTCACCCATGACAGGATGGCCTGAGCAATGACCGCCACCATGAGTATGTACAGAAAGCGCTTCAGCAGGTTCACCACCGCCAGCAGAATCAGCCCCACGATCGCTGTGCCGATTGTCGGCCCCATTTCGAAGCCGCTCATGGCCCTGATCGATACGATCAGAAGAACTTCGACTGCCCACGCCAGCAACAGCGTGGACATGTCGTAACCCCACAGTCCGGGAATGACGCGGCGCGCCGGCCGTACCATGAAATCGGTTAACGCGGCGAGGAACTGCGACAGCGGATTGCGTGCCGGCGCGCGCACGGCCTGCAGATAGAAGCGCAGCAATAGCGCGAGCGCAAATAAGCCCAGAAAGGTCTCGAGCAGGAATATCAATGCCTGGTTCATCTATGCGGACTATATTTTTCTAGGTCTTGCCAAATTCGTCGCCCAGCTCGCCAGAACGCCGCGCCGCGGCGCGCACGGCGTCCACCACGCTGGCCTTCAGTTTGCACGACTCAAGAACCTCGAGGGCACGTTCGGTTGTGCCGCCCTTCGAAGTCACACGCGCGCGAAGCACTGCCGGCGGCTCAGTACTGGTGGCGGCAAGTTTCGCGGCGCCGATGAACGTCTCTACGGCAAGGCTGCGCGCCTGTTCCTCGCTGAATCCCAGCTCCTGCGCCGCCTGCTGCAACGCCTCGATGAAGTAGAACACGTAGGCTGGGCCGCTGCCCGACACCGCGGTTACGCCGTCCATGCGCTCTTCATTATCCAGCCAGATGAGCGTGCCGACTGCCCCGAGAACACGCTGTGCGGTTTTCCTGTCGGCTTCAGTGGCCTTCGGTGCCCCATACAGGCCAGTGATGCCCGCGCCCAGGAGTGCCGGGGTGTTGGGCATTGTCCGCACGATGCGGCCGTGACCGCCAAGCCAACGCGACAGATCCGCGGTACGTATGCCGGCAGCGATGCTCACCACCAACTGCCCGTGCAGATGCGGGCGCAACCCCCGCGCCACGTCGCGCAGGTGCTGCGGCTTGACTGCAAGCAGCACGACATCCTCCACGACGCCCGCCTCGTCGAGCCCGGCCTGCGTTGCCACACCAAACGCCTGCCGCAGACGATGGCGCGCGTCCTCGGACACCTCGACTACGCGAATGTCACTGGCCGCGAGCCCCTGCTTGAGCAGGCCGCCGATCAGTGCGGTGGCCATGTTGCCACCGCCAATGAAGAGTATGCGCATGTCGGGAATCTGAAAACGTCTGGACCGTGGTTACATTGGGGCCGCCAGCGCAGTGAAATGGGCGTGCCGCACTGTTCGGGCGATATCGCGCCCCCAATAAGTATATAGGCGGCCGTTATCCGGCGCTGGCATCGCGTTCGCCGAAGATGGCGCGGCCGACCCGAACCAGGGTTGCGCCCTCGGCGATTGCTGCCTCGAGGTCATCGGACATGCCCATGGACAGCGTATCGAGCGCGACTCCCCGGCGCAGAAGGTCGTCGCGGATTTCGCGCAACATGCGGAAGCGGCTGCGCTGCAGCGCCGTGTCGGATGTAGGTTCGGGGATCGCCATGAGGCCGCGCAGACGCAGCCGCGGTAGTCGCATGATCGTCTGCGCGAGGGCGAGGACGGCCTCCGGTGCCAAGCCGCTTTTGCTGGCTTCGCCGCTGACGTTGACCTGGATGCAGACCTGCAGCGGCGGCACGTTATCGGGGCGCGCCGCCGACAGGCGCTCGGCGATCTTCGCACGGTCAAGGCCGTGGACCCAGTCGAAGTTCTCTGCGATCGGCCCGGTCTTGTTGCTCTGGATCGGGCCTATGTAGTGCCATTCGAGGGGCAGGTCGGACAGGGCGGTGATTTTCTCGATCGCTTCCTGCGCATAGTTCTCGCCAAAGGCCGTCTGACCGGCGGCGCAGGCTTCGGCGATTGCCCCGGGCGGGAAGGTCTTGCTGACCGCAACCAAGGTGATCTCCGCGGGCGAGCGCCCGGCGGCCATGGCGGCCTCGAAAATGCGTGCTTTAACAGCTTGCAAGCGGGACGCTATTGTTGTCATAATCCTCTTGCAGATTTCAATGTAAGCATCGAATGCAGCAAGCCTTTTCGATCCGCGGCGTGGCCACGGGCACGGTTTTCGCGTCCCATCTCGTCTTTGTCGGGGAATTATAAATGGACATCTCTGAGCTCCTCGCTTTCGTCGTCAAGAACAAGGCTTCCGACCTGCACCTGTCGGCCGGGCTTCCGCCCATGATTCGCGTCCATGGCGACGTGCGGCGCATCAACCTGCCGCCGATGGAGCACAAGGATGTTCACGCGATGATCTACGACATCATGAACGACGGTCAGCGCAAGTTCTACGAGGAGAACCTGGAGTGCGACTTCTCGTTTGCAATCCCGAATCTGGCGCGCTTCCGGGTCAACGCGTTCGTGCAAAACCGCGGCGCTGGCGCGGTGATGCGGACCATTCCGTCCAAGGTGCTCAACCTGGAAGAGCTGAAGGCGCCCAATATATTCAAGGAAATTGCCCAGTATCCGCGCGGGGTCGTCCTGGTGACCGGCCCCACCGGCTCGGGTAAATCCACCACGCTTGCGGCCATGATCAACGACATCAACGAAAACGAATTCGGCCACATCCTGACCGTCGAAGACCCGATCGAGTTCGTGCACGAGAGCAAGAAATGCCTCATCAACCAGCGCGAAGTCGGCCCGCACACATTGTCTTTCAATAATGCGCTGCGAAGCGCGCTGCGCGAGGACCCGGACATCATCCTGGTGGGCGAGCTGCGCGACCTGGAAACCATCCGGCTGGCGCTGACCGCGGCCGAAACCGGCCACCTGGTGTTCGGCACCTTGCATACCAGCTCGGCGGCAAAGACCATCGACCGGGTCATCGACGTGTTCCCCGCGGCGGAAAAGGAAATGGTGCGGGCAATGCTCTCCGAATCGCTGCGCGCCGTGATCTCGCAAACGCTGTGCAAGACCAAGGACGGCGGAGGGCGTGTAGCCGCGCATGAAATCATGATCGGCACCCCGGCGATACGCAATCTGATCCGCGAGGCGAAGGTAGCGCAAATGTACTCGGCGATTCAGACCGGCCAGAATCTGGGCATGCAGACCCTCGACCAGAACCTCAGCGAAATGGTGAAGAAAAACCTCATTACGAAAGACGAGGCCCGCGGCAAAGCCGCCAACAAGGACGCATTCAACTGAGCGCGCTGTGCCGCGGCTCTGAAAATCCTGTCAGGAGTATTCGATGGAAAAAGACCAGGCCGTCAGATTCATACATGAATTGCTGAGGGGAATGGTAGCGAAAAAGGCATCCGACCTTTTCATCACCGCGGGTTTCCCGCCGGCGTTCAAGGTCGACGGCAGGATGACGCCGGTTTCGAACCAGAGCCTCACCCCGCAGCACACCCAGGAACTGGCCCGCTCACTGATGAATGATAAGCAGGCGCAGGAGTTCGAAGGCACCAAGGAGTGCAATTTCGCGATCAACCCGGCGGGGATCGGGCGCTTCCGCGTAAATGCTTTCGTGCAGCAGCAGCGCGTGGGCATCGTGCTGCGGACCATCACTACTTCGATTCCCAAATTCGAGGACCTCGGCCTGCCCCCGGTTCTGAAGGACGTGGCGATGACCAAGCGCGGCCTGGTGATTTTCGTCGGTGGCACCGGTTGCGGCAAATCCACGTCGCTGGCGGCGATGGTCGGCTACCGTAACGAGAACAGCTATGGTCACATCATCACCATCGAAGACCCGATCGAGTATGTGCATGACCACAAGAACTGCCTGATCACCCAGCGTGAAGTGGGGGTCGACACCGACACCTGGGAAACGGCGCTGAAGAACACGCTGCGGCAGGCGCCCGACGTGATCCTGATAGGCGAAATCCGCGAGCGCGAGACCATGGAGCATGCTATTGCCTTCTCCGAGACCGGGCACTTGTGCCTGGGAACGCTGCACGCCAACAGCGCCAACCAGGCGCTTGACCGCGTGATCAACTTCTTCCCGGAGGAACGCCGCGCGCAGCTGTTGATGGACCTTTCGCTCAACCTCAAGGCACTGATCTCGCAGCGGCTGATTCCACTCAAAGAATCCAAGGGCCGCGCCGCCGCGGTCGAAATCCTGCTCAACTCACCGCTGATTTCCGACCTGATATTCAAGGGCGAAGTGCACGAGATCAAGGAAATCATGAAGAAGTCGAGAGAGCTTGGCATGCAGACGTTCGACCAGGCGCTGTTCGAACTCTATGAGGACGGAAAAATCAGCTACGAGGACGCGATTCGCAACGCCGACTCGATGAACGAGTTGCGCCTGCAGATCAAGCTGCACGGCAAGGAAGCGCAGGACCGCGACCTTACCACCGGAGTGGATCACCTCAATATAGTGTAAGGATGAAGGATGACGAGCAAGGCGGAAGGATGAAGGATGAAGGCTGAAGGGTGAAGACCGAAACGGCACATCTGTAGTAGTTCATCCTTCATCCTTCCGCCTTCATCCTTCGTCCTTCATCCTTCATCCTTCATCCTTGTTCTTCGCATGGAACCAGCGACCATGCGAAATTCGTACAGTCGGCACTCCAGCGGGCCGTTGTAAAGCGGCGTGCGCTTCGACGGCGCCAGCCCGATCAGCTTGGGCAGGCGCAGGTCCGCAGTGAACAGATACACGTGCCAGCCGGCGAACTTCTGTTTGAGCACGTTCCCCAGCTGCGGATAGAAGGCGGCCAATTTCTCCTGCTCCCCCACGCGAACCCCGTAAGGCGGATTGGTCACCAGCAAACCTTCGGCGGCCGGCGCCGAGATTTCCAGCACGTTGGCCTGCTTGAGGACGACCGCATCGGCCAGTCCTGCGGCAGCCAGATTCTCGTGCGCAAGCTTGAGCGCGTCTCCGTACAGATCACTGCCGAAGATCGGCGTCACGGCGTCATTGCGGATGCGCGCTTCAGCCTCCTCCCTGATGCGGGCCCACTCCGAAGCGACGAAGTTGCTCAGTTTTTCGAACGCGAATTTGCGTCTGCTTCCGGCCGGGATGCCACGAGCGATCTGCGCCGCCTCGATCAGCAGCGTGCCGCTGCCGCACATCGGATCGAGCAGCGGCGTGCCCGGCGTCCAACCCGCGAGTTGCAGAATTCCGGCGGCGAGGTTCTCGCGCAGCGGCGCTTCGCCCGCCATCTGCCTCGACCCGCGCTTGAACAACGGCTCGCCCGAGGTATCGAGGTAGATGGTAAACCGCTCCGCGTCGAGAAAAGCATGGATGCGCACGTCGGGCTGCGCGGTGTCCACGCTGGGACGGCTGCCCGTTTGCGCGCGGAACTTGTCGCAGGCTGCGTCCTTGATCCGCAGTGTGATGAATTCCAGGCTCCTGAGCGGGCTCGCGACCGCCGCGACCTTCACGCGGACGCTGAGCCCGGGATCGAACAGGCGCTGCCAGTCGAGGGCATACACTGCGCGGTAAATGTCTTCCTCGTTGCGGTAGCGGCCGGAGCCGATTTCCCACAGCACCCGGCTGGCGATGCGGCTGTGCAGGTTCGCGCGATAGGCGAGCGGTAGCGTTCCACCGAAGCCCACCCCGCCTTCGACCATGCCGACGTCCCCGGCACCGAGTCCGCCGAGTTCGGCAGCCAGCAATGCCTCAAGCCCGCGGGGGCAGGGGGCGAAGAATCGCTCTTGCTTCAAGACCAATTACCCGGTTAAACAATTTCACCGCAAAGACGCAAAGAGCGCAAAGGAAACCCGGACATTGAGGAAGTGCGCGTCATAACGTTCGACATCTGGATAGCCGACACTTGCGACGGAAGCGGGTTCTGCACATTGCAGTTATTCCCCGTCTATTTTTCTGCTTTTCTTTGCGATCTTTGCGTCTTTGCGGTGAGGATTTCAAGTCCTAGAGACCCAGAAAGACTTCGAACTCGATGCGCTTCCAAGGATCTCTGTGCTTGGACAGACGCACGATGCGCGCTTGCAGCCGATTGCCGCGGTCGAGTTGGCGCGCCACCGCTTCATTTTCCTTGCGCGGCACGTAGCCGAGCTTGTGCCCGTTCCACTCGACCCTGACCGCCAGCGGGTCATGCAGGTTGTCAGGCTCCCTGATCAGCGCGAGCGAATCGCCGATTTTCATCTGTCCCCACAGCTCCTTGCCCTGGTAGTACTGGAAGCCGGCAAGCTGGGAGCTCTGCACCAGAATGCGCGCGGTGACCTGCTCCGCGTGCAGCGAGCATGCGCACCATAGGGCCGCGACCAGAAAGCCGCGCGCCAGTGCTGTCATGGACCTCGGAAGGGCTGCAATTCCACTAGCAGCACGATGGCAACGAGCAGCATGATGGGGAACTCGTTGAGCCAGCGGTAGAACACGTGGCCGTGGTGGTTACGGTCGCGCTTGAAGTCGAACATTAGTTTCCAGCAATACACGTGGTAGGCGACCAGCACCGCGACCAGCGCCAGCTTGGCAACCAGCCAACCGCCGTGAAAGCCGTACGCCAGCCACAACCATGCGCCCGACAGCAGCGTCAAAACCGCGCCGGGCGTCATGATGCCGAAGAACAGCTTGCGCTCCATGATCTTGAAACGCTCGATGCTCGGCCGGTCCTCGCTCATGGCGTGATAAACGAACAGCCGCGGCAGGTAGAACAATCCCGCGAACCAGGTCACCATGAAGATGATGTGAAATGACTTGAGCCAGAGCATCGCCTTGCCTCAGGAGAGCAGACGCCGCGTCAGAACCAGCGCGACTGAGACGACCAGACATTTCACCACGAAGGCACGAAGGGCACAAAATAACACGAAGGAGGACCGGACATTGATCGTATCCCAACATTTCTCTTTCTGTGCTCTCTGTTTCCTCTGCGCTCTCTGCGTCAACGCGTTTGATTCTGTTTCCCCGTCGATCAGGCGCGACAGTGCCGTTCGACGAGATTTTGCAACGTCACCAGATTTCCGTGGAAGAAATGGCCGGCGCCGGGAAGCACCACGATGGGAAGCTGTTGCGGACGCGCCCAGTCGAGCGCATCCTTGAGCGGCACCACGTCGTCTTCCTCGCCGTGCACCAGCAGCGTCCCGGCGGGGACCTTGCCGACCGGAAATCGGCCCACCGCCGGCGCCACCAGCACCAGATGCTTCGGCTCCAGTCGCCCGGCCACCGAGGCGGCGATAAAGCCGCCGAAAGAGAATCCGCCAACCGCCAGCTCGCCCTTGCCATAGGTGCGCCGCGCATGATCGGCGAGCGCCATGACATCCTCGATTTCGCCGCGGCCCTCGTCGAACACGCCCTCGCTCGCTCCGACTCCTCGAAAATTTAATCGCAAAGCGCAATACCCCGACGCGAAGAACGCTTTGGCCAGAGTCTGCACAACTTTGTTGTCGAGCGTGCCGCCGTACAGCGGATGAGGATGCGCGACCAGCGCCACGCCGCGGCGCGCCTCTCCGGGATCATTGGCGACCACCTCGAGTCTGCCAGCCGGTCCATCAATCGAGAGTCGCTGCAGTGTTGCGGATTTCAAATGCGCAGACGCTCGACGATGCGGCCGTGGACCAGATGCTCATCGATGATTTCGTCGATGTCGCTCTTGTCCATGTAGGTGTACCAGATTTCCTGGGGATAAATCGCGATCACCGGGCCCTCGTCGCAGCGGTCCATGCAGCCCGCCTGGTTCACCCGCACTTTGCCCGGGCCTGCGAGCTGCAGCGACTTCACACGGGCTTTCGCATAATCGCGCATATCCTGGGCGTGATGGTTATTGCAGCAGGCGGCATCCGCGTCGCGCTGGTTGCAGCAGAAGAACACGTGATACTTGTAATGGCTCACCGGCGGGATCTCGAGAGCGGGCTGCGTATTATATGCCGCGCACTGCCGGATACTTGCGCGCGTTGATCGCCATTTTGTCCAGCGCTGCCTCCACCGGATCAATCCCCAAAACATCCGCGAGCCGCACGAGGTAAAGCAGAACATCGGCGATCTCGTGGGCCACGGCAGCGCGCTGCGTCTCGGGCAGCGCGCCGCTCTCGTCGGCGGTCAGCCACTGGAAGCGTTCCATGATTTCGGCGGCCTCGATCGCTACCGACATCGCCAGGTTCTTGGGAATATGGAACTGCTCCCAGTCGCGCTCGGCCGCGAACCGCCGCAAGCGCTCGCGCAGATCACTCAGCGAATCGGGCGTTGTACTCATCATCGTTGCCTTCACTTGACCCGGGTGGAAGACGCGCCACCGGTCTGGCGCGCAAGAGCAATCAGGTAGCCGAGCGTGAGAAAGGGCCACAGCGCCGAGAGCAGCCGCGTCATGCCGTTGAAGCTGACGTAATGTCCATGCCGCCACACTTTCAGCGCCGCCACCAGATAGGGATTCTCCGGAGCGAGGTTCACGACGACCACTCCGAACACAAGGCAAAGCACTGCCGCCCGGATAAGCATGCTCCTTGGAACGCGAGCCAGCAGCAGCCACGCGACGGCGCCGATCGCGAGCCCTAGCAACGACCCCGGGGTCAGCCACAGCGACGGATTACCCGGAATGAACAGCGCCGCAGAAGCGACCGTTTTCAGCGTCAGCGCGGCGGCGGCCAGCACGATGAGCGAGACCGCGGCACCGAGGAATGATCGCGCGATTGCGGTGAGCACAAATGCCACGCCGGCAAAGTTGAATGCTGCGACAGCCGCTTCCATGTAGCGGTAGGACTCGGCCGAATAACTCACACTGACTTCGCCCGGCACGAGATGCCGCAGATCGCCGTTGCCGAACAGCCAGATCTCCGCATTGAGCTGGGTAAACAGCCACAGTGCCAGAAGCACGAAGCCGTAGTCGGTCGCCGTGCCGGGCATGAAATAACGTCCACGCAAGCGGAAAAGTTCCCCCGATAGCAGCCAGCGTTCCCCGTACACGAATGCTGCAGCAGCGCCGAGCATCGTCCCGCCTGCGTTGGTGAGCAGGTCCACGTTGGAAGCAATTCGCGATGGCAGATAGCCCTGCGCCAGCTCGATGAGCAGACTGAACAGCGTCCCGGCCAGCACTCCGAGAATCGCCGCCGCCCAACGCGGCACGCGTCCCATGAGCGTCAGGGTAAGCAGCAGTCCCAGCGGAAGATAGGCGAGAACATTGAGCGTGATATCGGAAACGGTGACGTAAAAGGGCCAGCCGTCGAGGACGAACGCCGTCGCGTTGTCCACTGGCGCGCGCCAGCCGGAGAACGGGAAGAGGCTGGCATACACTACCAGCAGCGGGTAAGCTACTGTGAGGTAGTGCACCAGCTTGGATCTACGCGAATAACGCGTTGTTGGCGAGAAGAACGGACCGCTCATGTTCTCGTGTCGAGTGCGCCTGGCACAATCAAACGAAACCGCATCCATTGGAACCCGTGATTGAGATTCTATGACATCTTCAACGGTGACGCCGACGGCATCTGCGCTCTGCATCAACTGCGGCTCGCCGAGCCGCGCGATGCGGAACTCGTCACCGGAGTCAAACGCGATATAGAGTTGCTCGCTCGCGTAGAGCCCCGGCGCGGAGATGAAGTTACGGTGCTCGACGTTTCACTGGAAACGAATCGCGCCCACTTGCTTCGCATGCTGGAGGACGGGGTACGTTGCCGGTATTTCGATCACCACTTCGCCGGCGCGGTTCCCAACCACCGCCTGCTGGACGCGCACATCGACACCGCGCCCTCAGTGTGCACCAGCCTCATCGTCGATCGTTTTTTGCGCGGCAAGTACCGGGCGTGGGCGGTGGTCGCTGCGTTCGGGGACGGCCTGCCGAAATCCGCGCTTGCTGCAGCTGGAGACATGCACTTTTCGGCGCACGATCTCGGAGTGCTGCGCGAACTGGGAGAGTGCCTCAACTACAACGCCTACGGAGACTCGGTGGAAGACCTGCATTTTCATCCGGCCGAGCTTTACCGCCGCTTGCGCCACTTCGCCGATCCCCTCGTGTTTGCCGCGCGCGCGCCCGAATTTGACTTACTGCGCCGTGCCTGCGCCGGCGACCTCGAGCAGGCGCGCAAGCTGCCCGTATTACAAAGAGGCCAGGGTTGCATTGCGGTGTTCATGGCGGACGAAGCCTGGTGCCGGCGCGTATCCGGGGTGTTTGCAAACGCGCTCGCCGGCGAGCATCCGCAACAGGCGATCGCGATTCTGGTCGCGCGCGCGGACGGATATCGGGTGAGCCTGCGCGCGCCGCGCGGCATCCAGAACCTCGCCCGGCAGTTCGAATCGGGCAGCGGCCGGGAACGCGCTGCCGGCATCCAGTTGCTGCCCGAACAGGACGTCGAACGGCTCCTCGAATTGCTCGAGCGGACCTACGCAGTGAAAAACCCCGGCACCGGCGTCTAGCGAAGCTTTGCTGCGGCGCCCCGCGCCGCTGTCGCGTCTTATTTAGCCTTGATCTCGGTCCAGATGCGGTTGAGCAGCTGGCGTTCCTTGGACGTCATGTCCTTCAATTGCTCCAGCCGCTTCGCCGCTTCGGCGTCCGGAAACACTGCCTTGTTGTTCTTGATTTCCGGCTTGATGTATTTCATGGCGTCGGCGTTCGGATTGCCCGAACCGATCATGTTGGTGAGGTCCGCGGAGTTCTTCCCGTCGAGCATGAAATTGATGAACTGGTGCGCCAGGTCCGGCCGTGGTGCGCTCTTGGCGACGACCATCGCATCCAGCGCCAGAACTGCGCCTTCCTTCGGCAGGCTGTGGCGAATGCGGAACTTCTGCTTTGCCTCCTGTGCCCCGAGGTCGGCCTGGAAGATGTCGTTCGAGTAGCCGTGCACCACCCAGAGATTGCCGGTGGACAGTTCCTTGATGTAGCCCTGCGCCATGAACGCCGCCCAAAAGGGCTTGGCCTTGACGATGACGTCCTTGGCCTGCTGCCAGTGCTTGGGATCGCGGTCGTTCACCGAATAACCGAGATACTTCAGCGCCGCCGCCATCAGTTCGCTCTGGCTGTCGAGGACCGTCACGCGGCCCTTGATCTTGGCGAGGATCGCGGGATCGAAAATGACCGCCCAGGAATCGACGGTGATGCCGAGTTCCTTCAATTTCTGCTCGTTGTAGCCGATCAGGGTGATGGACATCGCATACGGTGCGGAATACTTGTTGCCCGGATCGAACTCGGTGTTCAGGTACTGCGGCATCGCGTTCTTGAAGTTGGCGACCTTGCTCTTGTCCAGCGGCTGCAACCAACCGGCCTTGGCCATGCCAGCCACGTAGTTCGAGGTGGGCACCACCACGTCGTAGCCCTTGGCGCCAGCGGCGAACTTGGCGATCACTTCTTCGTTGTCGCCGAAGTAGTCCTGCACCACCTTGCATTTGCAGGACTTCTCGAAACGCGCCACCGTCTCGGCGGCGATGTAGTCGTTCCAGTTGTAGAGGTGCAACTCGTCTTTCGCCAGTGCCGGCAGGCTGGCAAGCAGCAGCAGGGACAGCAACTTCTTCATGGTCGATCTCCTTGGTTTTGAGATACCCGTCCTCGAAACGCTAAGCGTAAGAAATACACCCGCCACAGTCCAGTGGCAATCTGCACGAAAATCGCAATATGACGGCGGTGGCGGAAGCCTCACTGGCTTCGAAGAGCGCCGGGCGAAAGCCGCGAGGCGATCAAAATCAGCGCCAGCGTGAGCAGCATCAGCAGCGTTGACACGGCGTTGACTTCCGGCGTCACGGCGATCTTCACCATGGTGTAGATCTGCAACGGCAGGGTGGATGAACCAACCCCCGCGGTGAAGAAGGTGATGACGAAGTCGTCGATCGAAAGCGTGAATGCCATCAGCGCGCCGGCCACCACCCCCGGCATGATCAGCGGCAGGGTCACCAGGCGAAATGCCTGCCACGGCGAGGCGCCGAGGTCGCGCGCAGCCTCGGTCAGGCTCTCATCCATGCCGGCGAGCCGCGAGCGCACCACGATGGCCACAAAGCCGACGCAGAAGGCGATGTGGGACAGCACGATGGATACCATGCCCAGGATTATATTGAGCATCACGAAGAAAATCAGCAGCGAGACGCCCATGAGGATTTCCGGAATCGCGATCGGCGCCAGCACCAGCACCGGCAGCAATCGCATCTTGTAGCGGTACATCGCGTAGCCTGCCATGGTGCCAAGGACAGTGGAGACCGCGCTCGCGGTCAGTCCGATCACGAGGGAATTCCATGCCGCCTTCAGCATCTTTTCATTGCCGAAGAGCTTTTCGTACCAGGACAGCGTAAAGCCGACCCATTCGGCATTGAGCCGCGAGTCGTTGAAGGAGTAAGCGACCACGATCGCCAGCGGCGCATACAGGAAGGCGTAGGCAAGAGTGCCGGCAAGCCAGAGCCAGGGCGAACGGCGGCTCATACCCTCGCTCTCCTGCCCACCCAGGCGGCCAGGCCGGCGAGCGCCACCGCCGCGACGGTCAACACCATCGACAGCACGCTGCCGAAGGGCCAGTCGCGGGTGTCGAGGAATTGCTGCTTGATCACGTTGCCGATCATGATGCCCTCGGTGCCGCCCAGAATGTCGGGAATGGCGAATATGCCGAGCGCGGGGATGAACACCAGCGCGGCACCGGCATACACCCCGGGCAACGACAGCGGAAAAGTCACCCGCCAGAAGCGCTTCCAGGCATTCGCCCCCAGATCCTGCGCGGCGTCGAGCAGAGCCGGGTCGTGCTTTTCCAGATTGGCGTATAGCGGCAGCACCATGAACGGCAGATGCACGTAGACCAGGCCCACGATCACCGCGACGGGCGTAAACAGCAGCGACACCGGCTCGAAGCCGAAGAAGCCGATGCAGGCGTTCAGCGCCCGCACGAACACCGACTGGGGCCCGAGGATGATCATCCATGCGTAGACACGGATGAGGAAATTCGACCAGAAGGGCAAGATCACCAGCAGCACCAGCAGATCGCGGTGTTTTTTCGGGCTGCGGGCGATCAACATTGACAGCGGGTAGGCGATGACCAGGCATAGCAGCGTGGTGATCGCCGCGTAGGCGAACGACTTGATAAAAAGCCGCGTGTAAAGGAAATCGGAGAAGAAACGACCGTAGTTATGGCCGGTCAGGTCCAGGTGTGTACCGGTTTCGTCCCCATAAAACAGCGGCGCCAGGCCACCGAACTCCCCCGGATTGCGCAAGGAGGCCACCACCATGATCAGCACGGGAATGGCGAAGAACACCAGCAGATAGGCGAGCGGTGGGCCGCTGATCAACCATTTGTGCAGGCGATTGAGGGGCGCGCTCATTTAGCTCCGCGCAGGCTCAGTCATTCAGAAAATGGCCGGCGTCGAAACGCCAGCCCACCTGCACGTCGTCGCCCGCCTCGAAGAACTTGGTATGCCCCGCGGCAGAGTTGGGCAGCAACGCCTCGATGCGTCTGCCGCCGGCAAGTTCGACGATGTACACGGTGACATCGCCAAGATACAGAAAGTCGTACACCCTGCCCGCAAAGCGGTTCAGGTCCGGCCCCGCGGGCAGATCGCGGCCGATCGCCACTTTCTCCGGGCGCAACGCCAGGACACCCCGCAATCCAGGTTGATCGCCCTCAACGTTAAGCGCGGAAATCTCGCCGATGCCGTCGAGATACACGGTCATGCGCTCGCGCACGCCAGCCTTGATCTCGCCTTCGAGCAGGTTGCACTGGCCGATGAAATCGGCGACGAACCGGTTCTTCGGAAAACCGTATATTTTCGACGGCTCATCGATCTGTTCGACCCGTCCGTCCTTCATCACCGCGATCCGGTGCGATAACGCCAGTGCTTCGCTCTGGTCGTGTGTCACGTAGACGAAAGTGACGCCGATTTCCTTCTGCAGGCCGATTAGCTCGAGTTGCACGCTTTCCTTGAGCTTTGCATCCAGCGCCGCCAGCGGCTCGTCGAGCAGCAGCAGTTTGGGGCGGTTGATGAGCGCGCGGGCCACCGCCACACGCTGCTTCTGCCCGCCGGAGAGTTCATTGGGATAGCGCATGTTCATGCCGGTGAGGCGCACGTCCTCCAGCGCCTCTTCCACCCTCCGGCTGATTTGCGCCGGCGCCGCTTTCGCCATGCGCAAGGGGAAGGCGATGTTGTCTTCGACATTCATGTGCGGGAACAGCGCGTAGCTTTGGAAGACCGTATGGATGTTGCGCGCTTCCGGCGGAATGCCGGCCATGTCGCGACCGTCGACGATGATTTTCCCGGCATCGGGAACGTCAAAGCCGGCGATCATTCTCAACAGTGTGGTCTTGCCGCAGCCGGAAGGGCCCAGAAGGGTGAAGAACTCACCGGCTTCGATACTGATGCTGACATCGTTGACGGCAATGAAATCGCCGAACCGACGGGTGACGTTGCCAATCTCGAGTAACGCCATGCCCGGCCCCGTGTCCCGCCCCGATTTTGCAAAACGGGAATTCTAGCAATGCCTCGAAACAAGGGGGACAATTTCGATTCGGATGGCTGGGCGAAGACGAAATAAACCGC
>JBQTIV010000133.1:0-11057 GCA_052387775.1 Betaproteobacteria bacterium
ATGAGCGGTAAGCGCAATGACGGGGATCCCTTGTGTCTGCGGTGCAGCCTTTAGCCGCCGCGTCGCTTCCCAGCCGTCGATGCCGGGCAGGCTCATGTCCATCAGGATCAGCGCCGGCGCTTCGCTCTGCGCCTTAGCAACGCCTTCCTCGCCGTCGACCGCCATGACAACTTCGTAACCTTGCTTCTGCAAGCGCCGTGAGAGCATGTCGCGGTTCATCTCGTTGTCTTCGACCAGCAGAATCTTCGTCATCTGTTTCTCCCCTTGCGGCGGCCGATCGAAGCACTCACCAAGGCGCGCACCTCGGCCAGCAACTGTTGCTGATCGTACGCGCCTTTCTGCAGGATCTGCACGACTGAGCCGTTGAGTCGCTCATGGTCCTCTGCCGTCAGGTCCTTGGCAGTGATGATCACAACCGGAATCTGCCGCCACGTCTCCCGCGAGCGCAGTGCGTTGACGAACTCGAACCCGTCCATCTCCGGCATCATCAGGTCGAGCAGGATCGCACCCGGCGTGCGCTCGCCCATGCGTTCCAGCGCAGCGCGACCATTCTGCGCTTCGATCACCGTGTAACCTTCCTCCTCGAGGATCCGGCGCAGCAGTTGCCGGATGCCGGCATCGTCGTCCACCACCAGGACCGGTAGATCGCGCCGGTACTTCGTGAGCACCGCGATGAGCCGCGCACGGTCGATGGGCTTGGTCAGGTACTCGGAAGCGCCGAGCGCGTATCCCGTTCGCTTGTCATCGATGATCGTCAGCATGATGACCGGGATGTCGGCGAGTTCGGCATTAGCCATCAGCATGGAGAGCACCGTCCAGCCGTCCATCCCCGGCATCATGACGTCCAGCGTGATCGCGTCGGGGCGATGCTCGCGCGCCAGCCGCAGCCCGTCTTCGCCGTTGGCGGCGGTGAGCACGCGGAAGCCTTCCTTGCCGAGATAGCGCTGCATCAGTTCGCGCACGACGGCTTCGTCGTCGATCACCAGCACGGTGCCGGCAGTGCCGGAGCTCTCGCTCGCCAACTCGTGCATCCGTCCGACATCCACGGGCAGCCGCACCGTGAATGTGCTGCCCTTCTGCGGCTCGCTGGTCACGGCGATGTCGCCACCCATCAGCCGGCAGAGCCGCCGGCTGAGCGCCAGCCCGAGGCCCGTCCCGCCGTACTTGCGCGTGGTGTCGGCGTCGGCCTGCGAGAATTCCTGGAACAGCCGCCCGAGCTGCTCGGTGCTGAGCCCGATCCCGGTGTCGTTGACGCTGAAGTGCAGCCAGGCGTCCTCCGAGGATCCCTCACGCGTGACGCGCAGGGAGACTGTCCCCTGCTCGGTGAACTTGCAGGCGTTGCTCAGCAGATTGAACAGCACCTGGCGGACCTTCGTCAGATCCGCATGCATCGTTCCTGTCGCCGCGTCGCATGCCACCTCGAGCCGATTACTGTTCTTCTCGGCCAGCGGCTGGATCATGGCTGCGATCTCCTCGACCATGCGTGATACGCCGAAATCCTCGAGCTGCAACTCCATCTTGCCGGCCTCGATCTTGGACAGATCCAGGATCGAGTTGATCAGCTCCAGCAGGTGCTTGCCCGCGGCGTTCACTTTCTTGAGGTCGGGGACCAGGCCGTCCGCTCCCAAGTCCGCGGCATCCTCCTGCAACATCTCGCTATAGCCGATGACGGCATTCAGCGGCGTGCGCAACTCGTGCGACATGTTGGCGAGGAACGTGGACTTGTGCTGGCTGGCGATCTCGAGCTGATGAAACAGCCGCGCGTTCTGCATCGCCAGCGCGGACTGGCTGGCGAAGGTGGACAACAGATCGACGACTGGCTGGGGGAACTCGCCGGGCGTCTGTCGGGCGATCGCCAAGGCGCCCATCACCTGATTCTCTCGGATCAGCGGCACAGCCAGCAGGGCTCGGAACCCGGCGCCCATGATCAAGTCACGCAGGCGGATGTCGTAGGCGCCCTCGACGGCGATGTCTGGAATCTGCACACTCTGCCGCTTCGCAACGGCCTGACCGGTGACGCCTTGTCCCTTCCTGATCGGATTGCGCCGCAAAGCCTCAGCGATGTCCTGCGTATAGCCGGTCGTCGCCCGGGGGCTTAGCGCCTCGGTCGTTTCGTCATAGTCGAAGATCTGTCCCGCCTGTGTTCCCGCAAGCTTGTTGGCGTGGGTGAGGATGGTCGTCAAGACGGTATCGAGATCGAGCGTCGAGCTTACTGCGCTGCCGACCTCGCCGAGCGCTTTCAGCTCCTCAACCGAGCGACCGAGCTCCGCCGTGCGCGACTCAAGTTCGTTGAACAGCCGCGCGTTCTCGATGGCGATCACCGCCTGGTCGGCAAAGGTCTGCAGCATGGTGATCTGGCGTTCCGTGAACATCGAGGGCTCGGCACCGGCGACGGCGATGGTTCCGATGGGGTTGCCCTTGCGCAGCATGGGTACGGCAACGAGGCTGCGATAGCCCCATTTGTCCGCCAGCGCCAATAAAGCAGGCGCCGAATACTCGCGAGTGTCGGGAATGTAGGCGGCCGCGCGGGTGCGGATGGCGCGCGCATTTACACTCCCCTCCCCGAGTTCCTCAAGCGAGGCTGGAAGCATCTGCCGAAGGGTAGCGAGCACATCGGCGTCGCGACCGGTACTGGCCCCAAAGCGCACCATTTCCCCGTCGAACGTCAAGAGGGTTCCGTCCATGCCGCGGCACAGCGCTTGGGCGTTGGCGACGATCGCTTCGAACACCGGCTGCACATCGCGCTGCGATTGACTGATCACGCGCAGGATCTCGCTCGTGGCCGTCTGCTGCTCCAGCGACTCGGCGAGGTCGCGGTTGCGAGACTCCAGTTCGTTGAACAGCCGCGTGTTCTCGATCGCGATCACCGCCTGGTCGGCGAAGGTCTGAAGCATGGCGATCTGCCGCTCGGAGAACATCGCGGGTTCGGCGCCGGTGACGGTGATGGTTCCGATCGGGCTGCCCTCGCGAAGCATAGGGACTGCCGCGATGCTGCGATATGTCGCCTGCTCCGCGAGTCCTTGCAGCCCATATCCCGCGTCCTCGAGAATATCGTGAATGTAGGCGACCGCACGGGTCAGGACGGCACGGCCGGTCGCGGCGCGCTGGCTTGGTGGCATGGGAAAGGTGCGTCGAAGGGCCTCGAGCCCTTCGGCGCTGACACCGTCACTTGCCGCATCCTGGATGGTCTCGCCGTCGAACGTGAAGACTGTCACACCAGTGGCCTCGCACAGCTTCCGCGCATTCGCCGCGATCGTGTCGAACACCGGCTGCACGTCGGTCTGCGACTGGCTGATCACGCGCAAGATGTCGCTCGTGGCAGTCTGCTGCTCCAAAGACTCGCTCAGGTCGCGGTTGCGCGACTCGAGCTCGTTGAACAGCCGCGTGTTCTCGATGGCGATCACCGCCTGGTCGGCGAAGGTCTGGAGCATGGTGATCTGTCGCTCGGAGAACATCGAGGGTTCGGGGCCAGCAACCCCGATCGCTCCGATCGGGCTGCCGTCGCGCAGCATGGGAATGGAAAGCGCGCTCAGAAACCCTGTCGCCTGCGCCAGATGCTGGGGATATTCCGGGTCTTGCCGAATATCCGGCACATAGACTAGCGTTCGAGTGAGAATGGCGCGCGCGACCACGACGCTGCGGGCCGGTCGCATCGGGAAAACTTGATTAATCGTCTCAAGGGCTTCGGGGCTGGCGCTGTCAGCGGCCGCGACGTTGATGAACTCGCCGTCGAACGTGAACACCCATCCGCTGGCGGCTCCGCACAGCTTCCGCGCGTTCGCGGCGATCGTCTCGAACACCGGCTGCACGTCGCGCTGCGACTGGCTGATCACGCGCAGGATGTCACTTGTCGCCGTTTGCTGCTCAAGCAATTCAGTCAAGTCTCGGTTGCGCGACTCCAGCTCGTTGAACAGCCGCGTGTTCTCGATCGCGATCACCGCCTGGTCGGCGAAGGTCTGGAGCGTGGCAATCTGGCGTCCCGTGAACATTGCTGGCTCGGCACCCAAGACTGCGACAACCCCTATTGGGCTGCCGTCGCGAAGCATCGGAACAGAAACCACGCTGCGAAACCCGGCCGTCTGAGCTAGGGTCTGCAGGCGATATTCCGAGTCCTCGTGCACATCTGGAATATGGACCACATCTTTGGTGAGGATAGCCCGCGCTGCCGCGTTGCTGCGGCTCAGCGGGTGTGCCGCTCCGCGAATGGCCTCGACTATTTCGCGACTGGCGCTATCAGCAGCCGCGTACTTGAGGAGTTCGCCGTCGAACATGAAGACCTCACCGGCGATGCTGGGCCGGCACAACTTCCGAGCACTCGATGCGATTGCGTCAAACACCGGCTGCACGTTGCGCTGCGACTGGCTGATGACGCGCAGGATCTCGCTGGTGGCGGTCTGCTGCTCCAGCGACTCCGCCAGGTCGCGGTTGCGTGATTCGAGCTCGTTGAACAGCCTCGTATTCGCGATCGCGATCACCGCCTGGTCGGCGAAGGTCTGGAGCATGGTGATCTGTCGCTCGGAGAACATTGCTGGCTCGGCGCCGGTGACGGTGACCGCTCCGATAGGATTGCCCTCGCGAAGCATGGGAACGGACAGGACGCAGCGATAGCCGGCCGCCCGGGCGAGGTCCTGCGAACCGTAGCCGGAATCTTCCCGCACGTCGGGAATGTAGGCCACCTTGCGGCTCCGGATCGCGCTAGCGGTTGCGCCGGGAAAGCTGATCGGCTGCGGAAAGCTCCGCCGAAGCGCGGCCAGGCCGTCAGGGCTGTAGCTGTGGGCTGCCGCGATATCGATGGTGGCGCCGTCAAAGGTGTTGACCTGGCCGGTGGTGGCCCCGCACAGCCGCTGCGCGTTCGCCGCGATCGCCTCGAAAACCGGCTGCACGTCGGTCTGCGACTGGCTGATCACGCGCAGGATCTCGCTGGTAGCGGTCTGCTGCTCGAGTTGTTCCTGCAGCTCGTTGAACAACCGTGTGTTCTCGATGGCGATGACCGCTTGATCGGCGAAGGTCTTGAGCAGATTGATCTGGTGGTTCGTGAATGGACCGGGGTCCTGGCGGGTGACGGTAATCCCGCCGACCGAGACACCCTCGCGCATCATCGGCACAGCCAGAATGGCCCGATAACCCCGCAAACGCGCCCCTTCCCGAAAAGCGGGCGAGTAAGCGGGATCCGTTTCAATATCGCTTACGTATTCCGGCAATCCGCTCAGGACAGCCTTGCCCAAGGCGCCTTGACCCGTAAGCTTCGCAGGGAACAAATTTCTCAGCGCTTCATCTCCGGCTTCGCTGGTTGCCGTGATCGCTGCGAGGTGCAGGGTATCGTCGAGGCGCCGCGCGACCCCTGCCGAATGCCCGCCGATCAGCTTCAGCGCACTCCTGGCGATCGTGTCGAACACCGGCTGCACGTCGGTCGGCGATTCGCTGATGACCTTCAGGATCTCGGCCGTCGCCGTCTGCCGCTCGAGCGCCTCCCGGGTCTCGTTGAACAGCCGCGTGTTCTCGATGGCGATCACCGCCTGGTCGGCGAAGGTTTGCACCAACCCGATCTGCGACTCTTGGAACGGGCACAATTCGCGCCGATAGATGACCAGCGCGCCCACCACCGCGTCGACCTTGAGCAGGGGAACGGCCAGGAACGTGCGCGCCCTCAAAAGCTCGACGGTTGCCACACGAACTGGATCGCGCTGCCGATAGGCGATGTCATCAGTAACGTCGGGGATGTGCACAGGTCGCTTCTCGGCGAGCAGCCGGCCGAGGCCGGTCTGCGGCCCCGGTCGAACCACCCCCAACTTCTCGGCGATGGCAGGGGTCCCGCCCTTTATCGCGACTGCGTTGAAAACCTTGCCGTCGCAGAGGTACAGCGTCCCGAGCTGCGCCTCGCACAGGCGCGTCGCACTGCTCAGAATCGAATCGAATACCGCGGTGAGATCGTTAGGCGAGCTGCTGATCACGCGCAGGATCTCGCTGGTGGCCGCCTGCTGCTCGACCGCCTCTGCAAGATTTCGCTCGGACGCTTGCAGCACGCCGCGAACAGAAGCGTTGTCAACCGCCGTCGCGAGATGTAGAGCAAAGGTATGAAGCAGACGCAGCTTGTCCACTAACAGCGGCGCATCGCTGTACCTGTTGTCTGCCACCAGCAGTCCCAGCACGCGATCGCGGGTAAGCAGCGGGACCGCCAGGAAGCTGTTCGCGTGCAGCGCCTTATATGTGGCCCGGGACTGCGGCGGCCGTGATTTGGCTCCGTTGACCAATAATGCTGCCTTGTCGCGCACTGCCTTTGCCATCGCGCCGGCGTCGGCTAGAGGAAGCTCCGGCCGCTTGCTCAGCAAACGTCTGTCCTCCTCCGACAGGCCGGAGCCCGTCACATAAAGAAGCCGGTCGCGTTCCGGCGCTAGCGCCCAAAGATGGAGCCGGTCGACCGTGACCGCTTCGCGAGCAGCTTCCAACACGCGCGTGAGCTGCTCCTCCAGCGAGAGCGGATCCCGCTTGGAATCGGACAAATGGACAACCTGCTCCATGGAGGAGATTGCTGCTTTTAAGGCGTTGGACTACCGGGTGTTTCTCGCCGGGATTCTATACCAAGCGCCTCGGCCGCCGCCGGGTTTGCGCCGGCAGGATCAGCTCGGACCGCAATTGCACCTCGTCGATCACTAGTGATGGGGTCAGGTCTTGTTTCTTGCAAGGATTGAAACGGCAAAGCGGTCAAAAGGAATTCACCCATGCAGCGACAGGCGAAGTGAGCGACAAGGGGCGGGCCGGACCCGCCACCACCACGCCACACGACGCTACGGCCAGACGAACGTCCGGCGAGGGGTAATGCGAGCAGTCTGACGTCAAGAGGATTGTTGCGTAAGGCTTTGTCCGTAATGAGACCGCAGACAATGAGACTTGCCCGAGTAACGTCTGTAGCCTAAAATGTGCGCACTTGAATGCACCGTAGGGATACCCGGATGAAAAACACCATTCTTCAACACCTGAGAAGCAACGGCGAGCAACTGGACGTCGAGATTGCCAAGGCACTCCACGTGCCTAAGGCTCTGGTTTTGAGCCACATTTCGCAGCTTTCATCTGCGGGAGAAGTGATCTGCTGCCAGGTGACACGATACGCCGGCGGAAAACAGATCGAGGGCGTGAGTTGCCGTCTGTCCGCCTACGTGCCACCGCGAGCGACCGGCCCTAAGCCCGGAGCGAAGCGAGGCGCCGTCACTGATGTACCTGTTGGATGAGGCACTGATCGACCTGCGCAACGCCTCGCCTCGTTTTACATCGAGCGCAAGCGAATCTGAGCGTAAATGGATGAAATGAATCGGGCACCGATTGGTGCCCGTTTCTGTTCAGGACGGCCGCATCGAGTTTAGACAGGTACGCGTGCTGACCGCTTTCGGAACCTGATCAGCTCTTTCCTAGCTGCTGCCGCCCTCAACAGCGTGGCCGTCCGCGCGCCAGCGCAGCATACCGCCAGCAAGATTCGCCGCATCATTCAGACCGGCTTGTTGCAGGATCACGGTTGCATGCGCCGAGCGCGCGCCCGATCGGCAGACCGCGACAACGGGGCGATTGCGGGCGATCTCACCGGTCCGTCCAGCCAGTTCACCGAGCGGGATCAATTTCGCGCCGCGGATATGTCCCAGCGGGCCGTGGTATTCCGCCGGCTCGCGCACATCGATGATCTGAACCTTGTCGGCGGCTTCTTCCAGCGACTGCGGCTGAATTTCCCAGATGCCCGCGAAGGTGTAGGTCAGCGGTGCCCAAGTCGGCGCCGTGAGCGACACCTCGCCGTCCTCCTGCCGCCCGCACTTTAGATTGGCCGGCACGGCGACATCGATTTGCTTCGGATGCGGCAAGCCCAGGTTACGCATGTAGCCGGCAAAGTCGCCTTCGCCGATCTCGCCACCCAGGCGCGGATTGAAGCGCCTCTCTTCAGCCACGCTGGTCACGGTAAGCCCGCGATAGTCATGCCCGGGGTAGAGCAGGCAATTTTGTGGCAGCGTGAGAATCTGGGTATGCACCGAACGGTACAGTGCATGCGCGTCACCTTGCTGGAAATCCGTGCGCCCACTGCCCCGGATCAGCAAACAGTCTCCAGTAAAGGCCATGCTTTCGTCATCGAGCACGTAGGTTACACACCCGCTCGTATGTCCCGGCGTGGCGCGGACCTGGAGATGGCGTCCACCGAACTTGATCTCATCGCCATGCGCAAGATAACGGTCGGCACCCTCGGCGCCGCCGCTTTTCGCCAAGGCAATCCCGCTGCCGAATTGCCGCTTCAGTATCCATGCGCCAGTAACATGGTCGGCGTGGACATGGGTTTCCAGCGTGTAAAGCAGGCGCAGTTCGAGTTCGCTCAGCAGTGCCGCGTCCCGGCGCGCCTGCTCGAATACCGTGTCGATCAGTACCGCCTCGCGACTGCGGCTATCGCCGAGAAGGTAGGTATAGGTGGAGGACTGCGGGTCGAATAACTGCCTGAATATCAGCATTCCACGCTCCAGCGTCCGAGTCTGCAACCGAGTTCGCGTCAATCGATGATCGGGAAGGATGCTGCCCACCGCCCCGCGGGTGAGAATCCGTGATCCCGAATATAGTTTACCCTTCGTGGGAACCGGGCGGCAGCCCGACATTCTGCCGCGGGTTCGCCACAAATTCTCCGGCACCGGCGTAAGATTTTCCTTTGCCAGGGAGAAATCAACATGAAGGTTTTCATCACCGGCGGCGGCGGGTTCCTCGGTTACCGGCTCGCGCTGCGGCTGCTGGAACGCAAGACGCTGGCCGGGCCCGACGGCGAGCCCGCATCCATCTCCCGGATCAAGTTGTTCGATGCTGCTTTCCCGCAGAATCCCGATCCCAGGCTGCAGTGCGTGAACGGGGACATCGCGCAGCCCGCCGCCATCGCAGCCGCGCTGGATGCCGATACCGGTTCGGTTTTCCATCTCGCGGCGGTGGTCAGCGCGGGCGCCGAAGCCGATTTCGATCTCGGCTACCACGTCAACCTCGACGGCACGCGCAATCTGCTCGAGGCGTGCCGGAAACTCAAGTCCCCGCCGCGGCTGGTGTACGCCAGTTCGCTGGCGGTTTTCGGCGGGAAATTGCCGGCGTTGGTTGACGATTCGATCACACCCAACCCGCAGACCTCCTACGGTACGCAGAAAGTGATCGGCGAGTACCTCGTCAATGACTACTCGCGCAAGGGCTTTCTCGACGGCCGCAGCCTGCGATTACCGACGATAGTGGTGCGCCCCGGCAAGCCCAATCTCGCGTCGACTTCGTTCGCGAGCGGCATGTTCAGGGAGCCGCTCAACGGCGTGGTGTGCGAGGTTCCCGTGGGGGAATCGACCGAACTCTTGATCCTGTCGCCCAGGCAGGTGATCGAGTCATTTGTGCATGCCCACGACCTGCCGTCATCCGCATGGGGCGCCAGTCGTTCGATCAACCTTCCGGGCATCACGATCTCGGTGAAGCAGGGCGTGGAAGCGCTGCGCCGCATCGCCGGCGACGAGGCTGCCGCGCGCGTGGTGTTCAAACCCGTCGAGCGGATTCAGAAAATGATCGTGACGTTCCCGGCGCACTTCAAAACACCGAGGGCGCTGGAAATGGGTTTCAAGGCCGATACGGATATTGACAGCATCATCAGGGCTTACATCACCAGCGAGGGCATCAAGCTGTGACGTTACTTTGGCGGGGACAGGTCGGGCTTGGTTAAACGCCGAAACGCCGGCTCAGGTCGGCGCGCTACTCGAGATCAACATCGAAGATACGCGGCTCCACGGCGGCGGTTGCGAGGCTGAAGTAGACGCGGCCGATCTCGCGTCCGTCGGTGGTTTCGACCTGCACCTTCCAGTCGCCAGGCAGATAGTTGGATTTCACGCCGTAGCCGCGGAACCCCTGTTCACGCCCGCCGACGATGTTGATGGGTATGGAGTCCTGCAGCGCCCAGCCGCGCGGATAGTCCTTCCAGTACCAACGCATCGTCACCTGATCGGAAAACCGCGTGGGCGAGAAGATGCGGAAAAACACATACACCTTGTCGCCTGGCTGGGCGAGGAAATTCTGGTCGCCGTTGTGCCAGAAACGCCAAAACGGCCGTTCGTGACTGAGCCGGTAGATGTCAGCCGTTCTTTCGACGGCGTGATAGACGCCGATATACGGAATCGAGAGCGGCACCGGTGGAATCAGCCTCAACAGATAAAGCGCGAGAAAGGCGACCAGCACCAAGCCAAAGGGAACGACGATTTGTCTCCTGGCCTGAGGAACGCGATCGGGCGCGTGAATCAGAAGCCGCCGGTAGATGACCGCCAGAGGCACACAGCCGAGCAGCATCGAGAGCATGAATACGACGACACCGATCGAGCCGACGAATACGGGAACGACGCTAGCGAAAAAGGACAGAACGCAAAGGCTGAGCAAAGCGAACTTGAACGGCAGTCCCAGCGCCCTGAAGCGACTGAACTCATTGGCCACTAGAAGAAACACCAGGATGAGCAGGATGAAGAAAGACACCAGGAAAGACGAGCTCTTGAAGAAGAAAATAGTGTGCAGGCTGATCAGCGATCCCAGCAGGAAGTGCACGATGGCCGTGCGCCATTCGTAATACCAGCGTTTGACGAAGAACATGTTTGCGGGCGCCGGCGGCGGCTTGCCCTCCTCGAAGAGCATTTGCAGCAGTGCCGTCGTGACCACCAGCAGATAGAGCGCCTGCTGGCCGATGAGGAGCCAGGAGTCGATGCGCCCTGTGGTCACGATGTCGAACAGAAACCCGCCGACGAAAGCCCCGATGGCGACATTGCGCTCGTGCTTTTCGTAGTAGAGCTTGATTAGTTGAAGTCTTCCGGGTGGGTCGGTTATCGTTTGTGGCTGTTCCATTTTCGGCGTCCAATGAACTGAAGCCCTGACCCGGCCCGGTACGGCAAGAGTTGCCGCGATGGGCGAAACGGCAAATCATGTTCTATCTGGGCGAAGCGGGTCAAGGAGAGCAAGGATGAAGGCGGAAGGATGAAGGCGGAAGGAGGAAGAGCAAGGATGAAGGCGGAAGGATGAAGGCGGAAGGATGAAGGCGGAAGGAT
>JBQTIV010000134.1:0-1524 GCA_052387775.1 Betaproteobacteria bacterium
ATTGGTGTCGGAGATGTGCTCGTTGATCTCGCCGCCCCACTTCTCCATGCCGGCCTTGAAGTCCTTCGGGAGCAGCGCGACGATCGCATCGACGTTCGCCTTGTGCTCGGCGTAGGCGTCGACGGAGTAGCGGCGCTTCAACTCGAATTTCGTGCCCTGGAGGAGCCAGCGCAGGATCCCCGCGTTGACGGCGTCCTCCTGTGCCTGCGTCGGCTTCGTCGCCACGCGCCCGATCTGACCCGTTTCGTGCACCAGCTTCAGGAACAGGCGCACCGCGTACGCCATCCTGATTCCGGGAGTGTTCATCTCGGAGTGGATGTTGCCGGTATCGCGATCGACGCGGAACTTCTTGCCGTCCTGCGAATACGGCAGGCCGGGCATGAAGCGCACGTTGGTGATCGTGCCGTAGGGCCGGACGTTGCAGTAGACCCCGGCCGCGGTGCGCAGCGGCGCGTTTGCGGACTTGCCCATGACGACGACCTTCCTGCCGTTCTCGTTCACCAGGAAATCGCCGGCTGTGGACCACTTGATGGAGGTGTAATCGAGCTTGCCGAACCACTCGAGCGACTTGAGTTTCGTGTCGTGGCGGAACTGCGCCATCATCGGCACGCCGAGGAACGGCAGCCCGAGGACGTCGAGCGCCATCAGTGTGCCGTTCAACGCGAACATGTCGGTCAACGCGTGCGCGACCGGTTTTACGTTACCGGCGGTGTTTCCGCCTTCCCAGATAACCGCGTCGGAAATGCCCCGCGGCTGGATCCTGGATCGCTTGTAGATGCTGTCGAGGTGCTTGAACAGGTCGCCGCTCTGCTCTTCCCGGGCGATCTTCAACAGGTCGAGTCGTTCAGTCATGCTGCGTGATCTCCGTTCGAATGCGAGGGAATGGTTGCGAGGGGCATGCGCAGCGCCGCGGCGCCGACCGACGGGAAAAGCGCGGATTATAGCAAAGCCTTGTGCGCGCTCCCGCAGTTTCCTAACTCCCGGGTTTTCCACGCAAAAAGGCCCCGGACTGCGCCAGGATTTGTGCTTATGCACTCATTAGAAAGTTCATTTGTTACCATTAGTTGGCACACGGTATTGAAAAGGTATAATGCACTGCAGCACCGGCTCCGAAACGCTCTTTTGTATCGTGGAAATGGCGTTTCATGCCCGCTCAGCGAGAAAACAGATTCGAGGAAGAGCCATGACGAGCCCATATCCCCGCGTGCCCGAAGGTATCGTGATCCGTGGCCGTTTGACACCGGCGTACGCGGAAATCCTCAGCGCGCAGGCGCTCGCTTTTATCGCCAAGCTTGCCCGCAAATTCGAATGGCGCCGCCGCGAGTTGATGGCGGCGCGCGCGCAGCGCCAGGCGGAGTTCGACGCCGGCAGGATGCCGGACTTCCTGCCGCACACGAAGCCCGTTCGCGACGCCGCATGGACGGTGGCGCCGGTCCCGCGCAACCTGCAGAACCGCCGCGTCGAGATCACCGGGCCAACCGACCGCAAGATGGTGATCAACGCGCTCAACTGCGGGGCGAACGT
>JBQTIV010000135.1:0-4221 GCA_052387775.1 Betaproteobacteria bacterium
ACGTCGAAGTGGCCAAGATGCACGACGGTTGGCGCGAAATCATCATGATCGGCCATGCCGGCCATCCGGAGGTCGAAGGAACGATGGGGCAGGTCGAGGGCAACATGTACCTGGTCGAATCGGTCGAGGATGTCGAGCGGCTCCAGGTCAGGGACCCTGAAAATCTCGCCTTCGTCACCCAGACGACGCTATCGGTGGACGATGCGCGCGCTATCACCGAGGCATTGCGGCGGCGGTTTCCCCGCATCCTCGGGCCCCGGAAGGACGATATCTGCTATGCCACGCAGAACCGCCAGGATGCGGTCAAGGAGATGGCGGCGCGCTGCGATGTCGTCATCGTGGTTGGCTCGCCGAACAGCTCCAACTCCAACCGGCTGCGCGAAGTGGCGGCCAATCTCGGTGTGCCTGCCTACATGCTGGATGACGCGGCAGATCTGAAGCCCGAGTGGATCGAAGGAAAAGAAGTGGTCGGTGTCACCGCCGGCGCGTCTGCTCCGGAGGTCCTGGTCCAGGCGGTCATCGCCAGGCTAAACTCACTTGGCGCCGAGTCGGTGAGCGAGTTGAATGGCATCGCCGAGAAAGTGACCTTCCCGCTGCCGAAAGCGCTCGCCAGCTGAGATTCACAGCAAGAAAAAGCGGCTCGCATTGCGAGCCGCTTGGTTTGCCAGTTCAGGCGGGGCGGGGACCCGTGGCCGGCTGCTGGGGTGGTGCCGGCTTGCGCGGCGGCCGTGGCGGGGGGGTGGAGGCTTCCTTGTGTACCGGCCCCGGTAGCTGGCCGGCAGGCAGCGGGGCAATGCTGCGACATCTCGGCGGTTTGCTTCCGGCAACCTGGAGATAGCCTTGTTTGCACGTGCGCACGCAACTGGCGCCGATCGGCACTTCATTGCGCCCGCAGGATTCGCGTCTCAGGCGTTGCCGCTGGCTCGGCTCATACATTTCGTAGTAGGCCCTTCCCGATTGCTGCGCCTGCGGCTGCTGTACCGCTGGTTTGCGCGGTTGGGTTTGCTGCGCCAGGGCAGTGCCCGCGTGAGCGCAAACCCACACCGCCGCGGCCAGCGATACGAGCAGACGTTTCCAGTGAGTCGTCATGCTTTTCTACTCGAGGAGTTCGCGCCATGATACGCGACGCCCGACGCTGCCGCTGCCGCCGATGTTGACCCCGACGGTGGTCTTGGTTCCCGTGGCTCCGGTCGCAATACCCTTCAGCACCCCGCTGGGCAGTCTGACGACGACCACGCCGACGAGCGTCTGCCCGGTGAACCTCTGCCCGGCCTGTTCTCCTGTGGCAGTGGCAACGTAGGTGCCATCTTTGTAATCGAACTGGTAAATCCAGGCATCACCACCCACGACGCAGGCACTATTGCTGGGCACGTTGGTGACGACCACGAGCGTGCCGAGTGCCAGCACGGGATCGAGGTTCACGCGCTCGCCGGGCGAGGCGCTGCTTGGATTGAAGTCCACGTACCAGCCGTCCTTGGTGGCCCAGTCCACGACGTTGGTGGTCGTGCTCCGCGAATCCAGGCTGAGGATCGTGATGGTCTGCTGCTGCAGCCCCGGGGTTGAGGTACGGATGTTGCCGAGAGCCACGTTGCGGTCCTTGATTGCGTAGAAGGACTGCTGATAGGCCCAGGGCAGCGCTGGCGTGAGCGTGGCCGGGTCAACCAGATCGTCCTCGCCGAGATAACGCCCGGTACCGACATAGACCACCCGGTAACCATCGACAAAGCCGAGTTCCGGCCGCGTGGTGATCGACTGGGGCTTGCCTGATCCATCTTTCAACTCGGCCATGCGCAGGAAACTCCTGTCCTCCACATCGAACCGCCACAGATTGCCGAACAGGTCGCCGCCATAGACGAAGAGCGACGTATTGTCGGTGTTGAAGCTGTTGGCGTAGGCGCTGATTTTGGACAGACCGCTCGGCGTGGTGGTATCGCCGACGCCGGTGTCTTTCTTGTCCAGGATCGTCCCGGTCAAGGCTTCGACGATGTAGATATAGCCCTTGCCGTCGCCGGGGCTGACGTTGTTGTACCCCGACGTGATCATTACTACCCATTTGTCGTCCTTGGGGTCCTTGGTGATGATCGGCGGGCCAAAGGAGTATCCGATGTTGTCGTCTTTCTCCACGCATATCGCCGGGTCCTGGCATACCTCCCACATGCCTTTCGGGCTGGCCGGGTTAGTGACGTCCAGAGCGTAGTACCCGCGTCCGCCCCCACCCAAACCCGCGACGAGGATCGTCTTCCAGGCGCCGGCGCCGCTGTCGTAAACGTCCATGATCTGTGGCGAACCGTCCACGTTGTACGCGTGCCTCACGTCCCAATTGTCGGTGGCGAGGAAATGCAGATCAGGGAAGACAATGCGCGGAACATAGGCCCACATTTCGTTGCCGGTGTCGCCGTTGAAGGCGTGCAGCATGCCGTCGTTTGCGGCGATATAGAGCACCCCTTGGCGCGAGGCCTGCGCCGCCTTGAATAACTCGTAGGACGGCGGCGCGTCGTTGAAGGCGAAGCGAGGCGCCTGGACGAAGGCCGGGGTCGCGTTGACCGGGTCGCCGAGCACGTGTTCGCGATCGCGGTAAATCGTGGCCTCGTGCGTGGTCCTGCCGCGCAGGAAATTCACCATGTTGTCGCCGTTGTTGGCATCGGTCTGCTGGGCGGCCGTCAGCAGCGGGCACTGCGAAAGCGCGGTGCATTTGTTCTCGAAATAAGCTTTTTCCGCGCTCGTAAGGTTGGCCCACTTGAACGGCTTCAGCTTGTTGGCGGCGGCCGGGTCGTGCGTCCAGATGTTGCGCCCATCTCCCGGGGGGGTCAGAGCTTCGGCCGTGCCGACTTTCGCGTCGAGCTGCCCTTGTGCGGACCAGACGATTCCCGGCAGGATATTGCCGCTGCTGGTGTCGATCCGTTGCGCGGTGATTTCCCCGTCCCATTTCACCGTTCTGAACGTCGAGCTATAGATGAAGTTGTCGGTCTCGGTGATGTTCGGGCTGCTGGTGGCGGAAGCCGCGGCCGCCGCGGTCTGAACCTTCAGCGCGGAGAGCGCCCCGGAAAGGCCGTCAGCGAGCGTGTTCGGGTCGGCGGCGCTGTAAAAGCTTCCCCGGCCGTTTACCGCGGCATGCCACAGGTCATCGAGCGTGGTCGGCGAGCTGGCCGACGGAATTGGCCAATTGCAGGTGCCGGCGGTCCAGGCGCAGCTGGTGTCTGCGTTCTTGATCTTGGAGTAATCGCTGGTCGGATCCGACTCGTAATCCGGGACGTAGTCCATCAGGCCCTGAAGACCCAGCCCCAGCGAAAACGTGACCATGTGCTGATGCTTGGCGATGTCCTTGTCGGTGGTCGGCACGGTGCTATTGTCCGATTTCGAAAGGGGTGCGCCGGTGCGCAAGTCGGTCTTGTAGTAGTACATCGCCACGTCGGCGAGCGTATTGCCGCTGCCACCCAATGCTGTGACCGTGGTGGTGGTCGTACCCGAGGTCGTCGTCGGATTCGGCGTGATGGTGATATTCGCGTTGGTGATTTGCGAGCCTGTGGTCGTGTTGGATATTGTGCTAAGCGTCGCATATGCCGGGTTCGGGCCCGAAATCGTCGGCGTGCCGGTAATGCAAATCGAAGCATCCGAGAACGCCGAAGCCCCTGGGTTAGCATACGTTGGAGTTCCGGGTATGCCGTCTGTGGTAATGACGGTTCGATCCAGATCACGCACCCGCTGCTTTATGCGCCGGTTGCTGCCAGTGCAGCCGCAACTCGTATCCGGCGTGCCGGAAAAATTCGCAGTCCCAGTGCCTTGGCAGATGACGCGTTCTGTCTCTCTCACTCGCGTCACAGTTGTGTTTACCTGTAAATCACAAGCGGTGATGTCCTGAAAACTGGTGGAACTGGTCGTAATATTGGGCCCACTCGTTACGACTCCGTCGGTCTTGTTGGTGGTCGCCTGCTGAATCTGCGTGCGCTGCTTCACGCGCTTGAAACTGCCGGTGCAACCGCAGTTGTTTGAACCGCCCAGGACGCTGGCATTACCGGTACAGATCGCCTGCTCAAGGACGGTGCGAGGCGTGACTTCCTGCGTCTGCGTCCCCATGCCATCGAGCGTGACGGTGGGGCGGCTAACGTAGAATGGGGACGAAGTATTGGGCACATTGTCCTGGTTATTGACGGCGTTGCTGCTCGTATCGATGGCGACAGTCCCGCTGTCGTTCCAGTAGCCGTCGGTGGTCAGTAAGGCGAA
>JBQTIV010000136.1:0-6311 GCA_052387775.1 Betaproteobacteria bacterium
GGCCGCACGTAAAGGCGCTACGTGCGTTATTGGTTGGGGCCCTGATTGCGATTGCTGCCGGCTGTGACAAGAAGCAGGAGAGTGCGCCGCAACCGCGACTGGTCAATGTCGTGCGCGTCAGTGTGGATACGGTTGCCGGGGACGTCGCCTACTCCGGCGAGGTGCGGGCGCGCTACGAGACCAATCTGAGTTTCCGCGTTGCCGGCAAGATCGTGGCGCGCAACGTTGAAGTCGGTAGTTCGGTACGTGCCGGGGCCGTGCTCGCCCGGCTCGACCCGGAAGACCAGCGCCTCAATACCCGAAGTGCACAGTCCCAGCTCGAAGCCGCCAGGTCGGAATTCGAGCAGACCAAGGCCGAACTCATACGTTATACCGATCTGCTGAAAAAGAATTTCATCAGCCAGGCCGAGTACGACCGCCGGCTGAATGCCTTCAACGTTGCCAAGGCCCGGTTTGAGCAGGCACAGGCACAGCTTTCCGTCAGCAAGAACCAGGCGCTCTACACCGAACTGGTCGCCGATCGCGGGGGTGTGGTGACTTCGATTTTGGCGGAAGTCGGCCAGGTGGTGGCCCCTGGCCAGACGGTCATGAGGCTGGCGCGCACCGACGAAAAGGAAGTCGTCATCAGCATTGCGGAAAACCGGCTCGCTGACCTGAATGCGGCGAGGGAAATTGGCGTCACCCTTTGGGCGGATCCATCGAAAACTTATGGCGGCAAGGTGCGCGAGGTCAGCCCCTCGGCGGATCCAGTTACCCGCACCTACGCGGCCAAGATTTCCATTCTTGGCGCCGACCCGGGCGTGAATCTGGGCATGACTGCAAATGTCTATCTGAAAGGATTGCAACGCGGGGCGGCGATGCTGATGCCGGCCACTGCGCTGTTTCAGGATGACGGCAAGCCGGCGGTGTGGGTGGTGGACCTCGCCACCGGCAAGGTGAAGCTGGTACAGGTAGAGGTCGGCGAATATGTGGAAGACAAGGTCGCCATCTTGTCCGGTCTTGAGCCGGGAGACATCGTGGTACGCGCCGGGGTGCACAAACTCTTTGCCGGCGAGAAAGTTCGCATTGCCGGGGACGGCGCCAGCGCAACGCCGGCCGAAAAGGCTGCACGATGAGGGGATTCAACCTCTCGGAATGGGCCCTGGAGCACCAGTCACTGGTGCTCTTTTTCATGCTTGCCCTGTTCGCTGCCGGCGTATTTTCCTATCTCAGGTTGGGCCAGGCCGAAGACCCCGATTTCACCTTCAAGCTCATGGTGGTGCGGGCGATCTGGCCCGGAGCGTCACCGCGGGAAATGGAGGAGCAGGTTACCGAGCGCCTGGAAAGGAAGCTACAGGAGACGCCGTTTTTGGACAACGTGCGCTCGTACACCAAGGCTGGCGAGACCATCATCTTCATTACCCTCAACGATGCAACCGCGCCGGAGCAGGTGCCGCGCGCCTGGTACATGGTGCGCAAGAAAATCGGCGACATGCGCTCCACACTTCCGACCGGGGTGATCGGGCCGTTCTTCAACGACGAGTTCGGCGACGTATTCGGCAACATCTACGCGTTTACCGGCGACGGTTACTCTTTCGCGGAACTGAAGGACTACATCGAGGAGGCGCGCAAGGAAATCCTGCGGGTTCCGAATGTCGCCAAGGCGGAGATCATCGGCGACCAGGAAGAAAAGATCTACGTCGAAGTCTCCCACCGGAAACTGGCCACCCTCGGCATCGATCCGTTGTCGATATTCGAGGTACTACGCGCCCAGAACGCCATGACCCCGGCGGGCTCGATCGACACCCGGTCCGACCGGATGTTCCTGCGCATTTCCGGTAGTTTCGACTCCGTCGAAAGCATTCGCGAAATCGGTGTCCAGGCTGGCGGCAGACTATTCCGCCTCGGGGACGTTGCCCACATTTATCGCGGTTACGTCGATCCCCCCACGCAGAAAGTGCGCTACATGGGGCAGGATACCATCGCGCTTGCGGTCTCGATGGCCAAGGGAGGCGACATTCTGGCTCTGGGCAAGGATCTGGGCGCCGCCATGGACCTCATCAAGCGCGAGCTCCCCGTCGGAATCGAAGTCCACCAGTATTCGAACCAGCCGCAGGTGGTGAAGCGCTCGGTGGACGAATTCATGAAGACTCTGCTAGAGGCTGTGGTAATCGTTCTCGCGGTCAGCTTCTTCAGCCTGGGTTTCCGTACCGGAATGGTGGTGGCGCTGTCCATCCCGCTGGTGCTGGCTGTCACTTTCCTGATGATGAAACTTTACGGTATCGACCTGCAGCGGATTTCCCTGGGTGCGCTGATCATCTCGCTCGGACTGCTGGTGGATGACGCCATCATTTCGGTGGAGATGATGGCGACCAAGATGGAGCAGGGCCTGGATCGGCTGAAAGCGGCGAGCTTTGCATATACCTCGACGGCATTTCCGATGCTGACCGGCACCTTGATCACAGCCGCGGCGTTCATGCCGGTCGGTTTCGCCAAATCTTCCGCCGGCGAGTACACCTTTTCGATTTTTGCGGTGGTGAGCATCGCGCTGCTGGTGTCGTGGGTGGTGGCGGTGCTGTTCATCCCTTACCTTGGCTACAAGCTGCTCCCGGACATGGCGCATGCCGCCGCACAGCCTTCTTTGTTCCGGAAATTCATTGTCGGACCTTTGCATCGTGCCCTGCCGCAGCTGGTTCCGGCGCCCGGCTTGCTGGCTGCGCATGACGCCGACGTCTATGGCCGCCCGTTCTACCGCCTTTTCCGCGCGCTGGTGAACTGGTGCGTTGCCTGGCGCAAGACCGTCATCCTGCTAACCGTCGCGGCGTTCGCGCTATCCATGTTCGGATTCCGCTTCGTGCAGCAGCAGTTCTTCCCGTCATCCAACCGGCCGGAACTGGTGGTGGATCTGTGGCTGCCGCAGGGCGCCTCTTTCAAGGCCACTGAGGCTCAGGTCAGGCGCTTCGAGGACAGGCTCAAGGGCGATGCCAATATAGAAAACTACGTTGCCTATGTCGGCAATGGCAGCCCGCGCTTCTACCTGCCGCTGGATCAACAACTCGGGCATCCGAATTTCGCCCAGTTCGTGATCGTCACCAGGGACAACAAGGCGCGTGAAATCATGGCCGAGAAGCTCAACCGCATCCTCGAGACGGAATTCCTGCTGCTACGCGGGCGCGTCAACAGTCTCGAGAACGGGCCCCCGGTGGGCTATCCGTTGCAGTTCCGCGTGGTCGGCAACGACATCCGGGAGTTGCGCAGGATCGCGCTTGATGTGGCGAAAGTGGTGCGCGCCCACGTGAATACGCAGAACGTGCACCTCGACTGGAACGAGCAGGTCAAGACGGTCCGCCTGCGGATCGATCAGAACAAGGCGCGCGTGATCGGCGTAAGCTCGCAGGGCCTTTCCACCGTGCTCAATTCCATTCTCACCGGCTTCAGCATCACGCAGTACCGGGAGACGGACGAACTGATCGAAGTGCTGGCTCGCGCGGAAACTGTGGAGCGGCTGAACCCGGGCAAGCTCGGCGAAATCAACGTGCCGACACAATCCGGCAAGTGGATTCCGCTGACGCAGATTGCCGAGTTGGCCTACGACTTCGAAGAGGGAATAATCTGGCGGCGCAACCGCCTGCACACCGTCACGGTGCGCGCCGACATCCGCGGCGCCGTGCAGGCTCCCGTGGTTTCGAAGCAGCTCGATCCAATGCTGGACACGCTTCGCTCGACGCTGCCGCAGAATTATCGAATAGACATGGGCGGGGCGATCGAGGAAAGCGCCAAGGGCGAGAACTCTATCATCGCGGTGGTGCCGATGATGCTGATCATCGTGCTCACGCTGTTGATGATTCAGTTGCAGAGCTTTTCGAAGACAGTCATGGTGCTGCTGACTTCCCCGCTTGGCCTGATCGGCGTGGCTTTCATCCTGCTGACGTGGAACGTGCCCTTCGGCTTCGTTGCCAACCTGGGCGTGATCGCGCTGTTTGGCATGATCATGCGCAACTCGGTGATCCTGGTTGACCAGATCGAGCAGGATATCCGGGCCGGCCATCCGCAATGGGAAGCAATCGTTGAAGCCACGGTGCGCCGTTTCCGGCCGATTGTGCTGACGGCACTGGCCGCGGCGCTGGCGATGATCCCGCTGTCGCGATCGAATTTTTGGGGGCCGATGGCGGTGGCGATCATGGGCGGCCTGATTTCCGCCACTATCCTCACTTTGCTGTTCGTGCCCGCGCTCTACGCCGCGTGGTTCCGCGTCAAGAAACCTGCCTGAATTCCAACGGCACAAACGCGTGAAACGTAAAGTACGCAAAGGACGCAAAGGACGCAAAGGTACGCGAAGGAAGACAGCAAACGTATCAGATCGGTAACGATCGTATTGCGATCGGTCGTTTCGCGTCTCGATTTTACGAATAGTGCTGCCTGCGCATCGCGCCGGGAGAACGAAAGGAGGAACGGATGGATGTATTTTATTACTGGAAGAAATTCGAGCTGGACATGAAGGAAGGACGCATCGGGTGGTTGCTCTCTGAGCGCAAGAAAATGGGGGAGATGCGCGCTGATTTCCCGGATTACATCTGGGCCTTTCGCACCCCCCACGGTCGCAAGGGAGAATTGCAGCTGGTTGCGCGGCTCAGATGGAGCGACACGCCGCTGGTGACGGTACCGCGCAACGACGCGCAGTCGGAAATCTATTACGACCCGGCGCATGTGGATTCCCGGCGCTTTATCGACGCGGATACGGACGCACACATCAGGGAAGTGAGTTCGATGATGCGGCGCGAGTTTCCCGGTGCGTTCACCGCCAACTTCCAGGGCGACCACGGCCTGCAGCCGATGCGCGGTGACTTTCTGAGGAAGTTTCGTGGCATCGCCGAGGCTTATCCATATCGGCCGTTCCTCGATGCGACGAAGACATGAGGCATGGCGCGCCAGGACGGAGATGAGAGTCTAATCGTTGATCCTGTTGAAACCTGTGCAAGGCCGCGCAAGAGCGTTGTTCCCCTGACAATGTCCGCATGAAACGTTTCTGTTCCGCTGCGGTAATGCGATTCGCGCTGGTTGCCGCGCTGGCGGCCGGGTTCGTGCAGGCTCCCGCAGCGGCACAGGAATGCGGCATCGCCTCTGCACATGCGCTCGCCACCCGGGCGGGCTGCGAAATCATGAAATCCGGCGGCAATGCGTTCGATGCAGCGGTTGCAGTGGCCGCCGCGCTGGCGGTGGTCGAGCCGTTTGCGTCGGGGATCGGCGGCGGCGGATTTTTTCTGTTGTATCGTGGCGCCGACGCATTCGAGGTATTCGTCGATGCGCGTGAAACCGCTCCTGCCAAGGCCACCCGCGAGTTTTTCCTCGATGACAACGGCCAACCCAGACAAAAGGCTTCGCTCGAAGGCGCGACCGCAGCGGGCGTCCCGGGCATGCCCGCGGCGCTGGATTGGGTCGCCGGTCACTACGGCAGGCTGCCGCTGGCCAGCGCGTTGCAACCGGCGATCCGGCTCGCAGAGCGGGGTTTTCCCGCCGACTCACGTTATGTCTGGGCCGCGGATAATCGCGAGTCGCGGCTCAAAGCCGACGTCAACGCAGCGCGCATATTCCTCGACGACGGCAAGCCGGTCGGTGCCGGCTTTGTGGTGAAACAGCCACAACTGGGGCAGACGCTGCGGATGCTTGCCGAGCAAGGCCGGCAGGGCTTTTATCGCGGTGACTTCGCCCGCCGGATGGTGGAGGCCGTGCGCAAAGGCGGCGGGTTGTGGGAATTGTCCGACCTGGAGAGCTATCGCGTCATCGAGCGGCCGCCCGTCAAATTCCGCTACCGTGGCGCGACCATTACCTCCGCGCCGCTGCCGTCCTCGGGAGGACTGGTGCTGGCGCAGAGCCTGTTCATTCTCGAGCCAGTGGCAGTGGGGACATTGTCCGAAACCGAGCGCGCGCACTACACCGTGGAGGCATTGCGGCGCGGCTACCACGACCGCGCCCGCTATATGGGGGATTCCGATTTCGTCACGGTGCCGGTGGCGAAACTGGTTTCGCGCGAATACGCCCGACGGCGCGCAGCATCCATCGATCCCGATCGCGCCACGCCGAGCAGTGCGCTCGCCGAAGTCGCGGATGCCGCCGCGGAGGGCGAGGACACCACGCATTTTTCGGTAATCGACGCCGAGGGCAATCGGGTTGCCGCGACGCTTTCCGTGAATGCGCCGTTCGGATCGGGGTTCGTCGCCGGCGACAGCGGCGTGCTGCTGAACAACCACATGAACGACTTTTCTCTGGCGCCGTCGGCGCCGAATATTTACCGGCTGGTCGGCAATGAGGCCAACGCCATCGAGGCGGGCAAG
>JBQTIV010000137.1:0-27267 GCA_052387775.1 Betaproteobacteria bacterium
GAGAGCAGACGCACAAGGGATTGCCCGCCGCCCTCGATCGCCTCCGAGGTCAGATCCCCGAACAAAAAACGTTCGGGGCCCCTCTTCCGCTCTACGGCGATCCCTGCTCAACGTTCCACCGGCCCCCACCACTATCAAGGACTCAAGCCTTGCCTGACGCCGATTTCGCGGGTTTTCCAATCGATGATGGATTGTCAGCAAATGGATTTGAGGTCTGCCTTGCAAGGTTCGTAAGTTGGCCCACGAAACGGCGGAACAGGACACTGCCGCAAGATCCATCGATTCCACTTAGCGCTCTTCGAGGCGCAGCTCCACATAGGCGCGGTCGCGCTGTTGCCGCACCCACTCCTGATAGGCTTCGTCGGATTTGCGCGCGCGAATTGCCTGGCGCGCTAACAGCCGCTGGCGCTCCTTGGACATGTCTTCATTGCGCCGCTCGAGCACCTGGATCAGATGCCAGCCGAAGGGCGACCGTACCGGCTCGCTTACCTGCCCCGGTTCGAGGGCGTTCATCGCACGCTCAAACTCCGGCACCGTATCACCCGGCGACAGCCAGCCGAGTTCGCCGCCGCGCGAGGAACTCGCGTCCTCGGACTGCAGCCGCGCCAGTTCGGCGAAATCGGCGCCGTTGTCGATGCGCTCCTTCACATTGAACAGGCGCTGTTTCGCATCGGCTTCCGAAACGACTTCGTTGAGACGAACCAGGATGTGGCGTGTGCGGGTCTGCTGGATGATCACCGGCGTTTCATTGCCGCGTTTGTCGAGGAGCTTCAATATGTGGAAGCCATTGGCGCTACGCAGCACCGGGCTCAAGTCGCCGACCTTCATGGTCGTCACCGAGTCGACGAAAATCTGCGGCAGGCGCGAAGTCGGGCGCCACCCCAGAGGGCCGCCTTCGAGCGCATTCTGCGCGTCGGAAACCCCCGCCGACACCTGGCGGAAATCCGCGCCGCCCTTGAGTTGCGCCAACGCCTTGTCCACGACAGCACGCTTGGCCTGGATTTGTTCCGGGCTCGCCTGCTCGGGGACCAGCACCAGGATGTGCGCGAGGCTGTATTCGTCGTCCTTTCCGCCAAGGTTTTGCTGGTTCTTGAGATAGTTGTCGATCTCCCCATCGGTTATGAGGATCTTGCTGTCGACTTCACGTTCCTTGAGGCGCGTAATCAGGATCTCATTGCGCAGCTCCTCGCGGAAGCGATTGAAGTTCACGCCGTCGCTCTCCAGGGTCTTGCGGAACGCCTCGGGTGTCAGTTTGTTTTCCTGGGCGATGCGTTCCACGGAACGCTGCAACTGGGCGTCGTCGACCCGCAGACCGGTCTCCCGGGCTGTCTGCACCAGCACCCGCGCAGTAATCAGCCGCTCCAGCAACTGCCGCTCCAGCACGTCCTGAGCGGGCAGTGGGGTTCCCTGGCGTCGCAGTTGCAGCTGCGCCACGTTTACTTGTTCATCGAGATCGAGCCGGGTGACGACTTCATTGTTGACCACTGCCACCACGCGATCGAGAACGGCGGGCTCACCGCGAGCACGCTCGTCCGCCGCCGCCCCGGCCGGCGCGGACCCAAGCAAAACAAGAAACAGAACCAGAGTTCGCATTCTCGATGTCATGGCAAGACGGCGCGGTCGCCGATAAGCTGCGCAAACCGGCGACAGGACCACGCAGGAGGTTACAACCTTCAGTACGCCGGGAACGGATTATGTTCTGCCGGCGGCGGCTCGTTGGTCTTCGTATAACCAGTGACGCTCTGCCGCAGCAGCCCGAGCGGGCTGGAGCCGATTCTCGACACACCGTTCAACTCGAGCTGAAAGAACATCGCGTTGGTGTATTCCTGCGTCGAATTGACGAACCGGTGAGCCACGAACCGGGCCGCCCAACAACCGGCATTGTACTCGACGCCCGCCAGCCCCTCGAGCAGTTGCTTGTCGCGCAAGGTGTAATTCCAGCGCGCCAAGCCGGTCCAGCGCCCGCCGATCGGCCACTGCGACGAGAGATCCACCTGCTCCAGGGCATCGCGAGTAAAGCGGTAGCCGAAATTGGCCACCTTGCCGACATCCGGACGGTAGCGCAGTGCCACGTTGCTGCGCTCCATGCGGTTGGCATTGACGCTGTACTGCAGACCGATATCGGTCACCCAGTTGGCGCTGGGCTTGCCGGTTACCGCCAACAGCAGGTCGGAACGATCGAAATCCCTTGGTGTGGTGTTAAGTGTAACTTGTTGTTCCTTGAAGTAGTAGCGCTGACCGAGAGTGAAGCGAAGCTGCTCATCGCCGCTGCCCTGATCGATAAGCCGGCTCGAAACTGCCGCGGTGAGCTGGTCGGCGTCGTTGATACGGTCGCCGCCGGTGAATTGATTCTCCGTAAAGATCTGCGCCAAACTGAAGTCCGCGACCGCCGTGTCGAAATTCGGCAGTTGGTCCTGCGGGCGAAACGGAATATAAACATAATAAAGGCGCGGTTCCAGCGTCTGGATGAAATCGCGGCCGCGCAGATGGGTATTGCGCTCGAAGGTCACCGCGCTGTCTATGCTGTAAATCGGCAATCCCCGGGTTTCCTCCGGAACACTGGGGTCCTCGAAGGAATAACGCGTGTCGTGATACCCGATCTTGGGCGTCACATAGAAGTACGAGGTCTGCAGCGGCAGGCTTGCCGAGGGATAGAGAATCTGCCGTTTGCCGTTCAGCAGGAAAGGATGGTCGAAGTCCACGTACTCGCCTTGCAGTCCGAGGTCAAGATGATAGTCGGTCTGCCGATTGACGTTCAGCGTAAGCTGCGGCGCACGCGCATATGGTGGCGTGATCGGGGCCAGCGGATCCTGCAGTGTCTGAAAGCGCTGCACACGGGCGTTCAGGTTCCACCAGTCGCCGTCGTAGAACACATTGCCTTCGCGAGGCAGGTTGGTCTGCGAAGTCGCCGCGATCTTGTCGCTCAGGTCTATGAAATAGGTATCGTCGGACACGCCCTGCAGGTCGAGCGCCCCGGAGAACCCGTAACCGAATTGCTGTCGGTGCTGCCAGGAGTAGCCGTACCGGTCCTCCTCCTTCTGGCGGTCGTCCGGCAGGTACTCGCCGCGCGTTTCGCCATTCAAACTCGGTTCCAGGTAGCGCAGTTCCGCGTTGAGCAGCACGCCGCGCTTGGAAAGAACGCGCGGCGCGATGGTGGCGTCGCGATTGGGTGCGATGTTCCAGTAGAACGGCTGCGTGACCTCGAACCCGCTTTGCCCGGTGCTGCCGACGGTCGGCGGCAGCAAACCGCTCTTGCGCCGGCCGCTGAGCGAAAAGTCGAGATAGGGCGAATACAGCACCGGAACGCCTTTGAATACCACGGTGGCGTCCCGCGCCACGCCCACATCGCGTTGCCGGTCAAGATCCAGTTTGTCCACCCGCAGGAACCAGTCATCGTCGCCGACGTCGCAGTTGGTGTAGGTGGCCTTGTGCACCCGCATCTTGGTGCGGCTTTCGATCACCATCCGCTCAGCGCTGCCGCGCGCCCCAAACTGCTGGAAACTGTAGTCCGGTTTCTCGAGGTAACCGCTTTCGCTGTCGAGGTTGTAGAACAACTTCTCGCCGGTGACGACATCGCCCTCTTTTTCGAAACGGACATTGCCCGTAACCGTCAGCTCCCGTTCCGGGAAGGCGAAATACAGATAATCCGCGAAAACTGCGGCTCCACGCTTGCGCAGGCTCGCATGGCCCTCGGCCTCAAGCTCGCGCTCCTGATGGCCCTGCAGCCGATCCGCTTCGAGGAACATCGGCGTGAGTTCGTCGCTGCGTTCGGAATATGGGATCAACGCCGGCTGAATTTTGAGCTTGAGGCCAAGTTCGTCGGCGGCAGCACCAGGGGCAAGCAAGTAAATCAACAGGACTATCGGCGAGGCGAAGCGTGGTCGATGCATGCGGGCTGTTGATTGAGGCGAGGTGCTAAAATCTCACAAAACCACAGTCAAGGCAACGAAGCCGCTTGGACCGCTACGCCTCTGTTCAGGACTGGATCGCGCGTCAGTTTCCCGGAAAAGCGTTCACCCTCTCACCGGCGTCCGCCGACGCCAGCTTCCGCCGTTACTTTCGCATCGCGTTCCCGGATGCCACGCTGATTGTGATGGATGCGCCGCCGCCGCAGGAAGACTGCCGTCCTTTCGTTCGAGTGGCCGCATTGATGGCGGCTGCGAAGGTTCACGTGCCCACGGTATTGGCGCAGGACCTTGCGCGCGGCTTTCTGCTGCTATCGGATCTGGGCTCCACCACTTACCTGGCGGCACTCGGCCCCAGCAACGCGGACCAACTTTTCGGTGACGCGATCGACACGCTGATCCGCTGGCAGCTTGCCAGCCGCGAAGGCGTACTGCCGGTCTACGACGAGACCTTGCTGAGACGCGAACTCGATCTTTTTCCCGAGTGGTACCTTGGCCGCCACCTCGGCATCAAATTGAACTTGCAGCAAGCCGAGTGGCTGGAAAAGACTTTCAGACTGATCATCGCGAGCAACCTGGCGCAGCCCAAAGTCTATGTCCATCGCGACTACATGCCGCGCAACCTGATGGTGAGCGTCCCGAACCCCGGCGTGCTCGACTTTCAGGACGCCGTATTTGGGCCGATCACCTACGACGTGGTCTCACTGTTCAAGGATGCGTTCCTGAGCTGGGAGGAGCAAAGGGTGCTGGACTGGACGGTGCGCTACTGGGAAAAGGCAAAGCGCACCGGATTGCCGGTGGATGCCGATTTCGGCGTGTTCTACCGCGACTTCGAATGGATGGGGCTGCAAAGACATCTCAAAGTGCTCGGCATCTTTGCGCGCATCTGCCACCGCGACGGCAAGCCCGGCTACGTCGAGGACACGCCGCGATTCCTGGGTTACGTACGCGCGGTGGCATTGCGCTACGCCGCGCTCACGCCGTTGTTGCGGCTGCTCGATCAGTTCCAGGACCGTGAGCCGGCTGTTGGTCACTCCTTTTGAGCGTGGCCGCGCACTGCGTTTCCTCCGCAATGATCCTTGCCGCCGGTCGCGGCAAACGCATGCGTCCGTTGACCGATCTCACGCCCAAACCGCTTCTCGTGGTGGGCGGAAAGCCGCTGTTGTTCTGGCATCTGGAAAAACTTGCGCACGCCGGATTCGCAGCGGTCACAATCAACTACGCCCATCTTGGCGAGCAGATCGAAGCGGCGGTCGGTGATGGAAGCCGCTGGGCTCTCGAGGTCCGGTACTCCCCCGAAGTCGAGGCGCTGGAAACAGCCGGCGGCATCCGCAACGCGTTGCCATTGATCGGCAGCAGCGCTTTCGCCGTGGTCAACGGCGACGTGTATTGCGACTACGATTATTCTGGCCTCGCCGCGGCGGTTAAACGGCTTGCCGATTCGCAGGCCCTCGCGCATCTGGTACTAGTGGGCAATCCGCCGCACCACCCGAAAGGAGATTTCTGCCTCGAGGCCGGACTGGTGCGCGCCTCAGGGAGGGAACTGCTGACATTCAGCGGCCTGGGCGCGTACCGCGCCGAACTATTCGAGCCGCTTGCCCGCGGCGCCATGCACGCGCTGGCGCCGTTGTTGCGAAGCCAACTGCCCAGGGGCAAAGTCACTGGCGAACATTACCGTGGCCTGTGGACCGATGTCGGCACGCCCGCGCGCCTGGCGGAACTCGACGCCCGGCTGCAACCGGGCGCCAAGACGTGATTTACATTCCCAAACATTTCATCGAGCACGACCTCGCCCGCCTGCAGGCGCTGGTCCATGCCCACAATTTCGCCACACTGGTGTCGGCGCACCAGGCACAGATCCACGTTTCCCATCTGCCTTTCCTGCTGGACGCGCACGGCAGGACGCTGCGCGCCCACATGGCGCGCGCCAATCCGCAGTGGCGGACGCTCTCGCCTGAGCGCGAGGTACTGGTGATCTTCCACGGCCCTCATCACTACGTCTCCCCCGCTTGGTACGCGGCGCACCCGAGTGTGCCGACTTGGAACTACGCGGTGGTGCACGCGCAGGGGCGGCCCAAGCTGATCGAGGACCGCGAGCGGCTGGCGGTGCTGGTGCGAGATCTGGTCACGCGCCACGAAGCCTCTTCACCCGAACCCTGGAAAATGAATTTGCCTCCCGACTATCTGGACAAGATGCTCTCGGCAATCGTCGGCTTCGAAATCGAGATCACCCGGCTGGAGGGCAAGTTCAAGCTGAGCCAGAACCGCCCAGAGGGCGATATGCCGCTGGTGATCAAGGCGCTGGAGCGGCTCGGCAGCGACGACGCCCTCGGTGTCGCCGCGCTGATGCGCGAGAAACTAGGGAAGTTCTGACCAGAGACGGACCAGCGCGGTGCAAGCCGTATAATCTCCGTTCGCCTTCCGAATTTTCCAAGATGGACAACCACAGACTGCAAGCGCAACGCCGCGAACGCCTGGTCTCGTTGATGAAGCAAGGCGTGGCCGTGGTACGCACCGCGCCCGAGCGGGCACGCAACCGCGATTCCAGCTATCCGTACCGCTTCGACAGTTACTTCTACTATTTGTCGGGTTTCGCCGAGCCGGAGGCAGTTCTGGTTCTTATCGCCGGCGGCAAGCCTAAGAGCATGTTGTTCTGCCGCGAGAAAAACCCGGAGCGGGAAATTTGGGATGGCTTCCGTTATGGTCCGGACCAGGCACGCGAGATTTTCGGATTCGACGAGGCACACCCGATTTCCGAACTTGACGCGCTGATGCCGCAGTTGCTCGCCAACCAGCCTTCGATATTCTGCGATGTCGGATCGGACGGCGACTGGGACAGCCGGGTGATCGGCTGGATCAACAAAGTGCGCGCACAGGTTCGCAGCGGCGTGAGCGCACCCGCGGAAATCCGCGACATCCGTCATTTCCTCGACCACATGCGCCAGATCAAGGACCCGCGCGAACTTGGCACCATGCGCCGCGCCGCGGACATTTCCGCCGAAGCACATCGCCGCGCAATGCGCGCAACCAGGCCCGGGATGCACGAATACGAGATCGAGGCCGAGATTCTTCACGAGTTCCGCCGCCGCGGAGCGCAGGCGCCGGCCTACCCCCCTATCGTCGCCGGCGGCGCCAATGCTTGCGTTCTGCATTACGTGCAGAACGACGCCATTCTCAAGGACGGCGACGTGGTGCTGATCGATGCCGGCTGCGAACTCGATGGCTACGCCTCGGATCTCACCCGCACCTTCCCGGTCGGCGGCAATTTCAGCGGCCCGCAGCGCGACATCTACGAAATCGTGCTCGCGGCGCAGGCCGCTGCCATTGCCCAGATCAAGCAGGGAGCCGAATGGGAAGACCCGCACAACGCGGCGGTGAAAGTGCTGGCACAAGGAATGGTGGACCTGGGTTTGTGCAAGGGCACGGTGGACGCCGTGATCGAATCTGCAGACTACCGTCGCTTCTACATGCACCGCACCGGACACTGGCTGGGCCTGGACGTGCATGACGCCGGCGATTACAAGCGTGACGGCAAGTGGGTGAAACTCGAACCGGGAATGGTGCTGACGGTTGAGCCCGGATGCTACGTGCGGCCGGGCGAGGGTGTGCCGGAACAATTCTGGAACATCGGCGTGCGCATCGAAGACGATGCGCTGGTCACCGGCAACGGTTGCGAAATCATCACCGCGGCGGCGCCGAAGAAGATCGAAGACATCGAGTCCCTGATGCGGGACTGACACCAGCTTCACCGCCGCCATGAGCGAACGCGAATACGACCTCGTCATCGTCGGCGGCGGCCCGGTCGGTGCCGCATTGGCGAGCGCGCTTTCCACTGGCGGCTATGAAGTGCTCGTGCTGGAAGCGCGGCCGGACTTGGACACCGCAAGCGACGCGCGCGCGCTTGCCATGTCGTACGGCAGCCGCCTCATTCTGGAGCGGCTCGGCGCCTGGAACCGCGTCGAACCGGCAACACCAATACACAGCATTCACATCTCGCAGCGAGGCGGATTCGGTCGTGCACTGCTGGCCGCGGAAGATGCCGCTCTGCCGGCGCTCGGTTACGTCGTCAGCTATACGCAGCTGCAGAAGGCGCTCGGCGAGGCGCTCGTCGCGAGCGGGGCCACGCTGGCAGCGGCGGCTGGCGTCGATGACCTCGAGTTCAGCACCGATCGTGTCGCTGTACGTTACCGACAGAGGGATAGTGAGCACCGTGTGCGTGCGCGGCTGCTGGTCATTGCCGACGGTGGCACCGGCCTCGGAAAACGCGCCGGTGCAACCATCAAGGTTAGCGACTACCGGCAGGATGCCGTGGTCGCCACCGTGGCCACTTCGAGACCACATGACCAGCGCGCATTCGAGCGCTTCACCGCTGACGGTCCGGTGGCCTTGCTGCCATTCGAAGACCGCTTCGCGCTGGTCTGGACCGCAGGGCCGGAATCGGCGGCCCGATTCACCGAGATCAGCGACAAGAGCTTTCTCGAGCGCCTGCAGATGCACTTCGGCGACCGCGCCGGGCGCTTCCTGTCCGTCGCAGCGCGGGCCCGGTTTCCGCTCGCGCTTCGCTACGCCGCCAATCCCGTTGTTCCGCGCAGCGTGCTGCTCGGCAATGCCGCCCAGGCGCTGCACCCGATCGCAGGCCAGGGATTCAATCTCGGTCTGCGTGACGCGTGGGAACTCGCTGAACTGCTGCTGCACCGCGACGATCGCGATCCCGGAAGCTCAGCCTGCCTTGCCGCTTACCGCTCCGCCCGCAGACTGGACAGGCTAGGAGGAATCGTCGTTACCGACTCGCTGGTCCGAATTTTTTCCAACGATTTCGCGCCTTTGCGCGCTGCGCGCGGCGCCGGGCTGGCGCTGCTCGACATCGCGCCGCCGGTCAAGCGCGCATTCATGCAACGAATGATCTTCGGTGCGAGCTTGTAACAACAAGTAGCAATTGCGCACGCTCAACGTCGCATCCTTTGCGCTAGAATGGCGCTCCCTTTTCGTTGTCCGCGTAAATGCGCATCGGTCCGCACACTTTCAAGAACAATCTGATCGTCGCGCCAATGGCTGGCGTGACCGATCGGCCATTTCGCCAGTTATGCAGGACAATGGGTGCGGGAATGGCCGTCTCGGAGATGGTTTCCGCCAATTCACGACTGTGGCATACCGCCAAATCCCAGCGGCGTTCCGATCATCAGGGTGAAATCGAGCCGATTTCGGTGCAGATCGCCGGCGCCGACCCACAAACGATGGCCGACGCAGCGCGCCACAACGTGCAGCGCGGGGCGCAGATCATCGACATCAACATGGGTTGCCCGGCCAAGAAGGTATGCAACCTCGCCGCTGGCTCGGCGTTACTTCGCGACGAACCATTGGTCGAAAGAATTCTCGATTGCGTGGTCGCAGCGGTCGAAGTACCGGTAACGCTCAAGATCCGCACCGGCTGGGATGCGCACAACAGGAATGCCGTGCGAGTCGCAAGAATCGCGGAATCCTCGGGCATCCAGGCGATTTCGGTCCACGGCCGCACCCGTGCCTGTGGTTTCACTGGCGATGCCGAATACGACACCATCGCCGCGGTGAAGTCTCAAGTCGGCATCCCGGTCATCGCCAACGGCGACATCGATTCACCCGAAAAAGCGCGCGAAGTACTTTCCCGTACCGGGGCCGACGCCATCATGATCGGCCGCGCCGCGCAAGGCCGCCCGTGGATCTTCCGCGAGATCGAACGCTATCTCGCCAGCGGCGAACACCTGCCCGCACCTGAAGTTGCGGAAATTCACAGCGTGTTGGTACGGCATTTGCATGCTCTGTACGCGCTTTACGGAGAGCAACCCGGCGTGCGCATCGCCCGCAAGCACGTTTCCTGGTACACCAGCGAGCTTGCCGGCGCGGCCACGTTCCGCCAGATCGTGAATCAGCTTGAGACCGCGCGCCAGCAGCTCGCCGCGGTGGATGAATTTTTCACCGAGCTTGCCGGGTTGGGAGAACGGCTGACTTATTTCGAGGAACTTGCAGCATGATGAATGACAACGAAATTGCCCGCTGTGTGCGCAAGGCAATGGACGGCTATTTCAGGGATCTGGACGGGGAGAAACCCTGCGCAATCTACAACATGGTCATCAGTTCGGTGGAGAAGCCGCTGCTCGAAGTCGTGTTGCACCGGGCCGCTGGCAACCAGACCCAGGCGGCGTATTTGCTTGGGCTGAACCGCAATACGCTGCGCAAGAAGATGAAGGAATACGGCATCAAGTAACGCGCCGTCGGCTTCCCGTCTCAACCCGCCCGCGCGATCAACGCGGGCGGTTTTATTTTTTTGGTCCAGCCATGACTCGTAGACAAGCCCTGATCAGCCTTTCCGAAAAGACCGGCGCAGTCGAATTCGGCCGCGCGCTGCAGCGCTTTGGGTTCGAAATCCTGTCAACCGGGGGTACCGCGAGGCTGCTGCGCGAGGCTGGGATCAAGGTCACCGAGATCGGCGAATACACCGGTTTCCCCGAGATGCTCGACGGCCGGGTGAAGACCCTCCATCCCAAGGTCCACGCCGGCATCCTTGCGCGCCGCGACCTTCCGGCGCACGCCGAGGCGATGGCAAAGGCAGGCATCCCGAACATAGATCTGGTGGCGGTGAACCTGTATCCCTTCACGGAAACCATCGCCAGGACCGATTGCACCCTCGAGGAGGCAATCGAAAATATCGACATCGGCGGCCCCACGATGGTGCGCGCGGCGGCCAAGAACTGGCAGCACGTCACTGTGGTCACCGATCCCGTGGATTATCCGGCACTGGTCGCGGAAATGGACTCCGCCAGCGGCGCGATCAGCGTGGAGACGCGTTTTCGCCTGGCGCGCAAGGCCTTTTCCCACACTGCCGCCTACGATGGCGCGATCAGCAATTACCTCACCGCCACCGACATTCATGGCAAGCGCAGCCGATTCCCGGATCAGTTCAATTCGAGTTTCGTCAAAGTCCAGGACCTGCGCTACGGCGAGAATCCACACCAGCAGGCGGCGTTCTACCGTGACCTGACGCCGGTTCCCGGTGCGCTTAGCAACTATGTGCAACGGCAAGGCAAGGAACTTTCCTACAACAACATCGCGGATGCTGACGCAGCCTGGGAATGCGTGAAGACCTTCGAGCAACCGGCGTGCGTGATCATCAAGCACGCGAATCCCTGCGGCGTGGCGGTGGCCGCAAGCGCGGTCGAGGCCTATCGCCGCGCATTCAAGACCGATCCGACTTCAGCTTTCGGCGGCATCATCGCCTTCAATCGCGAACTGGATGAGGAAACCGCGGCGGCGGTGTCGCAGCAGTTTGCCGAGCTATTAGTTGCGCCGCGGGTACAGTCGGGGGCCGCGACCGTGCTTGCTCAGAAGAGCAACCTGCGCGTGCTCGAGGTCGCAGCTGATTTCGCTACCAACGACTACGATAGCAAGCGCATCGGCGGCGGCCTGCTGCTGCAGACACCCGACGCAAAGAACGTCCAGGCCGGCGAACTGCGCATCGTCACCAAGAAACGTCCAACCCCGCAGCAGCTTGCCGACCTGTTGTTCGCCTGGCGCGTCGCCAAGTTCGTCAAGTCCAACGCCATCGTGTTCTGCTCTGAGGGAATGACGCTGGGCGTGGGCGCCGGACAGATGAGCCGGGTGGACAGTGCCCGCATTGCCTCGATCAAGGCGCAGAATGCCGCCCTGTCGCTGAAGGGTTCGGTGGTGGCTTCGGATGCGTTTTTCCCGTTTCGCGACGGGGTGGACCTGGTCGCCAAGGCCGGGGCTGTGGCGGTCATTCAGCCCGGCGGCAGCGTGCGCGATGAAGAGGTCATCTCCGCTGCCGATGAGCACGGCATCGCCATGGCGTTCACCGGCGTGCGCCATTTCCGTCATTAGCGTTCACCACAGAGGCACAGAGACACAGAGGAAGAAAAGGAAGACAAAACACATGAAGCACAAGGGAGCAAGACAGGACTTCAGAGCCCCTTGCCCGCACTTGGCATCTTTGTGCAAGCATTCGGTTTGGATTTTCTCCGTGCCTCCGTGTCTCTGTGGTTAATCCAGACCTATGAACTTACTGGTAGTCGGTAGCGGCGGTCGCGAGCATGCGCTCGCCTGGCGGTTGGCTCAGTCGCCGCGCATCGGACGCGTTTATGTCGCGCCGGGCAACGCCGGCACGGCACGCGAGGACGGATTGTTCAATGTGCCGATCACCTCGATCCCCGAACTGGTGGATTTCGCCCGCGCGGAATCGATTGCGCTCACCGTGGTCGGCCCCGAGGCGCCGCTTTCGGAAGGCATCGTCGACGCATTTCACACGGTGGGCTTGAAGATCTTCGGCCCAACGCAGCAGGCGGCGCAACTCGAATCCTCGAAGGACTTTGCCAAGGCGTTCATGGTCGCCAACGGCATCCCGACGGCGGCGTATGCCGCGTTCTCGGACGCCAGCGCGGCGCGTGATTACGTCGGGCAGCAAGGCACGCCGATCGTCGTCAAGGCCGACGGACTTGCCGCCGGCAAAGGCGTGGTGGTGGCAATGACGCTCGAAGAGGCTTACGCCGCCATCGACATGCTGCTGGTCGATGACAGGATGGGGACCGCGGGCGCGCGCGTAGTCATCGAGGAGTTTCTGCAAGGCGAGGAAGCCAGCTTCATCGTGATGGTGGACGGTAAGCACATCCTGCCGCTGGCGTCGAGTCAGGATCACAAGCGTCTGCTCGATGGCGACCATGGGCCGAACACTGGCGGAATGGGCGCTTACTCGCCGGCGCCGGTACTGACTCCGGCCATCCACGCGCGGGTCATGCGCGAAGTCATCCAGCCGGTGGTTGCCGCGATGGGAAAGCGGGGCACGCCTTATACGGGATTTCTTTACGCCGGCTTGATGATCCGTCCAAACGGCGACACCAAGGTTCTCGAGTTCAACTGCCGCCTGGGTGATCCGGAGACCCAGCCCATCATGATGCGGCTGAAAAGCGACCTGTTCACATTGATCGAGCACGCCGTTGACGGCACGCTGAAAAACATCGAAGTCGAGTGGGACCGCCGGGTTGCGCTCGGCGTGGTATTGGCTGCTGCGGGCTATCCGGACAATCCACGCAAGGGCGACGAGATAACGGGGCTAGCGCACGATGGCGATGATTTCCACGTGTTTCACGCCGGCACCGCACTCGCGGAAGGCAAGGTCGTCGTCAATGGCGGGCGGGTGCTGTGCGTGACCGCGCTTGGCGACACGGTGCGCGTGGCCCAGCGGCGCGCCTACGAAATCGCCGAGGGCATCCAGTTCGCAGGGCGGCAAATGCGGCGCGACATCGGCTTTCGCGCGATCGGCGCCAGGAAGAACACGTTATAGTCCAGCATGGATATCAAGACGATAAGGGAGTACCTGACCGGCCTGCAGGACTGGATTGTCGGCCGCCTGGAGGAGATCGACGGCAACGCCTTCCGCCGCGATTCATGGGATCGTCCTGAGGGGGGCGGGGGCGTGAGTTGCCTGATCGAGGAGGGAAACCTGTTCGAACGCGGCGGGGTCAATTTCTCTCACGTCGCAGGGGCGTCCCTTCCGCCCTCGGCAACCGCGTCGCGCTCCGAACTTGCCGGACGCTCGTTCCAGGCAATGGGCGTATCCCTGGTATTGCACCCGCGCAATCCCTATGTACCGACAGTTCACATGAATGTGCGCTTCTTCGCGGCCGAAAAAGTCGCGGTCGATCCGGTGTGGTGGTTCGGCGGCGGGATGGACCTGACGCCGTACTATGGATTCGAGGAGGACGCGGTCCATTTCCACCAGACCTGCCAGGCGGCGCTCGATCCGTTCGGAGCCGAAGCGCATCCAAAATTCAAGAAATGGTGCGACACGTATTTTTTTCTCAAGCATCGCCAGGAACCGCGCGGGATCGGCGGCATTTTTTTCGACGACCTGTCGGAACCGGATTTCGATACCTGTTTCGCGCTCACCCGCAGCGTCGGCGACCATTTTGTCGACGCCTATGTCCCAATTGCCGAACGCCGCAAGGATCTGCCTTACGGCGACCGCGAACGCGACTTCCAGACCTTTCGGCGCGGGCGTTATGTCGAGTTCAACCTGGTCTACGACCGCGGCACGCTGTTCGGACTGCAATCCGGCGGACGCACCGAGTCCATCCTGATGTCGCTGCCGCCTGTAGCGAAGTGGCGCTACGACTGGAAGCCCGAGCCCGGTACCGCCGAGGCGGCGTTGTACGAGAAGTTCCTCGTCCCGCGCGACTGGGTCCGCGAAGCAGAGCCTAGACCCTGAGCACGCACTTATCGTACAGATCGCGCAACCTGCCCTGAGGATCGTACTTGGCCTTCAGGCGCCGGTAGGCCGGTTCGCCGAAGATCGCCCAGAACTCTTCGCGCGGATAGAAGCTTTCCGAGTAAAGCGACTTGATGCCACCGAGCTCGGTGACTTTGCGTTCGATGAGCCGGTTGAAATGCCCGCTCCGGTGGGCTACCCGGGATTTCACCACGTCCCAGAAGCCGAAATTGACATAGGTCCTGCCCGCCACCAGCGGGTACAGGTCGAAATGCGACTGCGGATTGCCTGCGCGGATCGGACAGATCCAGACTGGCAGGATGCCGATCTCGCGCCGGAAGAACTCGAGAAATTCGGGCGCGCGTTCGAGCGGGATGTCGACATCCTGGATCACCGACTCGCGATGCAGGCCCGATAGCCTGTCGAGCCCGCGGGTGAGCTTCCAGCGGCTGTTCCAGCGCATGATCTTGGTGTAGGTGCGTGAGTTGAGCCTGGATCTGCCGAGCAGCCTGCGGATCAGCGGATTCTGCGCGCCGAGATTGCTGGAGCACCAGAACCAGTCGGTGTCCCAGCGCCACAGGAAATCGTACGCTGCAAGATAATCAGTGGTCTTGTCGCGGATCGAGCGGTAGTAGATGTGTTCGAACGTGTAGTCACTCGCGAACGGCGCTTCGTCCGTGAAGCGTCCCGTGGTCAGAACCATCTCATCGGCGTCAAACACCACGCCGTCGACAAAATCGGCAGGCGATGCGCAGGCCCGTTCCAGCGCCGCAAAGTAGGCTTGCGGATCGCGAAAGCCGGTATGGTCGATGCGCACGAACTTCTTCACCGGAAGCGTCTTTGCCCGCACCCGCAAGGCGTAGCCCAGTGTGCCGTAGGAATTGGGAAAGCCGAAGAACAGATCGCGATGCTCGTTCGTTGCAGAACACAGATAGATCCGGCCGTCGCCGGCAAGGATATCCATCTCCAGCACAGTGTCGTGCACCAGACCATAGCGGAAGGAAGTCGCCTCGATGCCCACACCGGCGACCGCGCCACCGAGGGTGATGGTTTTAAGTTGCGGCACCACGGCCGGCATCGAGCCGCGGCGCAGCGTGGCATCGACCAATCCCTCATAGCTGGTCATGCCCTCGGCATCCACCCAACCTTCCTGCACGTTGACTTCCAGCACGTGATTGAAATCGCGCACATCGAGGCGCTCCGCCGCCGCCGGCGCGCGGTCGCGGAAGAGATTGGAAGTTTCCTTTGCAAGCGCGAGATGCCCCGACCCGGCCTTTAGCTTGGCGGCCAGTCGCGCCTTGCGCGCTGCGTAGTCCTGCATGCCCTGCTGCGCAGGAAGATGGTTCGATGCCGCGCCGACCGCAGGCACGTTCAGTCCCGGTCGTAGAGAAAAGCGCGGCTCATCGGATAATTGTCCTTCGAGACGTTACGCTTGCTGAACACGATCTGGAACAGGTGTGTGCGGGTGCGGGGCGAGCGGAACATTTCCGCACAGGCATACAGATACGTGCGCCAAACCCGGCGGAAATGCTCGCTGAATTTCGCCGGATCGAGTGCCCGGATCTTTTCCCAGTTACGGTCGAAGCGCTCAGCCCAGGCATCCAGCGTCAACGCGTAGTGGCGGCGCAGGTTCTCGATGTCGACGACCTCGAGTCCGCACTCTTCCATGGCGACGATGGTTTCGGCCAGGCTGGGGATCCAACCGCCGGGAAAGACATGCTTGCGGATATAAAACTCGGTATCGCGCACGCCGACATGGCCGATGAAGTGCAACATGCCGAGGCCGCCGGGCTTTAGAAAGTCCGCGTGGGCCTTCACCACGGCACGCAACTGGTCGCGCCCGGCATGCTCGAGCACGCCGATCGACACCACCTTGTCGTACTGCCGGTCCACTTCGCGGAAGTCGGCCTGGCGCACTTCGATTCTGCCCTCCAGCCCGCGGCGGAGGATCTCGTCGCGCACCGCGGTGACCTGCTCGGGAGTAATGTTGACGCCGGTCGGCAGTGCACCGTAGTGCTCCAGCGCGCGAAACAGGAAACCGCCGAATCCGCAACCGATATCCACCACGGTCTCGCCGCGCGTCAACCGGATCTTGCGGCAGACGTGATCGATTTTGTTTTGCTGTGCCTCCTCGACCGTCGTGGTGCCTTCCTTCCAATAGGCGCAGGTGTACATCATCGACGGCAAATCGAGCCAGAGCCGATAGAACTCCGTGCCCAGGCCGTAGTGGAAACGCGCGTTCTTTCTGGCCTGTGCGATCGAGCGGTTGGAAAAGCGCAGCTCGTGCCAGTGGTTGCGCATCACGATCAGGGCGTTCGGGTTATGCGCGAAGCCGCCTTCGAGCCCGACCCGGAACGCTGCGCCAAGATCGCCCTCGATATCGACCTCGCCGTCGAAATACGACTCGACGAGACCGATGTGCCCGAACAGCGCCGTGCGAAGCTCGGCCGCACGTTTGTGAATCACGATGGTGAACACTGGCGCACCGGCGCCATTCTGGTAATGCGAGCCGTCCGCAAACTCCACGCGAAAGCGCATAGCGGCACGATCACCCAGTGCCGCCAATTTTCGCTTTACCAGTACGGTCGCCATTCCGGTGTCCTGTTCCGCCACCACTTACTCGCCCAGGTATGCCTGCCTCACCTGCGGGTTGTCGAGCAATGCCCGGGCGCTGTCGGCCACGGTTATCAGCCCGCTTTCCATCACGTAACCGCGGTGACTGGCTTCCAGGGCGAGCTTGGCGTTCTGCTCGACCAGCAGCAGCGTAACGCCTTCCCGCGATATGGTGCGTATGGTCGAAAAAATCTTTTCCACCATCATCGGCGCCAGGCCCATGCTCGGCTCATCGAGCAACAGCAGCTTCGGGCTACTCATCAACGCGCGCCCGATGGCGAGCATCTGCTGCTCGCCCCCCGAAAGCGTGCCCGCGGTCTGCTTCCGGCGTTCATCAAGTTGCGGGAACAGCGAGTAAATGCGATCGAGATCAGCACGAACCGCCGCGCGGTTGTTGCGCGTGTAGGCGCCCATTTCCAGGTTCTCGTGAACGGTCAGCCGGCCGAAAACACCGCGCCCTTCCGGCACCAATGCCAGTCCGCGCTCGACCAGCTGGTAGGACAATAGCGTACTGACACTCTCACCGCGGTAGTGCACCTTGCCACCATGATGCAGCATCCCGCAGATTGCCTTCAACGTCGTCGTCTTGCCCGCTCCGTTAGCACCGATCAACGCCACCATTTCGCCTTCGCCGACGTTCAAGTCGATGCCCTTGACCGCGTTGATGCCGCCGTAGGCCACTTTCAATCCGGAAACCTCCAGAAGGGCGTTCAAGGCAACACGCCTCCAAGATAGGCGCGAATCACTTCCGGATCGTTCTTCACCGCGACCGGCTCGCCTTCGGCGATCTTCTTGCCGTAGTCGAGCACCGCAACCCGGTCGCACAAACCCATCACCAGCTTGACGTCGTGCTCGATCAGCAGGATGGTCACCCCGTCGCCGCGGATCTTGATAAGCAAACGGCGCAGGTCGGCCGTCTCGGTCGCATTCATGCCGGCGGCCGGCTCGTCCAGCGCCAGCAGCTTCGGCTCGGTGGCAAGTGCCCGTGCAATCTCCAGCCGCCGCTGGTCCCCGTAGGACAGATTTTTCGACAGTGCGTGCGAGTGGCGGGCGATGCCCACATAGTCGAGCAGTTCACGCGCCCGGCGGCGGATGGCGGACTCCTCCGCGATGGTGCGCTGGCCGCGCAGGATCGCACCGAGAGCCCCGGCATGGGTACGCGCGTGACGCCCCACCATGACATTCTCCAGCGCTGTCATATTGCCGAACAGCCTGATATTCTGAAACGTGCGTGCAATACCATGCCCGACCACGCGATGCGGCTTGAGCCCGAGTAGATTGATTCCGTCGAATTCGAAACGCCCGCCATCCGGTTCGTACAGCCCGGTAAGAACGTTGAACAACGTGGTCTTGCCCGCCCCGTTGGGCCCGATCAGACCGTAAATCTCGTTGCGCCGGATCGTCAGTGACACGTCGGCAAGGGCGGCAACGCCGCCGAAGCGCTTTTCAATGTGGCGCGCGTCGAGCAACGCCGCGGGCGCGGTTCCCATCCTGTCTCAGTCCTGTTCGGCGAACTCTCGTTTGCGCGTCTTGGACGGCCAGATCCCGGCCGGCCGGTACAACATCATCACCACCAGTGCCAGACCGAACAACAGCATGCGAATGACCTCCGGTTCCATCAGCATGCGGCCAAACACGGCCCTTTGCACTGGCTCCACGGTATAGCGCAGCAATTCCGGAACAAAGGAAAGCAGCAACGCGCCGATGACCACACCGCCGATATTGCCCATCCCGCCGAGGACCACCATCGACAGCACCATGATGGATTCGACCACGACGAAGCTTTCCGGGCTGATGAAGCCCTGCATCGCCGAAAACATGCCGCCGGCGATGCCGCCAAAACTCGCGCCCATCGCGAAAGCCAGCAGCTTGATGTTGCGGGTATTGATGCCCATCGCCTGGGCGGCGACTTCGTCCTCGCGAATAGCGATCCAGGCTCGGCCGACGCGTGAATTCTCCAGCCTCAAGTTGATCACGATGACGGCGAGCAGCACCAGCATCAGCAGATAGTAATACTTGATCGGACCGCTGAACGTCAGCCCGAGCAAGGTCTCGCTGCGGGCGAAACTCAAATTGCCGACCGTGAACGGATCGATAAGCGTGATGCCCTGTGGTCCATTGGTAAAGTTGACCGGCTGCGAAAGATTGTTGAGGAAGATGCGCACGATCTCGCCGAAACCCAGCGTCACGATCGCCAGATAGTCGCCGCGCAACTTCAGCGTCGGCGCACCCAGCAACACCCCGAACAGGCAGGCGAGCGCCGCACCGATGGGCAGGATGATCCAGAAAGGCAGGTGCAGGCCGAAATGCGGCGAGGCGAGCAACGCGTAGGTATAGGCCCCGACCGCGTAGAAGGCGATGTAGCCGAGATCGAGCAATCCGGCGAAGCCGACGACGATGTTAAGGCCCAGCGACAGGAAGATGAACAGAATGGCGAGATTGGTGATGCGCACCCAGGCCGTACCGACAGAGGCCAGCACGAATGGCAACACCAGTAGCGCGGCTGCTATCAGCACCACACCCACCCAGAGCGAGGCGGGATGGCGCCGCACTTGCGCAAGAGCGTCAATCATCGGGCCGCCGCCTCATGCACGGTCGCCCACGCGCTCGCCCAGCAGGCCGGAGGGCCGGAACACCAGCACGGCGATCAAAACCAGGAAAGCGAACACGTCCTGATAGTTGCTGCCGAATAGAATGAAATGCTGATTCTGTGCGCAGTTCTCCGCGAGCAGGTCTGCAAGCCATGAATAGCGGCACAAGTCGGTCAGTTCGCCGATATATCCCGCGCCCAGCGCCTCCACTACCCCGAGCAGGATTCCGCCCAGCATCGCGCCCGCAAGATTCCCAATGCCGCCGAGTACGGCAGCCGCGAAAGCCTTCATCCCGAGCAATGCTCCCATGGTGTAGTGAGCTACGCCGTAGTAAGTCCCGACCATCACGCCGGCAACTGCGCCGAGCGCTGCGCCGACGATGAACGTGAAGGCAATCACCTTGTTTACATTGATGCCCATCAGGCCGGCGATCTGGTGATTCTCCGAGGTGGCCCGCATGGCGATTCCCAGCCGCGTGCGGTATACCAACGCGGTAAGGCCACCCATCATCGCAAGGGAGGTGAGAATGATCGCGATCTGCACCGCGCTGATGTGCGCGCCGCCAATCTCGAACAGCGGGTTGGCCACCACCTGCGGAAACGAAATCGGCGCGCGGCTCCAGATCATCAAGGCAACGTTCTGCAGGATGATCGAGATGCCGATCGCGGTGATCAGTGGAGCCAACCGCGGCGCGCCCCGCAATGGACGATACGCCACGCGCTCCATCGCGTAACCAACGCCCATGCACACCGGCATCGCGCACGCGGCTCCGGCCAACACGATCAGCACCGGCGCAAGGCCTGTGTCGGCGCCGGCCAGTACGGAGATAACGCTCAGGGCGACCATCGCGCCTATCATCACCACTTCGCCATGCGCGAAGTTGATGAGCTGGATGATGCCGTACACCATGGTGTAGCCCAGCGCCACGATGGCGTAGACGCTACCCAGAGTCAGGCCATTGATGATCTGCTGGAGAAAGGTTTCCACGGCGCGTCCGGGCCGGTGATTTGCGGGTCAGGTCAATGCGGGCGCGCCGGCACGAGCGGCACCCGCAAGGGCCCTCCCGCGCCGCGCCATGGTGTCGCGCTGCTGTGCCTCGCGCCCGCTGCGGCTTGACTCCGCGCTCAGGTCGCGCCTTTGACAAAGTCCTCGAACTTGATGGACTTGCCGCCCTTGATTACCGCGATGGGCGTGATGGTGCCACCTTTCATGGTAAATATCGTCATCTCGGCGTCTTTGCGATCGCCGCGCTGATCGAACTCGATCTTGCCGCTTGCGCCCTGGAAACTGAGCTTGGCAAGCTCGGGCAGGTACTTCGCTGGATCGACGGAGTCCGCTTTTTTCATTGCGGCGATGATGAGATTAGCGCCGTCGTAGGTGAACGGCGCATAGATCAGCGGGTCGGTCTTGAACTTTGCCTTGAAGGCATTCAGGAATTCCTTGCTCGCCGCTTGCACCGGAATTCCCGCCTGCGAACAGATCAGGCCCTCGGAGGCCTCCCCCGCCAGCTCCTTCATCTTATCCGTGCAGGCGCCATCGCCGAAGGCAAACACGGACTTGATGCCGAGTTCGCGGCCCTGGCGCATCATCGGGCCGGCACCCAGGTCCATGCCGCCGTAAAACACCGCATCCGGTTTCTTGCCTTTCAACTTGGTCAGGATCGCTTTCCAGTCTGTGGTCTTGTCGGTGCCCTTCTCGCGCGGCAGCACCACAACGCCGGCTGCCTTGAGCGTCTTTTCCACTTCGTTGGCGATTCCTTCGCCATAGGCGGTCGCGTCGTCGATTACCGCGACAGTCTTCGGCTTGTACTGGGCGTTGAGAAAACTGGCAATCGCCGGGCCCTGCTGGTCATCACGGCCGACGGTGCGAAATATGTTGTTAAAGCCCTGCTCGGTGAGCTTCGGGTTGGTCGCCGAGCCGCTTATCATCGGAATGCCCGCCTGGTTGTACACGGCGGATGCGGGTATGGTCACGCCCGAGTTCAGGTGTCCGACCACGCCGGCAACTTTCGCATCGACGAATTTTTGCGCGATGATCGGGCCCTTGTCCGGTTTGGCCTCGTCATCCTCGCTGAGCAGCTCGAACACGATCTTCTCGCCGCCGACGGTCGTGCCCTTGGCGTTGGCTTCGTCGATTGCGAGCTTGGCGCCATACTCGTTATCCTTGCCCAGGTGGGCGATGCCGCCGGTGAGCGGAGCGGCGTGCCCGATCTTGACGACGCGCTCGAGTGACGAGCCGCTCTTGGCCTTGTCCTCCTGCTTGCCGCACGCCCCCAAGCCTGCCGCGAGCGCGACTGCGGCCACTACGGCGAGCAATCGCCGCGAGATTGCAGAAAATGAGCTGTCCATTTTTTTCTCCCCCTCTTTGATGAGTACGCTGGAAAACCTCCCGGGATTATCGGCCACGCTTCAAAACGTTGTCAATTTTCGCCCGTAATTCATTGAGTTGTCGCGACCGATACAAACAAAAAAAGCCGGCAATCGCCAGCTTTTTCTGCGGTTCGCGTGAACTGCCGATCTACAGCGACAGGATCCAGTCCACCAAGAGCTTGGCCTCGTCTTCCTTGACCGGGTTGGGCGGCATAGGAATGGTACCCCACACGCCTCCGCCGCCGTTGATGACCTTCTTGATCAGCATGCCCCCGGCATCCTTGTTGCCTTTGTATTTCTTGGCGATTTCCATGTACGCCGGCCCCACCAGTTTCTTGTCAACCGTGTGACACGCCAGGCAATTTTTAGACTGTGCCAGCGCCTTGGCTTTGGCGGCATCCACGGCCGCGTTTGCCCCGCCCGCGAGCGCCACACCCATCGCCATCGCGATCACCATGAGGATTGTTTTCATTTGCTCGTGCCTTTCGTTACAGGTTGGATTAAAAGCGCCCGACATTTTATCGGCTTTTGGCCCGCCCTGGAAACTGATAACCGTTTTAAACCACCGGCCGGCTTCGCAGATTCACCAGCAGTTCTTCGAGATTCCGGATGGGTGCAAGGCAATTAACGCCGCGGCATAAATAGGCGTTGACAGCCGCACCCGCAGGCTTGTCCAGCACGCCGGGGAGGTTTTCGGCAGCCGAATCCAGCACCAGAATCAGTGTATCGGGCAGGTAGGCCCGGGACAGCACCTGCTGCCACTCACGCAGGCGCAGGCGCGGGCCGCGCAGCACCACGGTCTGCGTCGGCTCCAGCACCTCGGCGAGCGCCGTGCACAGCGACGCGAATCCGGCGGGGTGTTGCGCCATTGCCGGGTAGAACAGCTTCACCACGGCCTCGGCGGCCCGCAGATGGCGGGCTTCGCCAAGAAGATGTCCAAGCCGGGTCAGCGCCAGCGCCGCAATACCGTTGCCCGAGGGCGTGGCATTGTCATGGCCGGGTTTGGGCCGCAGGATCAGTTGCTCGTGATCGTGACTGGTGAAGAAAAATCCGCCTGCGCCGGGATCCTCGAAATGCTCGAGCAGCGCACCGGCAACCGCGATTGCGAACTCGAGGTCTGCTTTGCGAAATTGCGCCTGCAGCATCTCCAGCGTAGCGGCCAACAGGAAGGCGTAATCGTCCACATAGGCATTGAGGTGGGCGCGGCCGTCCTTGTAAGTCGCCAGCAGACGCCCCGCCTTCCACATTCGAGTGCTGAGAAAATCCTGCGCGCGCCGCGCGGAGGCCAGCCAGTCTTCGCGCCCGAACATTCGCGCCGCATGCGCCATGCCCTCGATCATCAGCGCATTCCAGCTAGTGAGGATTTTGTCGTCGCGCCCCGGGCGTACACGTTTCTCGCGCGCGGCGAAAAGCTTCCTGCGCGCGCTTTGCAGCAAGCGCTCGCATTCGGCCGGTTCCCGCGCCAGTTGTTCTGCCAACGCCTCCAGCGGCCGCGCAACATACAGGTTCCAGCCATGGTTTTCGAAGTTCGGCGGCCGCTCCAATCCGTAGTACGGCAACACCACCTCGATTTCGTCTTCGTTCAACAGCGCGTCCACCTCCTCGCGCGACCAGACGTAGTACTTGCCTTCCTCGTGCTCCGAATCGGCGTCGAGCGACGAATAGTAGCCGCCCTCGGCAGACTGCATCTCGCGCATCACCCAGGCCGCGGTTTCCTCGCACACGCGTGCGAACAGCGGATCGCCGCTGATGAGCCAGGCGTCCGCGTAGAGCTTCAGCAATGGCCCGTTGTCGTAAAGCATTTTCTCGAAGTGCGGTATCAGCCAGTACTGATCCACGCTGTAGCGGCAGAAGCCGCCGCCAAGCTGGTCGTAGATTCCGCCCTGCGCCATTTTCCCGAGCGTAAACAGCACCAGTTCGCGCAGCCGCGTATCGCCATTCGACCCGGCCGCTCGGAGACAGAAAGCGAGTTCACAGGGGTGGGGAAATTTCGGTGCGCCGCCCAAACCCCCATGCACTTCGTCGAAGCTCGAGCGCAGATCGGCGGCCGCCGCAGCTATCGGCGCCGCGTCGAGCGCGACCTCGCCGGGCGGCGCCGGTAAGGTGCGGTTCATGAACTCGAGCAGGGATTCGTTCTGCTGATCGATCTCGTCGCGCTTGCTGCGATAAACCTGCGCCACCTGCTCGAGCAGCGGGCCGAATCCGGGCAAGCCGTAACGCGGGGATTTCGGAAAGTAGGTGCCGCCGAAGTACGGCTTCTGCCCGGGGGTGAGAAACATTGTCAGCGGCCAGCCGCCAGCGCGCTGGGTGAGCATGTGGTGCGCAGTCTGGTAAATCTGGTCGAGATCGGGTCGCTCTTCGCGATCGACCTTGATGTTCACGAACAGCCGGTTCATGGTGGCGGCGATCTGCGGGTCCTCGAAGGATTCGTGCGCCATCACGTGGCACCAGTGGCACGCGGAGTAGCCCACCGAAAGCAGGATCGGCTTGTCCTGATCGCGCGCGAGTTTCAGCGCCTCCTCGCCCCACGCATGCCAGTCCACCGGGTTGCCGGCATGCTGTTGCAGATAGGGGCTGGTTTCCGCGGCGAGTCGATTGGGCATGGCTAGAAATCGAGTGCCGCCCAGATTCTGTCAATGCGTTGCTTTACCTGCCCATCCATCGCTATGGGCTTCCCCCACGCACGCGCAGTTTCGCCGGGCCACTTGTTGGTGGCATCCAGCCCGAGTTTGGACCCCAGCCCCGCGACTGGACTGGCGAAGTCAAGATAGTCGATCGGAGTGTTCTCCGTGATCAGCAGATCGCGTGCCGGATCCACGCGGGTGGTGACCGCCCAGATCACTTCCTTCCAGTCGCGCACATCAATGTCATCGTCCACCACGATGATGAACTTGGTGTACATGAATTGGCGCAGGTAGGACCAGATGCCGAACATCACGCGCTTGGCGTGTCCCGGGTACTGCTTGCGCAGGCTCACCACAGCGATCCGGTACGAACAACCCTCCGGCGGAAGATAGAAGTCCACGATCTCGGGAAACTGCTTTATGAGCAGAGGCACGAATACCTCGTTCAGCGCCATACCGAGGATCGCCGGCTCGTCCGGCGGCTTGCCGGTGTAGGTGCTGTGATAGATCGGATTGCGGCGCATGGTGATTCGATCGACCGTCAACACCGGAAATTCTTCCTGCTCGTTGTAATAGCCGGTGTGATCCCCGAACGGGCCTTCGAGCGCCGTGTCTCCCGCATGGATGCACCCTTCCAGCACGATCTCTGCCGAAGCTGGCACCTGCAAATCGGAGCCCATGCAGCGGGTGAGTTCGGTCTTCGATCCACGCAACAGTCCGGCGAACTGGTACTCGGATAAGGTGTCCGGAACCGGCGTCACCGCCCCGATGATGGTGGCGGGATCCGCGCCGAGCGCCACCGCAACGGGGAAAGGCCGCCCGGGATAAACGAGACCATGATCGCGAAAATCCTGCGCGCCGCCACGATGTTCGAGCCAACGCATGATCACCCTATTGCGTGCGATCACCTGCTGGCGGTAAATGCCAAGGTTGTGTCGCGCCTTATGCGGCCCGCGCGTGACCGTCAATCCCCAGGTAATCAGCGGTCCCGCGTCCCCTGGCCAGCAGGTCTGGACCGGCAGCCTGGAAAGATCGACCTCGGCGCCCTCCCAGACGATCTCCTGGCAAGGCGCGCCCGACACCATCCTTGGCGCCATGTTCAAAACCTGTTTCAGCACTGGCAGCTTGTCCCAAACGTCTTTGAGCCCCTTTGGCGGGTCCGGCTCTTTGAGGTAGGCCAGAAGTTTGCCGATCTCCTTGAGCGCTGCGACCGACTCCTCGCCCATTCCCATTGCAACCCGCCTGGGCGTGCCGAACAGGTTGCCCAGCACCGGGATGTCGAAACCTTTCGGCTTCTCGAACAGGACCGCGGGCCCCTGCGACTTCAGGACGCGATCACAGATCTCGGTCATCTCCAGATTCGGCGAGACGCTAGCGCTGATGCGCTTGAGTTCACCCTGTTTTTCCAATAGGGCGATGAAGTCGCGAAGGTCGTGATAATGCATGGTGAGTTCGGCGTGTCGTAGCTGGTTCCACTATAGGCACAGCACCGGCGTACAACAACCTTCAGAATGGTTTCGGAAAGCGGAAACTCGCCACCAGGCTGACAAAAACCATTGCGCCGATCCAGTTGTTGTGCCGGAACGCGCGGAAACACGACTGCGGATCGCGATCCCTGATCATCTGGTAATGCGTCGCCGCCAGTCCCGCCGCCATCAGCAATCCGGCAAAAAAGTAGACCCCCAGCACATAGCGCCAGCCGATCCATGCAAGGATCAGCAGGAACATCGCGTGGCAAATCATCACCGCGGTCACCTCGTGGCGGCCGAAGGTAATTGCGGATGTCTTGATGCCGATCTTGCGATCATCCTCCCGATCCACCATCGCGTACTCGGTGTCGTAGGCGATCGCCCAGAACACGTTGGCAAGCAGCAACAGCCAAGCGAGCGCCGGCACACGGCCGGTTTGCGCGGCGAACGCCATGGGGATGCCAAAACCGAAGGCGACGCCGAGGTACGCCTGCGGCAGAACGAAGAAACGCTTGACGAACGGATAGGTCGCCGCGATCGCCACTGCGGCCACCGACAACAGAATGGTGAGTCTGTCGAGCTGCAGCACCAGCACGAACGCGGCAAGCGAAAGCAGCGCCGCCACGATCAGCGCTTCCCTGGGCTTGATCAGCCCCGCCGGAAGCGGCCGGTCGCGAGTGCGCGCGACACGGCCGTCGAAGTGGCGGTCAGCATAGTCGTTGATCGCGCAGCCCGCCGAGCGCATCAACACCGTTCCCAGGACGAAGATCCAGACGATTTCCCAGCTTGGTTGCCCCCGCGAGGAAAGCCATAAGGCCCAAAGCGTGGGCCATAGCAACAGCAGGATGCCAATCGGCTTGTCGAGCCGGATCAGCTTCTCGTAGGCATTGAGACGTTCGAGCGGAGTCACCAGACGGCCCGCATCAAAGTGAGGTCTTCGTCTTCGATATTGCGGTCAGAATGCCCTGAATGATTGCAGCCGGTGCAGGTGGGCAGCCCGGCACCGCCACATCCACCGGGATTACGTTGGCGACGCGGCCACAACTGGCATAGCTTTCGCCAAAAATCCCGCCGCTGCAGCCACAATCGCCGATGGCGACCACCAGTTTCGGATCCGGTGTCGCCTCGTAAGTGCGCTTGAGTGCCACTTCCATGTGCCGCGACACCGGTCCGGTCACCAGCAGCATGTCGGCATGGCGTGGGCTCGCCACGAACTTGATGCCCAGACCCTCGAGGTTGTAGTACGGATTGTTGAGCGAGTTGATCTCGAGCTCGCAGCCGTTGCAGGAACCGGCATCGACGTGGCGGATGGTCAGCGCGCCGTCGAAGCGGCGAAGGACATCCTCGCGCAGCCGGTCCGCGGTCGCGCGTAGCGCCTCGTCGGGCTGTGGCGGCGCCTCGGTCTTGATGCCGGTGATCGCGATCTGTTTCAGCAGTTGATACA
>JBQTIV010000138.1:0-17476 GCA_052387775.1 Betaproteobacteria bacterium
TTAACCTGTTCCGTGGAGCCGACATGGCTTCCCCTGACCGCCCACGTCCATTTCGATAGAAACGGCATGACGCCGACCTCAACCCTGCACAAAGCCGACCAACCCCGGCAACCGGCCGACAAGCGGCTCTCGCTGGAGCAATTGCTTGTCGAACTGGTCGCCGACAAACTGGTGCCTCAGGACACGGCCGACAAACTGCTGGCGTTGCGTCGCAACTTCCGCAGCGGCGATGTGCACCCGCTGGTGATCCTGGCCGACCAGAAGTGGCCGGATCCGCGCAACACCAAAAAACTGCTGAATCTGGAAGTGCTGACCGAGTGGCTGGCCGGCAAGGTGGGGCTGCCCTACCTGCACATCGATCCGTTCAAGATCGACTTCGCCGCGGTCACCAAGGTGATGTCGAGCGCCTATGCCGCGCGCTTCCGCATCCTTCCGGTCGGGGTCACCTCGACCGAGGCGGTGATCGCCACCTGCGAACCTTATTTGCGCGAGTGGGAAGCTGAACTCGCCCGCATCCTCAGGCTGGAGATCAAGAGGGTGCTGGCCAACCCGGCCGACATCAACAACTACCTTGTCGAGTTCTACAACCTGGCGCGTTCCGTCAAGGGCGCAAGCCAGCAGCACGGCATATCGCTTTCCGAGATCACCAATTTCGAGCAGCTTGTGCAGCTGGGCGCCAGCGGCAAGCTCGATGCCAACGACCAGCACATCGTCCGCCTGGTCGACTGGCTGCTGCAGTACGCCTTCGATCAGCGCGCCAGCGACATCCACGTCGAGCCGCGCCGCGACCTGGCCAACGTGCGCTTCCGTATCGACGGCGTTCTGCATCAGGTCTACCAGATCCCCACGCCCATCGTCGCCGCGATGACCAGCCGCATCAAGATCCTCGGACGCATGGACGTGGTGGAGAAGCGCCGCCCGCAGGACGGCCGCATCAAGACCCGCACGGCGGACGGCGAGGAGCTCGAACTGCGCCTGTCCACCATGCCTACGGCCTTCGGCGAGAAGCTGGTGATGCGGATCTTCAATCCCGACGTGCTGGTGAAGGGTTTCAAGGAACTGGGTTTCTCCGATGAAGATCGCGAGCGCTGGAGTCAGGTCACCTCGCGTCCTCACGGCATCGTGCTGGTAACCGGGCCGACCGGCTCCGGCAAGACCACCACTTTGTACTCGACGCTCAAGCAGGTTGCCTCGCCGGAAGTCAACGTTTGCACCATTGAAGACCCGATCGAAATGGTCGAGCCACAGTTCAACCAGATGCAGGTGCAACACGCCATCGGGCTCGACTTCGCCACCGGTGTGCGCACGCTCATGCGCCAGGACCCGGACATCATCATGGTCGGCGAGATCCGCGACATGGAAACCGCGGAAATGGCGATTCAGGCGGCGCTCACCGGTCACCTGGTGTTTTCCACGCTGCACACCAACGACGCGCCCTCGGCTCTCACCCGCCTGCTCGACATCGGCGTGCCGCCGTACCTGCTTCACACCACCATTCTGGCGGTGATGGCACAACGGCTGGTGCGCACGCTTTGCCCTCTGTGCCGGGAAGCCGGCGCCGTCGATGACAGCAGCTGGAATACTTTCATCGCGCCATGGCAATCCGAAAAGCCGAAGCAGGTTTATAACGCCAAGGGTTGCCTCGAATGCCGGATGACGGGGTACGCGGGACGCATCGGCGTCTTCGAAATTCTGCTGATGACCGCGGGGCAGCGGCCGCTCATAACGGCTGAAACCGATACCGCGCTGATACGCGAGCAAGCCTACCGCGACGGCATGAAACCGCTGCGCATCGCCGGCGCGCTGAAAGTCGCTGCCGGTGTAACGACGATGGACGAAGTGCTCAAAGTAACGCCACCGATTGCCGATGAGCGCCGGAAAAACCCTTGACGTCGGGTTGCGCCGGCCGTGACGACATTCCGCGACACGTCCCCTAACGCGCGAGCGCGCGCATCGCGCGATCGAGCCCCTCGAGCGTAAGCGGGAACATCCGCTCGGCCATCAACTGCCGGACCATGCCGATCGACTCGTAGTAGCCCCAGCGCTCTTCGGCCGTAGGGTTGAGCCACACCGCATGGTGGTAGACCTCCAGCATGCGTTTCAGCCACACCGCCCCCGCTTCCTCGTTGTTGTGCTCGATGCTGCCGCCGGGGTAGGCGACCTCGTACGGGCTCATGGTCGCATCGCCCACGAAAATCAGCTTGTAGTCGTGCGCGTACTTGTGCAGCACGTCAAAAGTGGGCGTTCGTTCACTGTTGCGCCTGCGATTGTTGCGCCACACGGATTCGTAGAGGAAGTTGTGAAAGTAGAAGTACTCGAGGTGCTTGAATTCGGCGCGCGCCGCCGAGAATAGTTCCTCGCAGGCCCTGACGTAGTCCTCCATGGAGCCGCCGACGTCCAGGAACAGCAGCACCTTCACCGAGTTGTGCCGCTCCGGCACCATCTTGATGTCGAGCCAACCGGCGTTCTTGGCGGTCGAGCGGATGGTGTCGTCCAGATCCAGTTCCTCGGCCGCGCCCTCGCGGGCGAACTTGCGCAGCCGCTTGAGCGCAACCTTGATGTTGCGCGTGCCCAGTTCGACTGAATCGTCGAGATTGCGATACTCGCGCTGGTCCCAGACCTTCACGGCGCGGCGATTGCGCGACTCCTGCTGGCCAATGCGAATGCCTTCCGGGTTATAGCCGTAGGCGCCGAACGGCGAGGTGCCGCCGGTACCGATCCATTTCGAGCCATCCTGGTGGCGGCCCTTTTGTTCTTCGAGGCGCTTTCGCAGGGTCTCCATCAGCTTTTCCCACCCGCCGAGCGACGCGATCAGTTTCTTTTCTTCCTCCGAGAGCAACAGTTCCGCCTGCCGGCGCAACCATTCCTCGGGAATTTGCGCCAGCAATCCTTGCGGCGTCGAGGTGATGCCCTTGAAATAGGCGCCGAAGACGCGGTCGAACTTGTCGTAGTTCGACTCGTCCTTCACCAGGCAGGTGCGCGATAGATAGTAGAACTCGTGCAGGCTGCCGGAAGTGACGTGCCTGGCGAGCGCCTCCATCAGGGTCAGGTATTCCTTCACCGATGCCGGCACCCCGCCTTCTCTGAGCTTCAGAAAGAAATCAGTCAGCATGTAAGAGCCGCGACGCAAAGGCGCGAAGGCGCAAAGGACTGCCGATGGAATACACGAACAAATCCCAATTTACGACCTTACGATCCAATTGCTTCGCCTCCTTACTCATGTCTCGTTTTCTTGATTTCCTTCGCGCCTTTGCGTCTTTGCGTCAATGGATTAATGGTTTCTTGTTTTTCTAGACATGAAGACCAGCCGTTCGAATAGATGCACGTCCTGCTCGTTCTTGAGCAGCGCGCCGGCGAGCGGCGGGATGATCCTGGCCTGGTCCTGACCGTGCAGCGTTTCCGGGGAGATGTCCTCGGCCATCAGCAGCTTCAGCCAATCAAGCAATTCCGACGTGGAAGGCTTCTTCTTCAGCCCGGGCACTTCGCGGATCTCGAAAAACACCCCCAGCGCCTCGCGCAGCAGCGACTTCTTGAGGTTCGGGAAGTGCACGTCCACGATGCGCTCCATGATTTCCTTGTCTGGAAACTTGATGTAGTGGAAGAAGCAGCGGCGCAGGAAGGCGTCGGGCAGTTCCTTCTCGTTGTTGCTGGTGATGATGATCGCGGGCCGGTGCCTGGCCTTGACCAGCTTCTGCGTCTCGTAGACGTAGAACTCCATGCGGTCGAGCTCGCGCAACAGGACGTTGGGAAACTCAATGTCCGCCTTGTCTACCTCGTCGATCAGCAGCACCGCGGGACGGTCGGATTCGAAGGCGTCCCACAGCGGCCCCCTGACAATGTAATTGGCGATGTCATGCACGCGCCCGTCGCCCAATTGGGAATCGCGCAGCCGCGATACCGCGTCGTATTCGTACAGCCCCTGCTGAGCCTTGGAGGTGGACTTGACGTGCCACTGGTACAACGGCCGCTCCAGCGCCTTCGCCACCTCGATCGCCAGCATGGTCTTGCCGGTGCCGGGCTCGCCCTTGATCAGCAGCGGCCGCTCCAGCGTAACGGCGGCGTTCACTGCCATCATCAGGTCTTCAGTGGCGACGTAAGTCTCGGTTCCTGTGAATTTCATCGGTGGTCTCGCTTTCAGGCGGTTGGCCGTGCGAATTATAGTCGTGCAAGTGCCTGTCCTGCGGGCGGCTATAATTGCCACTGCCAATTATCGGTTCCAAAAAAATCCCGGGAGGATCCATGCCGCTGTTCAATGCCAACCTCTCCATGATGTTCAACGAGGTGCCGTTTCTGGAGCGATTCGGCGCCGCTGCAAGGGCTGGATTCCGCGGGGTCGAGTTCCTGTTCCCTTACGAATTTCCAGCAGCGCAGATCAAGGAACAGCTTGACAGGCACAAGCTGCAGATGATTCTGTTCAACACGCCGCCCGGCGATTGGGGGGCGGGCGACCGGGGATTGGCCTGCGACCCGGCCAAGGTCGGCCAGTTCCAGGAGAACATCAGCAAGGCAGTTGAGTATGCCAGGGCGCTCGGCTGCGGACAGATCCACTGCATGGCCGGGCTCAAGCCACGCGGGGTGAACGATGAGACCCTGCGCGCCACCTATATCGCCAACCTCCAGTTCGCAGGCCGGGAACTGGCGAAGCACAACATGAAGTTGCTGATAGAGGCCATCAACACTCGCGACATCCCCGGCTTCTACCTCAATTACTCGCGCCAGGCCTTCGACATCATGCATTACGCCAACGTGCCAAACCTGTACTTCCAGTACGACATCTATCACATGCAGATCATGGAGGGCGATCTGGCGCCGACGATCGAGCACAACCTGGCAAAGATCGCGCATATGCAGCTCGCCGACACCCCGGGGCGCCACGAGCCGGGAACGGGCGAGATCAATTATCCCTTCCTGTTCGGTTTCTTCGACCGCATCGGCTACAAGGGCTGGATCGGCTGCGAGTACCGGCCGGCGGGCAACACCGAAGCCGGCCTCGGCTGGCTCAAGCCATACCTTTAGGAATCAAAAACAATCGCTTGACGCAAAGGCGCAAAGACGCAGAGGAAAGATAAACAATTTGAGGTAAAAAACTAAATGAGGTGGATTGTCGCGCCACCTCGATATATCTACTGGGTGAGGCAATCGGAATCCTTCCGCTTTTTGACATGCTTCCTTTGGTTTTCTCTGCGTTTCCTTTGCGCCTTTGCGTCTTTGCGTCGAGATGTTGACCTTGGAGAAAAAACTATGAGCAACGTAGGATTCATCGGTCTGGGCATCATGGGCAAGCCCATGGCGGCCAATCTCATGAAGGGCGGCCACACGCTGTACCTGCACAGCCGCGGCGGCGTGGCGCCCGAGTTGACTTCGGCGGGCGGCAAGGCCTGCGCGAGCGCGAAGGAAGTGGCGCAGAAAGCCGAGATCATCATCACCATGGTTCCCGACACGCCGGACGTGGAAATGGCCCTGTTCGGCAAGGACGGTGTCGCCGAAGGCTTGTCGTCCGGAAAGATCGTTGTCGACATGAGTTCGATTTCGCCGATCGAGACCAAGGTCTTCGCCGAACGCGTCCGCAAGGCCGGCGCCGAATACATGGACGCCCCGGTTTCCGGCGGCGAAGTCGGCGCCAGGAACGCCGCACTCACCATCATGGTCGGCGGCAAGGAGACCGTATTCGCCAAAGTCAAGCCGCTGTTCGAACTCATGGGCAAGAACATCACGCTGGTCGGCGACGTCGGCGCCGGCCAGACCTGCAAGGTCTGCAACCAGATCATCGTTGCGCTCACCATCGAAGCGGTCGCCGAAGCGCTGCTGCTCGCCTCCAAGGCCGGCGTCGATCCCGGCAAGGTGCGCCAGGCGCTGTTGGGCGGATTCGCGTCCTCGCGGGTGCTGGAAGTGCACGGCGAACGCATGATCAAACGCACCTTCGATCCGGGCTTCCGCATCGAGCTGCACCAGAAGGACCTGAACCTCGCGCTCGCATCCGCGCGCGCGCTCAAGATGAGCCTGCCCAACACCGCTACCGTGCAGGAACTGTTCAGCGCCTGCCAGGCGCAGGGCGGCGGGAAGTGGGATCACTCCGCAATGGTCAAGGCTCTCGAAGTTCTCGCCAATCACGCCGTCGCGAAGTAGAAAATTCAGGAACATCCTTACCACGAAGGCACGAAGACACGAAGAAAAACGGAGATTTTCATCATGGATGCTGAACTCCGTGAAAAGAAATTTCATTACGGTTGTGTGCGCCTGTGTACTTCCAGGCGTTAAAAAGCCTCGTCGTACTTCTTGATCCGATCTTCTTCGTGTCTTCGTGCCTTCGTGGTGAATAGATTCTAGTCTTTCATGACAATCGACCCGAGAACGCTACTGCGCGCGATGTTCGATGCGGCGATTGCGGCGGCGCTGCCGGAAAAGTCGCTGCCCGCGCATCTGCCGAAGGTGCCGAAAGGCCGCACCATCGTGGTCGGCTGCGGCAAGGCAGCGGCGAGCATGGCCAAAGCCGTTGAAGACCATTGGCAGGGAGGAATCTCCGGGCTGGTCGTCACCCGCTACGGCCATAACACACCCACCCGGAAAATCGAAGTGGTCGAAGCCGCGCATCCCGTGCCCGACCTGGCGGGACGCGAAGCCGCCGAGCGCATCTTGAAGATGGTGCACGGGCTTTCCGTCAATGACCTCGTGCTGTTCCTGGTTTCCGGCGGCGGCTCCGCCCTGCTCGCCCTGCCTGCGCCGGGGCTCACGCTCACCGACAAGCAAGCGATTAACAAGGCGCTGCTGAAAAGCGGCGCCAACATCGCCGAGATGAATTGCGTGCGCAAGCACCTTTCCGCGGTCAAGGGCGGACGGCTTGCCGCCGCTTGCGCGCCGGCGAAAGTCGTGACGCTGGCGATCTCCGACATTCCCGGCGACGATCCGGCGGTGATCGCCTCGGGTCCCACTGTGGCCGACCCAACGACGTTTGCCGAGGCGCTCGCCGTCCTCGACAAGTACCGGATAACCGAACCACTGGCGGTGGCGAACCACCTGCGCGCCGCCGGCGAAGAAACGCCGAAGCCCGGCGACCCACGGCTTGCGAGGACCGAGTTGCACATGATCGCCACGCCGCAGATGTCGCTCGAAGCGGCCGCGGCAGTTGCGCGCAAGGCCGGCATCACGCCAGTGATTTTGGGCGACGCCATCGAAGGCGAGTCGCGCGAAGTCGCCCTGGTCCACGCCGGCATTGCCCGACAGGTCAAGCGCCATGGACAGCCGGCCAGGGCGCCGTGCGTGCTGCTCAGCGGCGGCGAGACCACCGTGACAGTGCGTGGCCGCGGCCGCGGGGGCCGTAACGCCGAATTCCTGCTTGCACTGGCCGTTGCCCTCAACGCAGAGCCGGGTATCAGCGCATTCGCTGGCGATACCGACGGCGTCGACGGCACTGAAGACAACGCCGGCGCGGTTCTCACGCCCGATTCGCTCGCGCGCGCCGCCGCGCACAATATGGACGCCAAAGCGATGCTCGCGGATAATGATGGTTACAGTTTGTTCTCCGGCCTCGGCGATCTGGTCATCACCGGCCCGACGCTGACCAACGTCAACGACTTCCGCGCAATCTTGGTGTTGTGATCACTTTCGCAGAATATATGCATGATCCTCTCGACCGCATGAGCGCGTTTGCGTTTGGCGCTTTCGAGCGCTCGCGTCGTGGATTGCGCTGACGCCGCATGGGCAAGCCCGAACTGCTTTCATCCGAAACGCTGCTGCCGCAGATCCCCAGGGCGGATCTGATCCAGCAGCTCTCCGCGGTCCTCGCGCCCGATGCTCTGCTACACCGGCACGAGGAACTCAAACCCTTCGAGTGCGATGGCCTTACCGCCTACCAGCGCATGCCGCTGCTGGTGGCACTTCCCGAAAACGAAGAGCAGATTCGCGCGATCCTGCGCGTCTGTCACGCGGGCCGGGTGCCGGTGGTATTCCGCGGCGCCGGAACGGGTCTGTCGGGCGGCGCCCTGCCCTACGAGCACGGGCTGCTCTTGGTCACCTCGAAGTTGAAGCAAATCCTAGAGATCGACGCGCCAGCGCGCATCGCGCGCGTGCAGCCGGGCGTGCGTAACGCGGCGATCTCCGAGGCGACTGCGCCCCTCGGCCTGTACTACGCTCCCGATCCCTCCAGCCAGATCGCTTGCTCGATCGGCGGCAACGTCGCCGAGAATTCAGGAGGCGTGCACTGCCTGAAATACGGGCTCACAGTGCACAACATCCTCAAGGTGCGGTTCGTCACCATCGAGGGAGACCTGCTCGAGATCGGCTCCGAAGGTCTCGACTCGCCGGGTTATGATCTGCTGGCTCTGATCACCGGGTCGGAGGGCCTGCTTGGCGTGGTCACCGAGATCACCGTCAAGCTGCTGCCGATACCCGAGAGAGCACAGGTAGTGCTGGCAGCATTCGACGACGTCGCCAGCGCGGCTCAGGCGGTAGCTGAGGTCATCGCCGCCGGGATCATTCCTGCGGGCTTGGAGATGATGGACAAGAAGGCGACCGCCGCCGTGGAGCAATTCGTCCACGCCGGCTACCCGCTCGATGCCGCCGCCATCCTGCTGTGCGAATCCGACGGCACCGAAGAAGAAGTCACAGAGGAAATCAGCCGCGTCACCGAGGTGATGCGCAAGGCCGGCGCAACCGCGATCCGCACTTCGCGGGATGAAGCGGAACGGCTGAACCTGTGGGCCGGGCGCAAGGCCGCATTCCCCGCGGTGGGCCGCATCCTGCCCGACTACTACTGCATGGACGGCACCATCCCGCGCAAGCATCTGTCCTATGTCCTCAAGCGCATCGGCGAGCTGTCGGGACAGTTCAATCTGCAGTGCGCCAACGTGTTCCATGCGGGCGACGGCAACCTGCACCCGCTGATCATGTTCGATGCCAACGACGATGACCAACTTCGGCGCGCCGAGGCCTACGGCGCGGCGATCCTGGAATTGTGCGTCGAGGTCGGCGGCACCATCACCGGCGAGCACGGCGTGGGCATCGAAAAAATCAACCAGATGTGCCTGCAGTTCAAAACCCGTGAACTGGAAACCTTCCATGCAGTGAAGCACGCGTTTGACGAGCGCGGCCTGCTCAATCCCGGCAAGGCTGTGCCCACGCTGCAGCGTTGCGCCGAGTTCGGCGCCATGCACGTGCACCGCGGCAAAGAGAAGTTCCCCGACCTGCCCCGATTCTAGTGCAGAAGCTTGAAACACGGAGGACACAGAGGACACGGAGGAAAAACAAAGACGAGGAAAGGCAAGTTATGGTTAAGAGCGAGATGACTGTTCGTGACGCTCTGCCGCCAATTTCTGCTTTGGTCGGTCGTCCGCAAACTGAAGGTTTTAACTCTCGGATGTTTTTTTGCTCTTGCCCTTCCTCCGTGTCCTCCGTGTCCTCCGTGGTTCACCCTGCTTTCCGATGCGACAAGTCATAGAACAGTTTTCTGAAACCATCCGCAAGGCCGTCGCGGAGCGCACGCACGTGCGCATCCGCGGCAGCGGATCCAAGGATTTTTACGGCCTGGCACTGATCGGCGATGTGCTCGACACGCGCGCGTGTACCGGCATCGTCGAGTACGAGCCGACCGAACTGGTGCTCACGGCGGGCGCCGGCACGCCGCTGCGGCAAGTAGAAGCCGAGCTGGCAAAAAACGGGCAGATGCTGGCGTTCGAGCCACCCTATTTCGGCGCGGGAGCCACCCTCGGCGGCAGCGTTGCGTGCGGGTTCTCGGGGCCGCGGCGCGCTTCGGCTGGATCGGCGCGCGACTTCGTGCTCGGCTGCCGCATGTTGAACGGCCTTGGCGAGGATCTGCGCTTCGGCGGCAAAGTGATGAAGAACGTCGCCGGCTATGACCTGTCGAGGCTGATGACCGGATCCTTCGGCACCCTGGGACTGATTACCGAAGTCTCGCTCAAAGTTCTGCCCTTGCCGGAACAGGAGCGCACGCTGCGCCTGGAGATGGATGAGACCACCGCGATCGATTCGGTGAGCCGCTGGACGGGTAAGCCTCTGCCGTTGTCGGCATCCTGCCACGTGGACGGCGCGCTCTATCTGCGCCTGTCCGGTGCGGGTTCCGCGGTCGAAGCAGCCCGCAGGAAACTCGGCGGCGAACCGGTTGCCGAAGGTGCCGCGTTCTGGCAATCGATCCGTGAGCAAACCCATCCGTTCTTCGCCGATGCTGCGGCGTTGTGGCGCCTGTCCATCAAACCCACTACCGCGCCGCTCGGCCTCGGCCCGCAATTGTTCGAGTGGAACGGCGGCCTGCGTTGGATTGCAGCCAATCTCAGTCCGGCACACGCGTTCGAATCCGCTCAACGAGCCGGTGGCCACGCCACTCTGTTCCGCGGCGGCGACAAGCAGCTGGGCATCCAGCGGTTGCCGGCGAATCTGCTGGCAATCCACAAGAAACTGAAGCGCGCCCTCGACCCCAAAGGCATTCTCAGCCCCGGCCGCATTCATGCCGATTTCTAATTCAACCGCGTTCAACGCAAAGGTACGCGAAGGAAATGCGAAGAAGGACAGAAAATAAAAGATCAGGAAATCGCGTGCATCAATCAAGTCTCGGCCCACACCGCTGGTAATGACCAATGGCGATTTTTCACCCGCCTGGATTTCTTTCATTTTTCCTTTGGGTGCTTTGCGACTTTGCGTTGAGAAGTTGTCCTAGATGAAAACGAACCTGGCGGAATTTATCAGGAATACCCCGGAAGGACGGGAAGCGGACAGCATCCTGCGTGCCTGCGTGCACTGCGGCTTCTGCACCGCCACCTGTCCGACCTACCAGTTGCTCGGCGACGAGCTCGATGGCCCGCGCGGCCGCATCTATCTCATCAAGGAGCTGCTGGAAGGCAATGCCTACTCCGTCAAGACGCAACTGCACCTGGATCGCTGCCTTACCTGCCGCGCTTGCGAAACCACCTGCCCCTCCGGCGTGCAGTACGGCCGCCTGGTGGACATCGGCCGCAACATCGTTGAAAAAAGCGTAGGCCGGCCGTTCACCGACATTCTCCAGCGCATCGTGCTGCGCGCCGTGGTTCCCAAACCGGCGCTGTTCGGCCTCCTGCTCAGGCTCGGCCAGGCCCTGCGGCCGCTATTGCCTGGCGCGCTCAAGCGCAAGGTGCCGAAAGCGGCTGCGCACAACCTAGTCTGGCCGGCGCGTCGTCACGCGCGAAGGATGCTGGTTCTGGACGGATGCGTGCAGCCCTCGCTGGCACCTGGCATCAATCCGGCGACGGCACGCGTGCTGGACCGGCTGGGAATTTCTCTGGTGAAAGCCGAAGCGGCAGGCTGTTGCGGCGCCGTGACATTCCATTTGAATCGCCAGCAAGACGCACTCGATTACATGCGCCGGAATATCGACGCCTGGTGGCCGGAAATCGAAGCCGGCGCGGAGGCGGTGGTCATGACCGCGAGCGGCTGCGGCACGATGGTCAAGGAGTACGGCCACCTGCTGGCCCGCGACCCGGCCTACGCGGAGAAAGCGAAGCGGATTTCGGATCGGACCAAAGACATCAGCGAAATCATTGCCGGCGAGCAAGACAAGTTGGAAGAGATTTTGAAGTCGCGCCTGACGCCTCACGGCTCACCCCTCACCCCTCACCCCTCGCCCCTCACCCGCGCAAGCGGCGCGAAGCCCCGCGTCGCGTTTCACTCGCCTTGCTCCCTGCAGCACGGCCTGCAGATTCGCGGCAAGGTGGAAGCCCTGCTCACCGCCGCGGGCTTTGAACTGACTCTCGTAGCGGATTCGCATTTGTGCTGCGGATCGGCGGGAACCTATTCCATTCTCCAGCCGGAGCTGTCGCAGCAACTGCTCAAGAACAAGGTCACCGCACTCGAGTCGGAACAACCAGCACTACTGGCAACGGCGAATATCGGCTGCCTGACCCACATTCAAAGCGGCACCGCACTGCCGGTCAGGCACTGGATCGAGCTGCTGGACGAGAGACTGGATCACTAGTCCCGCCCGCCTCTCAGTTTCTGGGTGGCTTGCCAGCCTCGATTGCCTGATCCACACACGCCTTGATTCTCGCCGCACCCCGGTGCCCGAACTCTGCTTTGCATTTCTCCATCGATGAGTCGTGTTCTCTGCCGTATTTTGCAAGCGCAGTTTCCGCTTCGATGTCCTTGTCGATGCACAACTTCACGGCCCACCATCCTTTAACTTCCCTGCCTCGCGAGCAACGAGCGACGATTTCCCTGTACTCATCGGGGTACTGCGACACCGCCGCGCGAGCCGCCTTGTTGTCCTCTACGCAAATCTGGATCGCCTCAACGCCAAACTCACCAACGAAGAAATGACAACCGATGACGATCTCATCGTCCTCATCTGCCCAGGTGGCGGAGGAAAACATCAGCAGCATGAGTGCAAGAACAATCGTTCTCATGAGCAATGACTCGCTTAGGGCTTGGACTGCAACAACGCCATCAGTTCTTCAGCCGGTACCCGGTCTTGAAGATCCAAGACACCACGATCAGGCAGGCGACGAAGAATCCGAGCGTCGCTGCGAGGCTCTCCTCGACGCCGACGTCGGAAGTTCCGTAGAAGCTCCAGCGAAAGCCGCTGATCAGATAAACCACCGGGTTGAAAAGGCTGAATGTGCGCCACGTGGAGGGAAGCATGTCAATCGAGTAGAAGGCGCCGCCGAGGAAGGTGAGCGGCGTGATGACCAGCATCGGGATGAACTGCAGCTGCTCGAAGCCGTTAGCCCATACGCCGATGATGAAGCCGAACAGGCAGAAGGTCGTCGCGGTGAGAATCAGGAAGGCGACCATCCATGCCGGGTGCACGATCTGGAGCGGCACGAATACGTTGGCGGTCGCGAGGATGACCAGGCCGAGCAAGACCGACTTGGTCGCAGCAGCGCCGACGTAAGCGAGGACGATCTCCAGTGCCGACACCGGCGCCGACAGGACTTCGAAGATGGTGCCGGTGAACTTCGGCAGGTAGATGCCGAACGATGCGTTGTTGAGGCTTTCGGTAAAGATCGACAGCATGATCAGTCCCGGCACGATGAAGGCACCGTACGGCACCGCATCCACTTCGCCCATGCGCGAGCCGATCGCCGCCCCGAACACCACGAAATAGAGCGAGGTGGTGATCACCGGCGTCACCAGGCTCTGCCACAGCGTGCGCCTGAAGCGTGCCATCTCGAACTTGTAGATGGCGAGGACACCATTGCGGTTGAAGACAGGGACACGGTTCGAAGTGCTCATGCGCGCTCGCTGACCAGGCTGACGAAGATATCCTCGAGCGAACTCTGGCTGGTATTGAGGTCCTTGTAGACGATCCCCAGCTCGCCCATGCGCCGCAGCAGCGACGCGATGTCGACCCGGGACTCACTCGCGTCGAAAGTGTATTCCAACTCACTGCCTCCGTTTTTCAGCGCAAGTCGCCAATCGGCGAGCCCGGCGGGAATCTGTGCCAGCGGCTCATGCAGGTGCAGCGTGAGCTGCTTCTTGCCGAGCTTCTTCATCAGCGCGGTCTTCTCTTCGATAACGATGAGCCGCCCCTTGTGGATCACGCCGATGCGGTCGGCCATCTCCTCGGCCTCGTCGATGTAGTGCGTGGTCAGGATGATGGTGACACCGCTCGCGCGCAGGCCGCGCACGAGGCCCCACATGTCGCGGCGCAGCTCCACGTCGACGCCGGCTGTCGGTTCGTCCAGGAACAGGATCTCCGGCTCGTGCGCGAGCGCCTTGGCGATCAGCACGCGGCGCTTCATGCCGCCCGAAAGCGTCATGATTCTGTCGTGGCGCTTTTCCCAAAGCGACAGGTCGCGAAGCACGCGCTCGAGGTGCGCCGCGCTCGGCGGGTGTCCAAACAGCCCCCGGCTGAAGCTGACCGTCCCCCACGGCGTCTCGAACATGTCCGTGTGCAGCTCCTGTGGCACCAGGCCGATCTTCGAGCGGGTCACGCGGTAGTCGCGCTGGATGTCGTGGCCGTCGACCAGCACCGTCCCCGACGTCGGCGTCACGATCCCGCAGACAACGTTGATCAGCGTAGTCTTGCCGGCGCCGTTGGGTCCCAGCAGCGCAAAGATCTCTCCCTTCCGAATCTCGAGGTCGACGTTTTCCAGCGCCCGCAGACCCGAGGCGTAGGTCTTGGACAGATTGGAGACGGAAATCACGGGCGGCATTGTAAAAGAATGAAGGATGAAGGCGGAAGGATGAAGGATGACACCCGCAGTGCGGCATCAGACCCAGGCCAACGTTCAGTCGGAGCCATCTCTGCGCTATTCATCATCCTTCCGCCTTCATCCTTGCTCCTTCATCCTTGATCCTTCATCCTTGATCCTTCATCCTTGATCCTTCATCCTTCCGCCTTCATCCTTCATCCTTGCTCTTATGGGACGCGGCGAATCCGACATCCAGCTTCAAGGACCGGTGACGAAGTGACGAGTCTCCAGTTCGCGGCGTCAACCACCGCTTAACGCCTGAACGATGATCACCTCGTCGGTCGCATTGAGCGGCTGCGACAGGTCGCGCACTTGTGCGCCGTTGGCGAAAATGCGGATGTGGGGACGTATCCTGTCCTGTTCATCGATCATACGAAAACGAATCCCGGGATACGTGCGGTCCAGATCGACGAGGACCGCGGCAAGCGTGGCGCCACCCGCCTCGGCCTCGACGCTTTCCGTGTACGAACGCAGCGCGCTGGGGATGAGCACTTTCATACCGACCGTAAATCGTGCTTCGTGAATCGTGAGTACCGGGACGGCCCACCCATCGTGCGCATGCCTGTCTCCCCCATTCACCGTTGACCGTGCCTAACCCAGTTCGGCCGCCTCTACGGCGTAGATCTCCGGCAGGTGCTGCGCGATGCAAGCCCAGCGGCGGCCTTCGTCGCGGCTCATCCACAGCTCACCGCTGGTCGTGCCGAAGTAAAGGCCCACGGGCTCCGCTGTGTCCCCCGTCATCGCCTGGCGCTTCACGGTCCACCATGCCTGCTTTCCGGGCAAGCCGGCGTCGAGTCGCTGCCACGTCTTGCCGGCGTCGCGCGTCGCGTAGACCGCAGGCCTGCCTTCCGGGCTCGTGCGCGGCCAGACGGTGGCGCCGTCCATCGGGAACACCCACGCGGAATCGGCGTCGCGCGGGTGCACGACGATTGGAAAGCCGATGTCGCCGACCCGCTCGGGTATGTTCTTGCCGATACGCACCCACTCGTCCGACGGCCGGTCGAGCCGATAGATGCCGCAATGATTCTGCTGATATAAACGATCCGGGTTGCTTGGGCAAATCCGGACGCAGTGCGGGTCGTGAAAGGTGGGCTCGGCCCGGTCGAAACCCTCGACCACGTCGAGCCCCTTCAAGAGGTGCGCCCAGGTCCGGCCGCCGTCCACTGACTCGTGCACGCCGCCGCCCGACATGCCGAAGTACAGATGCTCGGAATCGCGCGGATCGATGATGATCGAATGCAGCTTCGGCCCGTCCGGCGTGCCGTCCTGCACGGTGCCCATCCATTTCCGGTACTGCGGATCGTCGTTGACCGGGGAGAACGGCTTCCACGTGACGCCGCCATCTTCGGAGCGGAACAGCCCCTGCGGCGAGGTCCCGGCGTACCACACGTCCCGCTCGGCGGCGTGGCCCGGTGTAAGCCAGAACGTATGATCCACCGCGCGTCCCTGCTCGCCGGCCGCCGCTTTCGCGAACGCGGGCGGTTGCGCGGCTTCCTTCCAGCTTCGCCCCAGGTCCATGGAGCGAAACACGGTCGGGCCGAGATGGCCGGTCTTCGCCGCCGCGAGCAGCGTCCGCCCGTCGCGCGGGTCGAGCACGACATGATTGATGATATGGCCGAGAAAGTGCGGCCCGTCCGCCCGCCAGGTATTCCGTGCCACATCGCCGTGATACAGCCATGCGCCTTTGCGTGTGGCGACCAGCACCACGACACGGCGCCGCGGCCGCGAGCGGCTGGCGACGCCCTGCTTTCGAACTACCGGCTTCCTGATGTTGCGCACCATCGTTTGCTCCTCTATTGGATGTTTTTCCGCAGCGGTGCTACGGCGGTCTGCGCGACCGTTTCCCGGAAATCCGTAGGCCTGACCTTGTCGGTGCCGTCGGGGCGGTCAGTCCTGTTTCAACGCCTCGACCTGGATACGCAGGTGGACCCTGCCGGCGTCGCCCTCGCCGTACTTGCTATGTTTCATTCCGTATTCCGACCAGTTAAGATTGCCTTCCGCATCGGCGCCGCACACCTCTTTCTTGAACTTGGGATGCGGTATGCACTTGAAGCTGTTGATGGTGAGGTTCAGCGGGCGCGTTACCCCCATCAGGGTAAATTGGCCTTCGACGGCACCGGGGACATCGCCGGTAAACCTTAGCGTGCCCTTGTACGCGGCGGTCGGAAACTTCGCGACGTTGAACCAGTCGTCCGAGCGCGCGGCCTCGTCCATCCTGTCCAGCCCAAAATTGATGCTGGCCATATCGATTACGACGTCCGCTGTCCCCGTCCCCGCGCCGCGATCGATAGTGATCCTGCCGCTGGTCCTGTCGAACTTGCCGCGCCAGACGGAGATACCCATGTGCGGGAACTCGATACTGGGATAGGTGTGATTCGGTTCGATCTCGTAAATGTCGACCGCGGCGAACACCGGCGCGACCATGCCCGAAAGCAAGGCAGTGAGGGTCAGTTTTTCTCCAAACATTCGACACTCCTCAGACATCACTTCAACCTGTAGCTGCCCGTGTTGTGGTTGCAACTCTTGAAGCCACCTGCCATCACACCCGGCACATTGCCGACAGGCCTGTACTCGCCCTTGGCCGTGATGCCCTCGTATTTGCCCGAACCGCCCATCGCCACCCAGGTTCCAATGAGATCCGCACCCGTCTCATAGCGCATGCGCCACTGATCGCCGTCGGCATCCACCTGAGTGCAAACGCCGTAATCTCGATATCTGCCGCCCACGACCTCGTATGCGCCCACACAGCGTGAAATTCCACGATCGATGTCCTTCGGTCGACCGTTATCGTAAATGGAGGCCGCGATGCGGTCGAAAGAGCCGCTGACAAGTCCCTTGGCAAGCCATGGATAATCGGCCTTGCCGAACTTGCAGATGTCGAAGTCAAACCGCCCTTCCCGGATCATCTCCGCACTGAGCGGTGCAGATATCCAACCCACAGCCGGCGCCAGCAACCACCCCGCAAAGAATACAGCTTTGTAGTTCATCTCAGTTCTTTCTATTTTCATGATTTCGGTTTGCAACAAGAAGCAGGGACCACACTTGGTGCGGCGCGCACGAGAAAAATAACCATCGGGTTTGGGCCAGCCGCCAAAAAGCGTCTCCGTGGTCCGAATTGGATCGGCGACGGCTGAATAATTCTAGGCGGACTTGCGGTGCGCTTTCAAGGGTCTGCCATGAGTGCCACGAGGGTCTGCCATGAGTGCCATGAGAGTGCCATGAGGGTCAGGCCAGCATAATTGCATATTCTGGCGATTATTGCTTTGTTCAGGAATGACCCCAATCAGAGTGTACCCGCGCCA
>JBQTIV010000139.1:0-3022 GCA_052387775.1 Betaproteobacteria bacterium
TCGTTATACCTTCAGAGCATCGAGCGCGGGCACGTGCTAAATTGGTGCCTTGGATGGAGGTGGCCATGAGTGTTTCTGTCAAGACTTTGGGCATTGATCAGCTTGGCGTCGATGAACGGCTGGCGCTCGTCGAGGAGATATGGGCGACGATATGCGCTGACGCCAAGGCATTTCCCCTGAGTGACGCGCAACGTGCTGAATTGGATCGCCGCGTCGCGGATGACGATTCCTTTCCGGAGGACGTAGTGCCTTGGGATGAGGTCAAGGCAGCAGTGCGGTCCCGCCTAGGTCGATGACGGTTCGCGTCGTTTTCCGGCGCGCTGCGAAGAACGAGTTTGAGGATGCGGCCGCTTGGTATGGTGAAAGAGGTCCGGGGCTTGGTGATGAATTCGTTAGCGAGATTTATCAAGCAATCGCCAGTGCGGCGGCCTCACCGCAACGCCATCCTGTGGTATTCGGTGATGTTTGACGCACGGTCGCGCGTCGTTTTCCGTTCGCGGTGTACTTTCGCGTCCGTTCCGATGAGCTGGTGGTTCTTGCCGTGTTCCACGGGCGCCGAAATCCGACCATCTGGCGACGCCGGGTATAACAGCGCAATCGACAGCGACACTTCGCGAGCGCGCTTCCGCGTGCTTACTCGTGCGCGTCATTGCGGACGTTAAGCCTCTTGTTGCGTGATGCGCAACGCGCTATACTTCGCGCATGATCCAGTCGTTCCGACACAAAGGACTGAGGAGGTTCTATGAGTCGGGAAGTGCGGCAGGCTTCCAACCGCACCACGCCCAACGGCTTCGAATGCTATTAGCTGCCTTGGATTCGGCTCAGTCTATCGAGGACATGAACATTCCGGGGTTTCGGCTACACGCATTGAAGGGCGAAGAACGGGGCCGTTGGTCGGTCTGGGTAAATGGTAACTGGCGCGTGACTTTTGAATTCAAGGACGGACACGCCTACGTCCTGGACTATGAGGACTATCACTAATGGCCATGCACAATCCACCCCATCCGGGTGAGTTTATTACCGAGGTGTACATCGAACCCAACAATCTGAGCGGCCGCGAACTCGCCGCGACGCTGGGTGTGGCTGCCTCGACCCTGAATCGCGTCCTTACTGGTGCTAGTGGCATCAGCCCTGAGATGGCATTGCGCCTTTCCAAGGCACTCGGCCGCTCGCCCGAAAGCTGGCTTGCCATGCAGTACAACTACGATCTATGGCAGGCAAAGCAACGCGTGAAGCTTGGCAATGTTGGCAGAGTCAAGCTTACAGCGGACTAACCGGCGTTTGCAGGCGACGCTCTCGCGCTGTGCGCTCGTGCGCGCCTGAAGTGCAACGTTGGGCGTCATTCAAATTTCGGACAATCACACAAAGCGAGGAGGTTATGAATAGAACAACTATGCCGTTTCGCTCATTACTTGCCGCTGTCTTCGCTGGAGTGTCTCTTTTCGCACTGCCCGCCTGCGCTCAATCACTGAAGGATCAGCTGGTCGGGACCTGGAAGCTCGTCTCGTCTACGCGCTACGTTGGCGACACTCCCCAACCGTGGCTGTTCGGAACCAACTCTATGAGAATCCTGATGTACACGGCCGATGGATACATGTGTGCCAACCTCATGAACCTGGATCGGGCGAATTTCCCGAGCGGTGATATTCGAAGCGGTACCGCGGCCGAGAAAGCTACAGCGTTCGATACATTCTTTGCTTATTGCAGCCGCTTTGAGGTAAACGATGCTGAACGATTCGTGGTCCACAAAGTAGAAAGCAGCCTTTTTCCAAACTGGACCGGTGGATCGCAGAAGCGGTTCGTTGAACTCAACGGCAACCGCCTCGCGCTGCGGACGCCGCCGCTCCTTGCAGAAGGCAAGGAAGTTGTTGCTGTCTTGGTATGGGAGCGCGCGCAGTAGAAGACAAACACAAGTGGTACACGTGGATATGACGCCCAACAACCAGTTCCAGCGGAGCGTCAACAAGACAGTGGTCCTAAGGAGGCCGTAGTAGTGCCCCTCGCTCCGGATGAAGTGCAGGTAGCTCTATCGAAGCTAGCTGCGATTGACCAACGTGGGGAGGTCGTGGAAGTCATTCGCGAAGGCGAGCTGCAGATGCGACTCCCGTTCCGTCCAGAGTTCATGGGGCTGGAGGTCTGGAAGGACAGCGGCGCGCGTGTCTACTCTGGACCGACAGTCCTTGGCTTTACTGACACTGCGCTGTACGCCTGCATCGTTGCCTCGTTGGGTGCAGACGCATTGGGGATCGTTCAGTCCATGACGACGAATTTCCTTCAACCTGCGAAGGAAGCCGACCTGATCGCTAAGGTTCGAATTCTTCGGCGGGGAAAGCGATCGATTTATCTGGAGGCATTTGTTTACTCGGATGGACACCCTGAGCCGATCTCTCACACCACGGCGACCTACATGGTTCGGTAGTTGCGCGTGTATGTTGCCGCCGAACCTTGCGTTGCACCGGACCCGCAAGCAGCGGCGCTTCGCTTGCTGCTTGCGGGCCGGTGAACGCAGTCGTTCGGCGCAACCGAGCAGTCGGGAGGCGTGAAGCGTGCGACCCACTCCTATGCACAGTCCCCATAGGAGCGTCGCGAAACGCGAACCGGAGTCGCTACGTCTGACCGGGGCCATTTCGACAAATGGTGCAGTGGAATGATAGTCAACGAGACACGCGACTCAACCTCTCGGAAGCTGGTGGCACCGCCGCATGCGCTGGCTGCCGAAGACGTGGCCGCGCGCCTCGACGTGCGGCCCGCCTTTGGTCTTACAGGCGCGCAGATACAACGGCGTATCTCGCAGTACGGCCCCAACCTACTGCCTGAAGCGCCCCCGCGATCGGCATGGCTGGTGTTTTTCGGTCAGTTCAAGAGCATCCTGATCCTCATCCTGATCGGGGCTTTACTACTCGCAGCGCTCGTCGGCAACATCAAGGACGCGGTAGTCATCCTGGCCGTCGTCGTCATCAATGCCGCAGTCGGCTTCTACCAGGAGTACCGCGCCGAGCGAAGTCTCGCCGCATTGAAGGGA
>JBQTIV010000140.1:0-1934 GCA_052387775.1 Betaproteobacteria bacterium
CGGAATTGTTCGGCCATGTCAAAGGGGCCTACACCGGCGCCGTGTCGAGTACCGAGGGGCTGATCCGCGAAGCCCAGGGCGGCACGCTCTTTCTCGACGAGATTTCCGAGCTCGCGCCCGCGCTGCAAGTGAAGCTCCTGCGCGTAATCCAGGAAAAGCAGGTGCGCCCGGTGGGATCCAAGAACGTCTACAGCACGGACGTGCGTTTTGTCGCCACCACCAATCGCGACCTCAAGTCGGCCATGGAGCATGGCCTGTTCAGGGCCGACCTGTTCTACCGGCTGAACGTGATCAATATTCACGTCCCGCCGCTGCGCGAACGCGGCGACGACGTCGAAATCCTGGCGCAGTATTTCGTCGAGCAGCACGGCAGGGAGCTGGGCAAGCGCATCACCGGCATGGCGCGCGAGTTCAGGGAATTCCTCCGCGCCTACCAGTGGCCGGGAAACGTCCGCGAGCTGGAAAACCTGATCGAGCGCGCCGTCATCCTGGGGGACGGCGAAATGCTGTCGTGCAAGGACTTCACGGACATCGCCGCTCCCGACATCCTGCGGGGGCCGCCCGCCCGGTTTGCCGACGAGGCCCTGTCCCAGGCGCTGCCGGTGGAAAAATACATCCAGGAATTCGTCCGGCTCTACCAGGGCCGCTACAGCGAGTCGGAGCTGGCGGCGCTGCTCGGTATCGGCCGCAAGGCGCTGTGGGTGAGGCGGAATCGGTGGGGCCTGAAGCGGGACGCCGCCCGGAGGCTGCGGCAGCGCCTGCCTGAAGCAAAGGCCAGCCGCCTCGGCTGAGCCGGCGGAGGTGCGTTACGAAACAAGCGGCCGTTTCCTTTGGAAACCGCGTCCCCGCAGCACGCGATATCGCGCGTGTTTCCATTCGAAAATCCCCCATCGTTCATTGGCATACCGTTTGCTTCCCTGTTTTCGTTTAGCCGCGTTCAATCCCCAAGGAGGCCCCATGGCAGAACCCGTGGCAGAAAAACGCAGAAAGGTCACTATCCCGATGCTCGTGGACAAGATGAAACGAGGCGAGCCGATCGTGCAGCTCGCGGTCTACGACTACGAAACAGCGATCATCGCGGATCGCGTCGGCATCGACATCCTGTGCGTCTCCGATACCGGCGGCCTGGTGCTGTTCGGCCATGAAACGACGACGTCCGTGTCGTTCGAGGAAGTCATGTTCATGGCGCAGGCCGTGAAACGCGGATCGCAGTACGGCCTGCGCATGGTGGACATGCCCTACATGAGCTTCCATCTTTCGGCCCAGCAGGCGGTCGACAATGCCGCCAAGTACGTGGCTCAGGGCGGGGCCGAGGTCATGAAGTGCGAAGGCAACCAGCATCATGCCAAGTACATCGAGGCAATCGTCAAGGCCGGCATCCCGGTGCAAGGGCACATCGGCATCACGCCGATGCGCATGCCGCAGCTCGGCGGTTTTCAGGCGCAAGGCAAAACGTCGGAGCGTGCCAAGGAGCTGGTGGACGACGCCTGGGCGATGGTCGATGCCGGCTGCTTCTCGATCATGTGCGAAGTCACGACCTCGGAGGTCTGCGAGTATCTGGCCGAAACGCTGCCGGTTCCGGTGGTGAGCCTCGGCGCGGGCAGCCGGGCGCATGGCGTTCACATCATCGGCTCCGATCTGTTCCACCTGTACGAGAAGCACGTGCCGCGGCATTCGAAGATCTACGTGGACCTGGTGCCGATCATCGAAAAAGGCCTCACCGACTACCGGGACGAGGTGCGCAAGCGCATCTACCCCGGCAAGGAGCACACCGTATTCATGAAAGAGGACGAGCTCAAGAAGTTCCGGGAAACCGTCGGCTGGAAGACCGGGCCACGGTCCCAGATCGCCTGAAACCGCTTGCCGGTCGATCCCATGGATCTTGAATCACGATGACGCTGCCCGTCACGGCGATGCTGCGCGCGGGCTGCGCC
>JBQTIV010000141.1:0-7309 GCA_052387775.1 Betaproteobacteria bacterium
GCTCTTTTTCAGTATCAGTTTTCGATTCCCTTTGCTTAACTATGCGTCCTCTGCGATGAGCGCCTTTAGCACTTAGCCGCCATTTCACTGTGGTTAAATAACATAGAGATACGGAGAACAACTTGAAATTCGACTTCGACACGCCGATCGACCGCCGCGGCACGGGGAGCCTCAAGTGGGACAAGTACAAAGGCCGGGATGTCATTCCGCTGTGGGTGGCGGACATGGACTTCGCCTGCCCGCCGGCGGTGGTCGAAGCACTGCGTCGCCGTGTCGATCATCCAATTTACGGGTATTCCGATCCGCCCGCCGAATTGGCCGCCACCGTCGTCGCCTACCTGCAACGCGAACACGGCTGGACGATCGAACCGGACTGGATAGTCTGGCTGCCCGGACTGGTGGTCGGCCTCAACGTGGTGTGCCGCGCATTTGGCGAACCGGGCGACGATGTCCTCACCGCCACGCCGGTCTATCCGCCGTTTCTCTCGGCACCGATCCATTCCACGCGCAACGTGGTGCGCGTTCCCATGGCGGAAAAAAAAGGCATTTGGCGCTGGGATGTCCCAGCGCTCGAGCGTGCCATTACGGCGAATTCGCGCCTGCTGCTGCTGTGCAATCCGCACAATCCGGTCGGCCGCGTATTCTCGCGCGACGAATTGCAGGCAATTGCCGGGGTGTGCGAACGCCATGACCTTATGCTCTGTTCCGACGAAATCCACTGCGGCCTCATCCTAGATCCGGAAAAGCCCCATGTTCCCGTTGCGTCGCTGAGTGAAAACATCGCGCAGCGTACCGTGACGCTGATGTCGGCGAGCAAGACCTTCAACCTGCCCGCGCTGGGCTGCGCTTATGCGATCGCGTCGAACCCGGAGGTGCGCGCAAGGATCAGGATAGCAATGGCTGGAATCGTCCATCACGTCGGCATCATGGGGTTCTTTGCGACGCTCGCTGCCTACCGCGATGGCAGGCAGTGGCAGCTCGCCCTGCTCGACTACCTGCGCGCCAACCGCGACCTGGTGGAGCATGAAATCTCCCGTATTCCGGCGCTGCGCATCTTCCACGCGGAAGCCACTTATTTGTCGTGGATCGATGCGCGCGCGCTGCCGATCGACAGCGCGGCGGCATTTTTCGAAGGGGCCGGCGTCGGACTCTACGATGGCGCACCCTTCAGCGCGCCGGGCTTTCTGCGTCTGAACTTCGCCTGCCCGCGCTCGCTCCTCAAGCAGGCGCTGGATCGAATTTCTCGTTCGATTGCCAATCTCTGAGGTGCCGATCTTCGGCGCAAAGGCCTCCCTCCGGAAGCCGCACTGAAGGACGAGAAATAACCTCAATATACTTCTTTAAGTATCTGTTGTATCGATAATTCGCTAGTGCGTTTCAGAGGGTTTGGGTCTTGAATCCGCTGCCACCGAAGCTAGAAATATCACCGGCTTTGCAAGGTGGCTCCCGGCTTCAATGCACGCCACGCGTTTTCCACTTTTTGGGTACCATCGCGGGACCTCTTGCACTGGCAAGTCGCAATGGATGGATTCACGGTTTCGCGGGACGACGATCTGGCAGACCGGGATCCTGTCCATCCGATCCACCGTTCGAAAGGAAACTGAATGGCATCAAGACCGCTTTTGTTCACGCCGATTTCGTTGCGCGGCGTAACGCTCAAGAACCGCGTGGTCATCTCGCCGATGTGCCAGTATTCGGCCCGGGACGGCCTGGCCAACGACTGGCACTTCGCCCACCTCGCCAAATTTGCGATCGGCGGCGCCGGGCTCGTCTTTGCCGAAGCCGCGGCCGTTGAGGCCAACGGCCGCATTACCCACGGCGACCTGGGCATCTGGTCGGACGCCCACATCGCGCCGCTGAAACGCATCACCGACTTCATCAAGTCGCAGGGTTCCGTGGCGGCGATGCAGCTCGCACATGCCGGCCGCAAGGCGTCCATGCAACGCCCCTGGGACGGCAACGGGCCGATCAGTGAAACCGACCGCGCGCGCGGTGAGGACGTGTGGCCGGTGGTCGCGCCCAGCCCGATTCCGATGGACAGCGGCTGGCTCACGCCGCACGAGCTCACAGTGAGTGAAATTCGCCAGGTGCAGGAGTGCTGGAAAAAGGCCGCGTTGCGCGCGCGATCCGCAGGGTTCGACGTGCTCGAGATGCATTCCGCGCACGGCTATCTCGGCCACGAGTTCCTCTCCCCGCTATCCAACAAGCGAGCCGATCAGTACGGCGGTGATTTCAAGGGCCGCACGCGTTTCACCCTGGAACTGGCGGAGATCCTGCGCGCCGCCTGGCCGCAGGACAAACCGCTTTTTGTGCGCGTGTCCTCGGTAGACGGTATCGAAGGCGGCTGGACCCTGGACGACACGGTGGCGTTGGCGAAGGAACTCAAGGCGCGCGGCGTGGATGTGCTCGACTGTTCCTCGGCCGGATTGATGGGTTCGGCGACCGCGGCGCGGGTCAAACGCAGCCCCGGCTTTCAGGTACCGTTCGCGGAGCGCGTCAGGAAGGAAACGGGCATGACGACCATGGCGGTGGGACTCATACTCGAATCGCATCAGGCGGAGCAGGTGCTGCAGTCGGGCCAGGCCGATCTGATCGCAGTGGGACGCCAGGCCCTGTACGACCCGAACTGGGCGCTGCACGGCGAAGTCGCACTGGGCGTTGAAGGAGAATACAAGTCGTGGCCGGTGCAGTACGGCTGGTGGCTGGACAAGCGCCAGCACATCCTGACCCCCGAGGCAAAGGAAATGGCGACGACGTAAGAGCCGTGACGGCGTGACGGGGTAGAATCGGGACGAAGATTGTTGTGGCCACGCGAGTTCCGTGCCGAATACCGCGTGCCAATGAGTAGGCAGGGTGTAATATTTTGAGGAAGTTGGAAAATTACTAGATGTCGCGCTGCGGTGTCTTTACGTCGTCACGTCGTCACGATCGTCACGGCTTTCTCACGGAACTCCCATGGCCATTGACGCAATAAATCACTTCACGGTGCTCACCGACAACCTCGATGCGGCCCGCAATTTCTACGTCGGCATTCTCGGCCTGAAGGAAGGTTATCGGCCACCGTTGGGGTTTCCGGGCACCTGGCTATACGCCGGCGACCAGCCGGTGCTGCATGTCATCGCCGGCCGGCCGCTGCCGGCACATCCCGCCGGCGTGCTCGACCACATGGCGTTCTCCGCTTCGAATCTCGCCGACGTCGCCGCGAAGTTGAAAGCAAGCGGCATCAAGTACGAGCTGCGGAAACAGCCGGACTCGGGAGTCTGGCAGTTGTTCTGCTTCGACCCCTGCGGCGCGAGAGTCGAACTGGATTTCGCACCGGGCGAGAAAGCACCGGTCTGAATCAAGCCCCCGATGGAGTCTTGTTTCGGGGATCAAGCACGAAATCACCTTGTCACCTCACCCGAGGAGGGAATGTAAAGCTGCGGCGCAACACAATTAAGTGTGTAGCAGAGGGAAAACGTCGTCTAGAATGCAAACAGGCAGGCATCGCGCGGACCAGAGGGTCAAGAACACAGGAAAGATAAAACCCTGCCCAAGGCTCTCGAATGGCGCGCGGCGACTGGAGGTGACAATGATGCTAAGTCATGTTTCCGCAGTCGGCCTATTTGCCCTGACCAGTATCTGGGTCGCCCAGGCCGCGGCCCACCCCCTCACGCTCGCGGAATGCGCGGAAGGCGGCGAGTTCATCCGCAATGCCGCCCTCGCGCGCGATGCCGGCGCCAGCCGCGAGTTCTTCGTCAGCAAGCTCGAGGAAGACTTGTTGCTCATCCAGGCGTTTCCGCCGCAGTTGCGCTGGTTCGTGCAGGACGCGGTGGACGAAGCGTTCCTCAGCCGGAGAGTGGAAAAAGTCTTCGACATGCCGCTGAAACCGGAGCAGCACGAAGCCGCGTTCATCAGCGACTGCATCCAGACCACTGCTCTCGCCGAAGAAAACGACGTCTAGCGCGGCACGGCGCGAACCAGGAATTAGGGGTCAGTCTTCTACTTGATAACTGCCCTGAGGACAGGGTCAAGGCGCGCGCAAACCTGGCGTTCGACCTGCGTAAAACCCTGCGGATCGGCGATTTGCCAGACACCCGATGCCACCGCCGCAATACCGCACGTCAGCGCCACCAGTGCGACGATGACGCGCGGCACGCGCAGCAGAAGCGTCTGCCACCACTTGCGGTGCGCGCCCGAATCGGTGAAAAGCAGCACGGAAAGCCCAACCAGCAACAGGCCTGCAGCGGCGTACACGATTCCCGGATACTGCTTCAAGAGCCCGGCCGCTCGTGGCCAGTCCCCGGTATCGAGCAGGTACGCGTAGCCGATGAGCGCCCCGCCCACGAGCAGCAGCATCATCCCCCACACCATCGCCGGAAAGCCGTCGTAGCCCCGCGCGGCTTGCTCGGAAGAACGCAGGCTCATGTGCCGCGAATACAGCGACTCCAATGCGGCCACTGCGATTCCCGCCCCGATCAGCAAAATGCCGAGATGAATGCCTTGTGGTAAGGCGAAGTGCCGGCTTACGAGGATGCCGATTGCGCCGACCACGATCGCCGCGTATTCGAGAAAAGTGAGGAGACGCATGCAATTCAGTTTAGTCGATTACGCCTCGGCGTACTACTATGGGGTCTGTCGCTATTTGGCGCCATTTTGGCGCTAACGGCTGCCGCCTCGGCCCGGTACAGCGGAAGCGACTAAAATCTAATCCGGCTGGGACTGGTGCGCTTGAAGTGTACTTTTTCGAGCGCCGGAAGCAAGGTGAATCAGCACAGCAATCAATCCGGAAGAAGAAATTAACGGATTCATCGCGAGACACCTGTTGCGCATAGCCCGGACCCTCTGATCCCTGCAAGAAACGAGACCAGACCCTGTCGTTCTTTATCTAGACGACGCGCCTGAGAAGTGGGCGAGTAGCGTATAGTGATCGTTGAACGGTCGGCAAAGGGGGGAGAAATGAACGCGAAAAAGCATCGCATCCACGGCTCGATGGTTTGTGCTCTGACGGCGATCCCGCTACTGGTTTCCACCGGAGCACTGTACGCAGCGGATTATTGTTGCGTGTGCAAAGGGGAAACAAAGGGTCAGACAATCAGCTCGATGAACCGGACGATGGCTGTCGGTCAGTGCAGCCTGGAGTGCGGCAGCTACGCGAACGTCTCTTCCGGCAAGTGCGCCGAGCCACCTGCAGCTGCGACACCAGCGCCGCCGACAGCACAACCAACGCCCGCCGCGCCGCCCCCGCCAACAGCTACCGCGGTCGCCCCTGTTGTAGCTAGAGACTTCGTTGCCGTGGCGCCGGGGGCGAGGGTCCTGGCCGACGACGGCAGAATCCGGGTGATCGATTTCCAACCGGCCAGCGGCACCAAGGTTTCCTTGCACTCCCACCCGATGACTGTTGTGTATCTGCTCGAGGGTGGCACTACGCGGTTCACCCGGCAGGACGGCACATGGTACGAGAGCGTGGGGCGGACTGGTGAGGCCTTCATCAGCACTCCGGAGCCGCATTCGCAGGAGCACAAGACGGCTTCGCATGCCATCCTCTTCGAGATCGCCGATGCGCAGACGTCGGAGGTACCCGATCCATTGATCGACCTGACTTCGCTTGCTCCCGGTCGCGCGAGGGTATTAAACGAAAACGACCGGGTTCGGGTCTATGAGTACCGCGCGGCGAAGGGCGACGCGGTCGGAATGCATTCACATTCCACACATGTGGTCTATCTGATCAACGCAGGCAAGACCCAGTTCTTGCTGCCGGACGGCAGCACACCCAAGCCAGAGGCACTTAAAGACGGCAGCGCGCGGATCAACCCGCCCGTCACGCACGCCCAAGTACATTTCGAGGATGTGCATGCCATCATCGTAGAGCTCAAGCGCTGAACACAGCGGATCGCACGCCGCCAGCGACGGCAGCTGACGTGGCCCCCAAAAAACAACGGGGCGGCCTTCACTTTTTCCTTCAGCCGGTAGGAATTGTCGCGGACACCGTAGGGGTCAGGTTGAGCCGCCCCGTTTGTCTTTTGCTCGTTGGCGCAGTGCGAAGCGGGCAGGACCATGGGACGAACCTGGTCTCCATCCCTGCAAGAAACAAGACCTGACCCGGCGGTAGCAACTAGTGGAGGAACTGCCATGAAACAAAGTCGTCGTGAGTTTCTGGTCATTGCCGGGGCGGCCGTCGCTGCCGGTGCCCTGCCCTTGCCTGTTCTCGCTTCCGGAAAGATGAAAATCGGCATCGTCGGCTCCGGCAATGTCGGCGGGGCGATCGGCGCCACCTGGGTGCGGGTTGGCCACGAGGTCATGTTCTCCTCGCGCAACATCGAACACGATAAGTCGCTCGCCGTGCGGCTCGGCGGCGGTGCGCGTGCCGGTACGCCGCGCGAGGCTGTGACCTTCGGCGAGGTGGTCATGATCTCGGTTCCGTATCATGCGTTGCCTTCCATCGGTAAAGACCTGGCGGACGTGCTCAAGGGCAAGATCGTCATCGACACCAACAATCCCTTCCTCCACCGCGACGGCGAGATCGCGCAGTGGGCGCGGGAGAAAGGTGCCGGATTGGCGTCCGCGGAACTTTTGCCCGGCGCGCGTCTGGTGCGCGCCTTCAATGCGATCAGTGCGGGGCAGATGGGCTTGGCTTATAAGGAGCCGGGGCGCGTCGGCATGCCGATCGCGAGTGATGATGCCCAGGCCGTCGAGGTGACTTCACGCCTGATACGGGATGTCGGCTATGAACCGGTACTTATCGGCGGGCTGGAGATGGGGAAACACTTGATGCCAGGGACGGCGCTCGCGGGCGAGCGCAGCGCGCAGGAGATACGGACGATTGCAGCGGGGCTGAACTAGGGGCGCAGCTTCCCCGTGAGCTTTCCCATTTCCCGGACACCATTGCGTTTGCAATGGGGTGCGTCCCCATTTGTCAATTTTGTCTGTCGATTGTTCTCCCGAGCGTCAGTGATCGATCCCGAAACCCGCCAGGATTTCCAATCATTCATGTTCCCGGCATTGGCACAATCTCCATAACCTCCACTGTAGCCCCAGGCATGGTGAGATGCGGATTGTCACGAAAGAGGGCTGCAGCCGCTTCATACGATTCTGCTTGTACGATCGAGTAACCACCAATATCGTTTTTGATATCGGTCACACCGCTTGCTGCGACCCGTTTTGTCTTTCCCGCAGGGCCACCTTGGTCTGCAAAACTGGCCGTATGTTTCTTCAACCACGCCTGCCACTGTCCCATGCTCTTCTTCCTCTCCTCGGCACTGGTACTCGCCATCATCTTTTGCATCTCTCCTATTTCCATTCTGTACAACGCCAGGAATTTTTTCATGCG
>JBQTIV010000142.1:0-6549 GCA_052387775.1 Betaproteobacteria bacterium
GACGCCTTCCAGTTCGGCAAGCCTGAGGCCGGGCGTGTTGAGCTGGGTGGTGCTCGCAAGCATTGCCGCGTAGCCTGAGGCGTCGAGCTTGTCGATCTTGATCGCGGCGCTGCAGATGCCGATGCCAAGTGCCTTGCCGAGGATGATCCTGTCTCCAGGTTTTGCATCGGCATTGCGTTTTATTTTTCCCGGGTCGACCAGGCCGATCACCACCAGGCCATAGATCGGCTCCACGGAATCGATGCTATGGCCGCCCGCTATCGGGATACCCGCTTTCGTGCACACCGACTCACCGCCCCCGAGGATCCTGCGAATGGTCTCCACCGGCAACTTATTGATCGGCATGCCGACCATGGCCAGTGCGAACAGCGGCCGGCCGCCCATCGCGTACACGTCGGAGATTGCGTTGGTCGCCGCAATTGCGCCGAAGTCGAAGGCATCGTCTACCACCGGCATGAAGAAGTCCGTGGTGGCGACGATGGCCTGCGATTCGTTGATTTGATACACGGCGGCGTCGTCGCTGGTCTCGATGCCGACGAGGAGATGCTTTGGCCACAGGCCGCCGACAGACTTGGCGATGATGCTTTCGAGCACCGCCGGCGCGAGCTTGCAGCCGCAGCCGCCGCCGTGGGCAAGTTCGGTCAGCCGCAGTGGTTTGTTGTCAGGTGCGTTCACGAGTTCCTATCGCCTCTTGCCCCACGCGACTGGCTATCGCCAGGACCCGATACATCGAGCGCACCACCGGCAGCTCGATCAGTTCTCCGTCCACCACCACCAGGCCGGTCTTGTCCTGTTCAAATGCAGCGCAGACTTTACGGGCTTTCGCGACGGTCTTTTCATCCGGCGTGAAAGCTTCGTGGATAATCGGGATCTGCTTGGGATGAATCGAGGCTTTGCCGGTGAAACCCAGCCGTGCGCACGCCCGCGCCTCCTGTCGCAATCCCTCCGTAGCGTCGAGGTTCAGGAACGGCACGTCCAGACGATCGATGCCGGCGGCCGCCGCCGCATGCACCAGCCGCGAGCGGGCATAAAGCAGCGGCTCCCAGGATTTCTCGCAACGCAGGTCGGCGGACAAGTCCACCGCGCCGAGAATCACCGAGTCAATGCGAGCGGATGCCCGCGTGATCTCCAGGGCGCGCTCCAGACCCTGACTGGTTTCGATGATTACGCAGAAACGGACGTTACGCGCGGGGCCGGCGGAAAGCAGCGATTCAAACAACTGCACTTCTTCCGCAGACTTGATCTTCGGAATCATGATCGCCGGCGGCGGCGCCTGGCATTCGATGATCGCGGACAGGTCCTTGAGCCCGTCCGGCGTCGACAGCCCGTTGATACGCACCATCTGCTCGACGTGGGGGTAGGCATCGTTCCCGAACAGCGGCAGGGTCAGCGCGCGCCCTTCGTCCTTGCGGTCGCGTGCGACCGCATCCTCCAAGTCCACGCAGACGATGTCAGCCCCCGAATCCAGCGCCTTGGAAAAGCGGTCGGGACGCAGCCCCGGCACGAACAGCAGGCTGCGGCGCGGACGTATCGGACGATCAACGGTATTCATACCGGACTCGCGAGGGAAAAACCCGAATGCTAGCTGCCGGGGGGCCGGCGCGCCAGTCTATTCGCCGATCACGAGGCCCCCGGCGCGATCGCTCGCACCGCTGGGAAGCCTCTGTCGCCCGATGAACAACAGTAGTGGCAGGGCTGCCAGCGCGATCAGGGCAAACAGCCAGAAGTCTCCCGTATAGCCAATGATCGCGGCTTGCATGTCGATTTCCTCGTCCAGCCGGGCCAGTGCCTGCGTCGTCGCGATGCTCCAGCCGTCCGCTGCTTGCGACTGCAAAGCCTCGCTGTATGGCGTGACATGCTCGGCGAGTTGTGCATGCATCACGCTGGTGGTGCGCACATAAAGCGCCAGCGCTCCCGATATACCGATGCTCGCGCCGATGCTGCGCACGAGGTTGTACACCGCCGCGGCCTCGGTGCGGCGATGCGGCTCGAGCGATGGGAAGGCGATCACCTGGATCGGTACCAGGATGATCCCGCCGCCCACGCCCTGCATGAAATTCGTCCACACCAGCGGCCATACACCGACGTCTCCGGTCCAGTTCGACATATCCCAGCTCGAAAAGGCCAGACACAAAAGCCCGACCGCAATCAACAAGCGCGGGTCGATGCGTCCGGTAATGCGGCCGCCGATGAGCATCGCCACCAGCAGGCCGATGCCGCGCGGCGCCTGCAGCAATCCGATCGCATCGACCGAATAGCCTCGCACGTGGTCCAGGAAAGCAGGCATCAGCACCATCGGCGGAGTGGTCACGAATCCGTATACAAACGCGAACACCAGCCCGATGAAGAAATTGCGTTGCGCAAGCAGGCGCGGGTCCAGGAAAGGCTGTTTCGCCGTCAGGCAGTGCACGTTGAAGAGATAGAAACCCAGTATTGCAAGACAGGCTTCGGTAACGATCTCCCAGGATTCGAACCACTCCAGTTGCCCCCCGCGATCGATCATCAGTTGCAGCGCCCCAATGCCCATCGACAAGCTCAGGAATCCGAACCAGTCGAGCGGGCGCCGCGGTTCGCGCTGCGTTTCGGGAAGGAACGCGGCCGCGCCGGCCAATGCGAGCAGGCCGAAGGGAACGTTGATGTAGAAGATGTAGCGCCAGCTCAAATACTCCGTAACGTAGCCGCCCAAAGTGGGGCCGACGAACGATCCCATCACCGCGCCCACTCCCCAAAGCGCCATCGCCTTCCCCTGCTCCTCCGGCGGATAGGTATCGAGAATGATGGCGTGCGAAAGCGGGATCAGGAACGCGCCGCCCAGCCCTTGCGCGACGCGTGCAGCTACCTCCATCGCCAGCGACTCGGCGGCGCCGCATAGCACCGAGGCGATGAGAAAGACCGATACCGCGCACAGGAACAGGCGCTTGCGGCCGAAGCGCAAGCTCAGCCATCCGGCAGCGGGAATGGAGAGCGCCGAGGCGACGATATATGACGTAATGACCCAGGCGATCTGGTCCTGTGTCGCCGAGAACGTACCCTGCATGTGCGGAAGGGCAACCGCAGCGATGGTCCAATCAACCGAGTACAGAAAACTCGCCAGTCCTACCGACGCGGTGATGAGCGCCGGGTGCCTGGCGGGATTCACGCTTTCAGCGGCCGCCATCTGCGATTGCGGGTGCCGGCGCGAGAAAGCGCGGCAACCAGCCATCGTCGATCAACTTCTGCACCATGCGCGGCAGCCCGCGCGGCCGTCCGGTGTCTACCGCCACGGTAACCGTCATGCCGGCGCGCAGTTGCGGCCGTCCCGGCGGCTGCTCGACCTTGACGCGCACCGGCACGCGCTGCACGACTTTGACCCAGTTGCCACTTGCGTTCTGCGGGGGTAGCACCGCAAATTCCGCACCGGTGGTGGGTGCAATGGCTTCCACGACCGCCGGCCATTGGTTATCCGGATAGGCATCGGCCACTACCGTCGCCGGATGACCGACCAGCATGTGAGTAAGTTGCGTTTCCTTGTAATTGGCTTCGATCCACAACGGGCCGTTTTCGATGAGGCTGAAAACGGGCGCGCCTTTTTGCACGAATTCACCCGCCTGCAGTTTCATGTTGCTTGCCACACCGGCCACTGGCGCCTTCACCAGCGCTTGCGACAAATCGAGCATCGCTGCATCGTAGGCTGCCCGGGCTTCGGCGTAACGCGGATGGCGCTCCGGCGGCAGGTTGGGATCGCCGGACAATCCGGCCAGAACGCGGTTGGTCTTTTCGCGAATGCTGTCGAGCCGGCGCTTGGCGGCTTCGACGTTGTGGTACGCCTCGTCATAGGTGTCGCCGCGGGTCATGCCCTTTTCCTTCAGGCGCTCCTGGCGCTCAAGCTGGCGGGCCAGAAAATCGATCCGCTCGCGGCCCTCCGCCGCTTCCTGCAGCGTGGCCCGGTATTCCGCGCGCAGCGACTGCACGTCAGTGCGCACCACGTCCATCTGCGCGCGCGCTCCAGACACGGCAATCTCGAAGGGCTCGGGGTCGAGCCTGAACAGCAATGCGCCCGCTTCCACCGGCTGGTTGTCGCGCGCAGCCACTTCGACCACTCTCCCGCTCACGGATGCGCTGATGGCCACGATGTTCGCCTTGACGTACGCGTTATCGGTCTCGACCAGCCGCCCGCCGGTGGCATAGATGTACAGCCCTGTCATCACTGCGATCAGCGGCACGACCACCAGCAACAGCACGCGCACCGCACGATGCACGACGATCAGCGCCTTTTTGGCTGCCTCGGACATGTCAGCGCTTGCGTTTCCTGGCGCCCTCGCCGTTGGCGCCGTTTTCCTGTCTGGACAAATTACCCTTGATGGCGAGCAGCGCGTCCACGAACTGGTCCTGCTGGACGGGCGACAGACCGGACAGCGCGTCGCGCCGGACTTCCGCCGCGGCTGCGCGCATGGCTTTCATAGCGGGTTCCACTTCCTCGGTCAGGAACACGCGCTTGGCACGCCGGTCGCCGGCATGGCCTTCGCGGCGAATCCAGCCTTTCTGCTGCATGCGGTCGAGCAGTCGTCCCAGCGTCGCCTTTTTTACTTCGAGGATGTCAGCCAGCTCGGACTGGGTCACGCCGTCGTTGCGGAACAGATGGGTCAGCACCCACCATTGCGAGCGCGTCAGGCCGAGCGACTTCACGCGCCGGTCGAAGGTGGTGCGCAGCAGGCGGGCGACGTCGTTCAGGATGAAGCCGAAATTGCGGGACAGGTCTTCGCGAAACATACGTGCAGATTCTACTCCAATTTCGTCGCCTAGCATACCATATGCCGGGTTATCATCCGAGAACAACTCCCACCGCGGAGGACGCAAAGGACGCGGAGGAAAACCAGACACGAGGAAAAGACGTGGGACTTAAAAGCAGGCCCGTTGCCGCAATGACCACCGATACCAAGTATTTATTCTCGGATGTTTTCTTGTTTTTGCCCTTTCTCCGCGTCCTCTGCGGTGAGGGTTTTCTGCGGTGAGGGTTTTTCAATGACGGCCTGTTAGAATCGCAATCACGTCAGGGAGGAAGGGCCACGAGATGAAAATAACCGCCGTCGAGACCATCGGTCTCGAGGAATTTCCCAACATTCTCTGGGTGCACGTGCACACCGACGAGGGCATCGTTGGACTGGGCGAGACTTTCTACGCGGTCGCCCCGGTGGCCGAGCACATTCACCAGACCTGCGCCCCCTACCTGCTGGGGAAGAATCCGCTCGAGATCGACAGGCACAGCCGCCATTTTCTCAATACCTATCTTGGCTTCAACAGCGTCGGCGTGGAGATGCGCGCGGCTTCCGCGGTTGATGTCGCGCTGTGGGACCTGTTCGGCCAGTTTACCGGCCAGCCGATTTACCAGCTTCTCGGCGGCGCTTCGCGCGACAAGGTGCGTGTCTACAACACCTGCGCCGGCTACCAGTACGTGCGCGCCAAACCCACCCAGGGCACGGAGAATTTCGGCCTGCCGGCGAAGACCGACAAGAAGAACCGTCCCTATGAAGACCTGATGGCGTTCAAGACCGACGCCGGCGAACTGGCCCGCTCACTGCTGGACATGGGCATCACCGGTATGAAGATATGGCCGTTCGACGAGGCGGCCGAAGCCTCGAACGGCACCTACATCTCGAATGCCGACTTGAAGAAGGCGATCAAGCCATTCGAGCAGATCAGGAAGGCAGTGGGCGACAAGATGGACATTCACGTCGAATTCCATTCGATGTGGCAACTGCCGGCTGCGATCCGCATCGCCGAAACGCTCGAACAGTTCGATCCGTTCTGGTACGAGGACCCGGTCAAAATGAACAACCTGGATGCGCTCGCCGATTACGCGCACCGCACCAACGTCTGGGTCACCGCCTCGGAAACCCTCGGCACGCGCTGGGGATTCCGTGAGCTGTTCGACACGCAGGCGGTTTCGGTATGCATGCTGGACGTGGGCTGGACCGGAGGATTATCCGAGTCGAAGAAAATCGCGAGCATGGCGGAAGCCTACGCGTTGCCGGTCGCTCCGCACGACTGCACCGGCCCGATCCTGCTTACCGCTTCGGTGCACCTGTCCTTGAACTGCCCGAACACGCTGGTACAAGAAATGGTGCGGGCGTTCTACTATGACTGGTACGGCAATCTGGTCACCCAGTTACCACCGGTCAAGGACGGCTATATCACCGCGCCCAAGGGGCCGGGGCTGGGCACCAAGCTGCAGGCTTCGGTGCTGAAACGCAAGGATGTCACCCGCAGGGTGAGCAAAATCGGAAAATCGTGAGGGGTGAGGCGTGAGGAGTGAGGGGAAAGATCTGAAAACCGACGCACACGTCATGGTCTTGGCATCGGGCGACAACGTCGCGGTGGCAAAGTCGGACATCGCTTCGGGAACGACGCTGACGGTGATGGGTCAAGCCGTCACACTCAAGACCCGCGTCGACGTCGGCCACAAGTTCGCGTTCAAGAAGGTCGCCAAAGGCGAAAAACTGCTGAAGTACGGCGCGCCGATCGGCGTGGCGACGCAGGACATCGCTCCCGGTGATTACATGCACATCCACA
>JBQTIV010000143.1:0-13802 GCA_052387775.1 Betaproteobacteria bacterium
GCGCCGCCTCCCGCCCCGGATGGCTACGCCAACGCCGTGTCGGCGGCGCCGGAGGAAAGGCAAAAGCAAAAACGTTATACGGGGTTAAGATCGTTTGATGACTGGTGATCGACCGTCGCAAAAGTTAACGAGACAGTTTCGCGGACAATCACCCCGCCTTTAACTCCAGTTTGCTTTTCCTCGTTTTCGCTTTTCCTCGGCGTCCTCTGCGTCTCCGCGGTGAGAACAGTTTTGGTGGGGGAGATCCGCGGTGACGGGGAACAAATCTAGCGAGCGTTCCCGAGTCTCGCGACTTCGTTTTCTATCCAGTCTTCGACCTTCCGGTTGAGCGCGTCGGCGGTCATCCCCTGCGGCTGAATGGCCGGGCCGATGCTGACGGTGATGGTACCCGGGTTCTTGATGAAGGCGTTTCTGCGCCACAAGGTCCCGGCATTATGCGCGATCGGCACTACCGGCGTGCCGGTCTGGCAGGCGAGCCACGCACCGCCGAGATGATAGCGTCCGCGGCGGCCCGGGGCGATGCGGGTGCCTTCCGGGAAAATCACGATCCACCAGCCTCTCGCAAGGCGGTCCCTGCCCTGCTCCAGAGTCTGCTTCAGGGATCGGGTCGCCGAGCCGCGGTCGATTGCGATCGGGCTCATCATCGCCAGGCCCCAGCCGAAAAATGGCACTCGCAGCAACTCTCTCTTGAGGACCCAGACCTGCGGCGGCAGAATTTCCTGGTAAGCGAGCGTTTCCCAGGCCGACTGGTGCTTCGACAAGACGATGCTCGGTTTCGCTGGCAGGTTCTCACGGCCGATCACGCGGTATTCGACGCCGCAGACCGCTCGTGCCAGCGCGATCACCAGGCGTGACCAGGTGGTGATGATGCGATAGCGGGTCAGCGGTTCAAACGCAAACGTGAGCAGTGAAATGACGGCGAAGACTACCGTGAGCGCCGAACGAAGTATCTCGAAGAGCGCCGAACGCAGGTACGCCGCAGCGATGCTCATGAAACAATATGCCGCACCGCTTCGGCGAGGTTGTTGAAAAGCAGCGTGCCGTCCGGAAGCCCGCCTGCGCTCCTGGTCTTCGCGCCTTTGCCGGTGAGCACCAACATCGGTTGGGCGCGTGCGGCCGCCGCGGCTTGCAGATCACGCAACGAGTCTCCCACGCTCGGCACGCCGGCCAGCGCCACGTTAAACCGCTGGGCGATGTCGAAAAACATTCCCGGCTTCGGCTTGCGGCAGTCGCAGTCCGCTTCGGCCGCGTGCGGGCAGTAGAACAATGCATCGATGCGCCCGCCGACCTGGCCCAACGCACGGTACATCTTGTCGTTGATCGCGTTCATCGCCCCCATGACGAAAAAGCCGAGACCGAAGCCGGACTGGTTGGACGGCACCACCACGCGGAAGCCGGCATGGTTCAACCGCGCAATCGCCTCCAGGCTTCCCGGGATCGGTTTCCACTCCTCGGGGTTCTTGATGAACTGTTCGCTGTCCTGGTTGATGACGCCATCGCGATCGAGGATGACCAGTTTCATAGGACTGAGGACCGGGGATTGAGGACTGAGTAAGAGGCAAACCCCTCAATCGTTCCAAACATGCGGTTCGTCACGGTATTGATTCAGGTGCTCATGCGGCGAGCTTTGAGATATCGGCGATGCGATTCATTTCGCGGCGCAAATCCGCAAGCAGCGCTAGGCGATTGCGGCGTAGCGCAGCGTCCTCGACCATCACCATCACCGAATCGAAAAACGCGTCGACGGGTGATTTCAGCGCGGCGAAGGCTTTCAGATAACCCGTATAGTCGCCTTTGCGCAGCAGAGGAATCGCATTCTCGGTCGCCGTCGCAAGCGCATCGAATAGATTACGCTCGGCCGTCTCGGTGAAAGCCCCGGCCTGGGCGCCATTGAACGACTCTCCTTTGGCCTGCGCCTGTTTGAGGATATTGACCACACGTTTGTTCGCGGCGGCAAGACTCTCTGCCTCAGCCAGGCTGGCAAAGGCGCGCACGGCGGCAAGCTGCAGGGGCACCTGATCAAGCTGGACAGGCCGCATGCACAGCACCGCTTCGATCTCGTTCGCGCTATAGCCCGCCTCGCGCTGATAATTGCGCAGGCGTTCGAAAATGAATTCCTCCAGGTTCGTGTGGGCCTCGGCGATCATGCCGCGGGGGAATACCGAGAACGCTGCATTGAGCAGATCATGCAATGAAACTGCAAGTCTGTCCTCGATGAGCATGCGGATCACCCCCAACGCATGGCGGCGAAGCGCCAGCGGATCCTTTTCTCCGCTCGGCTGCTGGCCGATGCCGAACATGCCGGCGAGAATCTCCAGCTTGTCGGCCAGCGCGAGCGCCGTTGCAATCGCACCTCCGGGCAAGGCGTCGCCGGCGAATCGTGGACGATAATGCTGCTCGATTGCGTCGGCCACACCTGCATCTTCGCCATCGGCGAGCGCGTAGTGCCGGCCCATGACGCCTTGAAGCTCGGGAAATTCGCCCACCATGCGGGTGACCAGATCAGCTTTGGCGAGCAGCCCGGCACGGTCGGCAAGCGAAGGATCGGCCCCGGTCATCTGTGCAATCGCCCTTGCCAGCGCACGAACGCGCTCGACGCGATCGAGTTGGCTGCCGAGCTTGTTGTGGTACACGATGGCGGCAAGCTGGGGCACCCGCTCGGCGAGCCTGGTTTTCTTGTCGGTCTCGAAAAAGAAGCGCGCGTCGGCCAGCCGCGGGCGGACCACGCGCTGATTGCCGGCGACGATGTTCTTCGGGTCGGCAAGGCGCATGTTCGAAACGATCAGGAATTTGTTGGTGAGTCTGCCGGCCGTGTCGAACAGCGGGAAATACTTCTGGTTTTGCCGCATTGTCAGGATCAGGCATTCCTGCGGCACGCCGAGAAACTCGGACTCGAATTCCCCGGCGTAGACGGTCGGCAGCTCGACCAGTCCCGTGACTTCGTCGAGCAACGGCGCTGCGTTCTCCGCCGGCCCCAGCGACGCCTTGAGGGCAGCGGCATTCTGCGCGAGCTGGCGGATGATTTCGCCCTTGCGCTTGTCGAAGTCAGCGATGACGCGGCCTTCCTTTTCGAGTCGGGATTCATACTCGTCGGCGCGCGCGAGTGCGATGCTCTTCGCGCCCTGGAAACGATGGCCGTGAGTGATGCGTCCCGCCACCAGACCGAGCGCGGAAACCTCGAGTACCTTGTCGCCGTGGAGTGCGACCAGCGCGTGTGCGGGGCGCACGAATTTGACGGTTGTGGCGCCGTCGGCGAGCTGGTAGCTCATCACTTTCGGAATGGGCAGCCTGGCGATTGCTTCCGCGATCGCCGTGGATACCACTCGTTCGAGCGTCTGACCCGCTGCGATGCTTCGCAGGAATACGGCTTCGGCCTTACCATCCGGCTTGATGACCAGCGACTCGGCGCCGACTTTGGATCTTTCCGGCACATCGGCAAGCCGTTCCCGGCCCATGCTTGCCAGCTTCCTGCGCAGCGCATCGCTCCAACCGCCATCGGATCTGCGCGCGATCGCGACCGGCATCAGCTTTTGCTCGACCTGTCTGTCGCTGGCCTTTGCCAGCACGGCCCAGATGTAAACCGCCAGGCGCCGGGGCGTGGCGAACGCCTTGAACCTGGACGTTGCATCCAGAACCCCGCCGCCCTTGAGGCCATCGAATACTGCGCCGGCAAAGGCATCGCCCAGCCGCTTGAGCGCCTTTGGCGGCAGTTCCTCGGTGACAAGTTCGACCAGCAGATTCGAACTCATGCGGTTTGCCTGTCCAGCAGCGCGGCTTTCATGGCCTGGAGGTCGAACCCAAGTTGCTGCAACTGGCCCGGTTTGCACATCGGGAAATCCTTGCGCAGGCGGGAGTCGAAGTAAGCCTGGGATACGCTGCGCGCGAGATTGCGGATGCGGCCGATATAAGCCGCGCGCTCGGTGACGGAGATCGCGCCGCGCGCATCCAGGAGGTTGAAGAGGTGCGCGGTCTTGAGCACCATTTCGTAGGCGGGGAGAGCGAGCTGTGCGCTCATCAGCCGCCTGGCTTCGGATTCGTAATCGGCGAAATGCGCGAACAGCATTTCCGGATTGGATTGTTCGAAGTTGTAGCGCGACTGTTCGACTTCGTTCTGGTGATAGACGTCGCCGTAGGTGAGCCCGGGTATCCATGCGAGGTCGAAGACGATCTCCACGCCCTGCAGGTACATGGCGAGTCGCTCGATGCCGTAGGTGATCTCGCCGGTGATCGGCTTGCAGTCGAGTCCGCCGACCTGCTGGAAATAGGTGAACTGGGTGACTTCCATGCCGTTTAACCAGACTTCCCAGCCCAGGCCCAGGCCCCGAGCGTGGCGTTTTCCCAGTCGTCCTCGACCAGTCGCACGTCGTGCGCTTTTGGATCGATGCCGAGCGCTTCGAGCGATCCGAGGTAGCTATCGATGATGTCGGCCGGCGAGGGCTTCAGCACCACCTGGAACTGGTAGTAGTGCTGCAACCGGTTCGGATTTTCGCCGTAACGACCGTCCTTCGGCCTGCGCGAGGGCTGTACGTAAGCGGCACGCCATGGCTCAGGGCCGATCGCGCGCAGAAACGTCGCGGTGTGCGAAGTGCCCGCGCCGACTTCCATGTCGTAGGGTTGCAGGATCGCGCAGCCGCGTTCGCTCCAGTAGCGGGTCAGCGTCAGAATCACTTCCTGGAACGTCAACATCGATGAATTCTGCAGAAAATCAGTGAGTAAGCGGTCCGGAGCAATGCGCGAATTGTACTCAATTCCGCATGCTCGCAGCGGCAAAGCGCGAAAAGCGTTTGAACGCCCGGCGGAAATACTCGTCGCCAAGCCCTTGCAGCCATGCCTTAACCGCAGGGGACGCCAAGGACGCCAAGGAAAGGCAGGAGCAACAAGGGCGAACGAGAGTTAAAACCTTCGACTGGTGGACAATCCACCAAACCGGAATGAAAGTGGCAGCAGAGGATCATGCACGGTCACTTCGCTTTTAACCCCAATAGTGTCTTTCCTCGTCTTTTGTTTTTCCCTGACGTCCTTTGCCGTGAAGGTTTTATCGGTGAGCCGGCTGCGAGAATCGCCGTGTCGCCAGCGGCAATCCGATCATCAGCGCCGCAGCCGCGAGGAACGCCCAGTTGCCCAGGCGCACGTATGGTGTGGCTCCCTGGTAACCACGAATCTCGCCGTTCACCACCGTGGTGGTGAATTCAGCAGCGGACGCGGTGACGCGTCCCTTCGGGTCGATGATCGCGGTGACCCCGGTATTGGTGGCGCGCAACATGGGCCGGCCGGTTTCGATGGCGCGCATCTGGGCGATTTGCAGATGCTGCTTCGAGGCGACCGATTTTCCCCACCAGGCATCGTTGGTGAAATTGGCGAGCACGGTTGCTTCCGGCAACTGGCGGATGATCTCCTCGCCGAACGCATCTTCATAGCAGATATTGACAGCGATCTTCTGGCCGGCTGCTTGTATGGGCGGCTGCACCGGCTCGCCGCGGGAAAAGTCCGACATCGGGATGTGCAGCAGGTTCATGATCCAGCCGAGCACGCTGCGCAGCGGAAAATAATCGCCGAAGGGCACCAGATGATGCTTGCGATAAATCTGCGTCGGTGCCGAGCCCAAACTCATCACGCTGTTGTAATAGCGTCCCGAGGCTTCGAGTTCGGGCACGCCCACCAGCAAGTCGCCGCCGTTATGCCGGCCGCGGGCGGCGAGCATCTCCAGATAGTCTGCAGGGACGTCCACGTTGAACATTGGCAGCGCCGTTTCGGGCAGCAAGATCAAACGGGCTTCGGCCGACTGCGCCAGCCTCAGGTAGGTTTCAAGCGTGGCGCGCGCACGCTCCGGCCGCCACTTCATGTCTTGCGCAATGTTGCCTTGCAGAAGCGCAACGCTGGTTGGCTCGCCGGGCAATGCCTGCGTCCAGTCCCTGCCGCCCGACGCGATGCCGGCGGCGAGCAGCGCGACGATCACCCATACGCCGGGTTCGCGAATCAGCAGCACCATCGGCCGTCGCGCAGACTGCGCGCGCCATTCGGCAACGCGCAGGATGATCGAGGCCAGCGCCGCCGCGGCGACAGCCGTTGCCAGCGAAACGCCGAACACGCCGAGCAGCGGCGCGAAGCCGGCCAACGGGCTGGCGGGCGCCTGCGAGTAGCCAAGCGCGAGCCAGGGGAAGCCGGTGAACAGCCAGTCGCGCACCCACTCCGACAACGCCCACAACGACGGGAAAAACAGCAGCCAGCGTACCGGCCGGGATGCCGGCAGACGTTCGAGAAGTGCCCCGACCAACGCCGGATAGCAGGCCAGGATTGCGCAGAAAGTAAAGGTGAAGATCGCTGCGGTCAGCATCCCCATGCCACCGAAATCGTGCAGGCTGACGTAAACCCAGCTCACCCCGAAGAGAAACATGCCGAGGCCGAAGCAAAAGCCAGCCGCCGCGGCAGAGCGGCTGTCGCGGCTGCGTTCCCAGAGCAGCAACAATGCGCTCAGTGCCAGGATCGGCAGCGGGTAAAGATAAAACGGCGCGAATCCCGCGACCGTAGCCGCGCCCAGCAGGAATGGCAGCAGGATGATTCGAACTGGAGCAGCGGCAGCGCCGCCGTACTGGCGGCGAGCTGACAACTCAGGCCGCACTCTCCGTCCTGATCTTTTCTACCAGAATCGAATGTAGCCTGCGGCTGTCGGCGCGCACCACTTTAATGTTCAGGTCGCCGATGCGGAACTGTTCGCCGCGCTTTGGCAGCCGGCCCAGGTGAGCCAGCACCAGGCCGCCAACGGTGTCGAAATCCTCGTCGTTGAAATCGGTGCCGAAGGTCTTGTTGAAGTCGTCGATCCCGGTCTGCGCCTTGACGCGGAACTGGCCGTTGCGGTCCAGCACGATGTTGTCTTCAGTCTCGTCGAAGTCGAATTCGTCCTCGATTTCACCGACGATCTGTTCCAGCACGTCTTCAATGGTCACCAGACCGGCAACGCCGCCGTACTCGTCCACGACAATCGCGATGTGGTTGCGATTGCTGCGAAAATCCTTGAGCAGAACGTTAAGGCGCTTCGACTCGGGGATGAATACCGCCGGCCGCAACATCTCGCGCACGTTGAATTCTTCGCCCGCATAGTAGCGCAACAAGTCCTTGGCCAGCAGGATGCCGATGACGTCGTCCTTGTTGTCGCCAATCACCGGAAAACGCGAATGGCCGGTCTCGATCACCCAGGGGATGAACTTCTCGGGAGCATCACCGATGTCGATCACGTCCATCTGCGAACGCGGGATCATGATGTCGCGCGCCTGCATCTCTGAAACCTGCAGAACGCCTTCGATCATGGCGAGTGCATCGGCATCCAGCAGGTTGCGCGCGTAGGAACGCTGCAGCAGCTCGATAAGTTGCTCGCGGTCCTCCGGCTCGCGCATCAGCAGCGCGCCCAGTCGTTCCAGCAATGAAGGTCTTTGCTGTTCTTCGTCCTTCATCCTTCCGCCTTCATCCTTGCTCTTCATCCTTCCGCCTTCATCCTTCCGCCTTCATCCTTCATCCTTGCTCTTATACGGATCAGCATACCCCAGGCCGGTGACAATTTCCGTTTCGAGCGCTTCCATGTTCCGTGCGGTTGCGGCTTTGTCGTGATCGTAACCCTGCAGGTGCAGCATGCCGTGCACCACCAGATGGGCGTAGTGCGCCTGCAGGTTCTTGTGCTGTTCCCGGGCTTCGCGCTGTACCACCGGAACGCAAAGTGCGATGTCGCCCGACAACGGATCGGTTTCGGAATAGATAAAGCTCAGCACGTTGGTAGCGTGATTCTGGCCACGATACTGGCGGTTGAGTGTGCGAGCTTCGTCGGCATCTACCAGGCGCACCGTGACATCGGCATCGCGCTGCAGCGCGGCATTTACCCAGGTGCGCAACTGGCTGCGCGTTGGTAATCGGTCGTGCGCGGCTGCGTACTGCACGGCCAACGCGAGTTTGTACCGTGGTTTGGCGCGGGCAAACCGGTCGCCGGCGCGGGCCGTCACCGGATCAGCCATCCCTGCGGGAGCCGCGTTGTTCATAAGCGTGGACGATGCGTTGCACCAGCGGGTGGCGTACCACGTCTTCGCTGAGGAACTGGGTGAAGGCGATCCCGTGCACTTCACCGAGTATCAATTGGGCCTCGATCATCCCGCTCTTGTGGCCCTAGGGCAGGTCGATCTGGGAGACTTCGCCGGTGACCACCGCCTTGCTGCCAAAGCCCATGCGGGTAAGGAACATCTTCATCTGCTCGGGGGTGGTGTTCTGCGCCTCATCGAGAATGATGAAGGAGTGATTGAGCGTGCGCCCGCGCATGTAAGCAAGCGGCGCGATCTCGATCGAGCCGCGCTCGAACAATTTACCGACTTTCTCGAAGCCCATCAGGTCGTAGAGCGCGTCGTAGAGCGGCCGCAGGTAAGGATCGACTTTCTGTGCCATGTCTCCGGGCAGGAAACCCAGACGCTCGCCTGCTTCGACCGCGGGACGCACCAGCACGATCCTTTTCACCGCATCGCGCTCGAATGCGTCCACCGCGCAAGCGACCGCGAGATAGGTCTTGCCGGTACCGGCCGGGCCGATGCCAAAAGTGATGTCGTACTCCTTGATCTGGCGGATATATTGCACCTGGCGGGGGGTGCGCCCGTGCAAGTCCCGACGCCGCGTGTGCAGTACCAGGGCTTCGTCTGCCGCCAACGGATTCGGTCCGCCCGCAACTTCGATCAGGCCGAGCTGGATTTCCTCGAGGCTCAGATTGCGGTTCGCCTGCTGATAAAAACGCTGCAGAGCCTCGGCAGCCAGCCGGGTCTGCTCCGCGCTGCCGGAGACGCTGAAGTTCTCTCCGCGGCGCGCGATGGACACCTCGAGTGCGCTTTCGATCTGCTTAAGATTCTCGTCGAGCGCGCCGCACAGGTTGCCGAGGCGCTCGTTGTCGACCGGGGAGAAAGAAAGTTCGAAGGGCTTCAAACGGCTTCTGTTACCGGCATTTCGCCGCGCAGCGAATGTGCCATCGCGGTGGTGATGCGAATGTCGGTCATCCGTCCGACGAGGCGCTGCGGGCCGCGAAAATTGACCATGAGATTGCTGCTGGTACGGCCCGCCAGTTCTTCCGGGTTCTTCTTCGCGGGCCCTTCTACCAGGATGCGTTGGATCGAACCGACCATGCGGCTGCTGATCGCGAGTGCTTGGGCGTCGAGTCGTGACTGCAGGCGTGCGAGGCGTGCCTGCCTGGTTGCCTGCGGCACCTGGTCCGGCAGACTTGCTGCCGGTGTGCCGGGGCGCGGGCTGTAGGTGAAGCTGAAGCTCGGAGCGAACCCGATGTCTTCGACCAGCTGCAGGGTCTGCTCGAAGTCCTGGTCGGTCTCACCGGGAAAGCCGACGATGAAGTCCGAGGAGATGGTGGCGTCCGGTCGTGCGGCTCGCAGGCGGTGGATGATGGATTTGTATTCCAGTACGGTGTAGCCGCGCTTCATCGCGCAAAGCACGCGGTCCGAGCCGGATTGCACCGGCAGATGCACGTGGCTCACCAGTTGCGGGATACCGGCGTGAGCCTCGATCAGGCGCTCGCTGAAGTTTTTCGGATGCGAGGTGGTATAACGCAGGCGCTCGATGCCCGGCACTTCTGCGAGGTACTCGAGCAGCAGCGCAAAGTCGGCGACTTCGGCATCGCTCATGCGGCCGCGATACGCATTGACGTTCTGCCCGAGCAGCGTGATTTCCTTCACGCCCTGCTGCGCCAGCTCCGCCACTTCGGTAAGGACATCGTCGAATGGACGCGAGACTTCTTCGCCGCGCGTGTAGGGCACCACGCAGAAACTGCAATATTTGCTGCAGCCCTCCATGATCGAGACGAAGGCCGTGCATCCTTCGACTCTGGCCGGGGGCAGGTTGTCGAATTTCTCGATTTCGGGAAAGGAGATGTCGACCTGCGGCTTGCCGCTGCTGCGCCGCGCCCGCAGCATCTGCGGCAACCTGTGCAGGGTCTGCGGGCCGAATACCAGGTCAACGTAGGGCGCGCGTGCAACGATCGCCGCGCCCTCCTGGCTGGCCACACAGCCGCCAACGCCGATGATGAGCCCGGGCCGGGCCTGCTTCAGAGGGCGAATACGCCCGAGGTCGTGGAAAACTTTTTCCTGGGCTTTTTCGCGCACCGAGCAGGTATTGAACAGGATGACATCGGCCTGTTCGGGATCGTCGGTGATCTGCAAACCCTCCGCGGCGGCGAGCACATCGGCCATCTTCTCCGAGTCGTACTCGTTCATCTGGCAGCCGAAGGTGCGGATGTAAAGCTTGCCCATGCAGCGTTACTTCTTGATCGGATAGCGCGCCGCTTCTTCGGCGGTCAGCAGCCACACGCGCGACAGCTCGCCGTTCATGTCCGTGGTGTACATGATCTGCGCAGTCTGCGCCTGCAGCGACGCCGGCATGATGATGAGGTTCTGCTGGTTGAAAATCCTGCCGCCGGGGGCAAGGCGCAGCGTCCTTGCGCCGATCTTCACGTAGGGAAAATTATGCGATTTGATTTCGTCGCGCACGGCCGTCTCAGGGAAGTTGCGGGCCGAGAATACAGGCGACATCGCGGTTGCGGCGATCATCGCAAGCAGAAACCGCAGGGTGATTCTGCGCACGTTCGTGGATGACGGGATCGCTGGATTTATCAAGCGACTACCGCAAAGGAAACAGGAACCTAAGGAAGCTCTGACCAGGTTCCACATGCGCGACCGAGGCGATTCGGGTCGAGGGCAAGACGGCGAGGACGCCGTGTAGCCGGACGGCTGTGACTCGTTAGCGGTACGCCCGTTTGCGGGAGCAGCCGTATAAGCGCTCCGTTTACCATGTCTGACACAGCCTCCATGCGCTCCTACCCGCCCCGAGGCTACGCCCGCCGAGTCCGGAGCGCACATAAGGAGGAGGCGGCGCAGGCATCGGCCCGAATCGCCCGGTCCCTCGAAAGAGTCGAAATGTCATTGGGTTGTGCCAGGTGCGGCGCCTGCGTTGTTACGCTCCTTGCTGGGGCTTCAGCCGCATCTGCGGAGCGACGCCTAGCAGTCATCCCCACCTGGCGCAACGCGCGTCGCGGAACCTGATCAGAGCTTCCTTTGAAGTATACCGCGTTGCGCTCACGTTGGCAGCGCCGGGCAACAACAGGTTGGGTGGCGCCGGCAGACTGCCGCCAAGATTTGGGTACGTCCGCAGGTGCTTGCATCGCAAGCAAGCCCCCTGCTCGCCACGTTCGGTGGTGGTGATAGGTGGACTTGAACCACCGACCCCAGCATTATGAGTGCTGTGCTCTAACCAGCTGAGCTATATCACCGGAAAGCGGCCTGTCCTCATTCTGCAGCGGGGAGGAAAAGGGAGCGAAAGGTTACTGACGGCCCCCTGCATTGTCAAGGCAGGAACCGCGCGCCCGGTAGTAGACTGGCAGCATGAAAATCGACATCGCCATTGCCGGCGGCGGTCTGGTCGGCGGCAGCATTGCGCGTGCGCTTTGCCAAAGCGGGCTGAGCCTCGCGCTGATCGAGCCGAGATCGCCACGTCCTTTGCCTGCGTCACAATTCGACTCGCGCGTCTATGCGCTCAATCCGCAAAGCGTGCGCTGTCTCGAGGCTTGGGGCGTGTGGCCGCGGCTCGCGCAGGAGCGTGTGGCGCCGGTCCGGGAAATGCTCGTATTCGGCGACGACGGCAGCTCGAGGCTCGAGTTCAGCGCCTACCGCAGTCATGTCTTCGAGCTTGCGGCGATCGCGGAAGAATCCAATCTTCAGCAGGCGCTGATGGCGGCTCTCAAGGGACAGGAAAATCTCGCCCTGTTGATCGGCGTCGAGTGCCTGCGCGCGGACTGGACGGAGTCCGCAGCCGTGCTGGCGCTTTCCAATGGCGAGGAACTCGAAGCCCGGCTGGTGATAGCGGCCGACGGAGCCGAGTCGAGAATGCGTTCGCAGGCGGGAATCGAGGTCGAGATCCACGATTACGGCCAGAGGGGGGTGGTCGCCAATTTTCATGTCGAACGGCCGCATCGCAACGCGGCGTACCAGTGGTTCCGCAAGGATGGCGTGCTGGCGCTGCTGCCTCTGCCGCAGGGCCAGATGTCCATGGTCTGGTCCACAGCCGACGCGCACGCGCAGGAGCTGCTGGCAATGCGCGGCGAGGAGCTGGCGCGAGCGGTCGGGGACGCTACTTCACACCGGCTCGGCGCAATGCGTATCAACGGAACCGCCGCGGCATTTGCGTTGCGGCGCTTGCACGCCACGCGCCTGATCGCGCCTCGCCTTGCCCTGCTGGGGGATGCCGCGCACAATGTGCACCCGCTTGCCGGACAGGGTTTGAACCTGGGAATCGCCGACGTGGAATCGCTTGCCGGCGTCATCGGCAGCCGCGGCCTGGAAAGCGACTGCGGGGCAAAGACCCTGTTGCGGCGTTACGAGCGCAGCCGCAAGGAAGACATACTGGCGATGGAGTGCGTCACCGACGGACTGCACAAGCTCTTCGGCAGCTCTCTGCCGGGGCTGCCGTGGCTGCGCAATGCAGGGCTGAATCTTACCGACCAAATCCGACCGCTCAAGAGACTACTGGTGAAACGAGCGCTCGGGAAAGCGGTCTAATTCTTGCGTGTAAACCGAGTTCCCGGACTCTCTTCAATGGACCAATGATGACCATTCGCGCCCTGCCCGTAATTGTTTCCACGCTCCTGCTGATTTCCGGCATTGCCAGTGCAGATGAGGCTGCCATTCGCTCCGAGATGGCCAGGAAGTTTCCCAAGGCCAACGTCGAAAGCGTTACCAAGACGCCCCATCTCGGATTGTACGAACTCGTTGTCGACGGCCAGCTGATCTACGCCGATGAAAACCTGGATTACCTGATCGATGGCAGCATCATCGACACCAATACCATGGTCAACATAACGGCGGCCAGGCAGAGGAATATGGAGGAAGCGAAGCTCAGAAAGCTGGCTTTTCCTTTCGAGCAACTGCCTTTCGATTTGGCGTTCAAGAAGGTCAAGGGCGACGGCAGCCGCAAGATTGCCGTGTTTTCCGATCCCGATTGCCCGTTCTGCAAGCGGCTGGAGCAGAGTTTTACCAAGCTCGACAACGTTACGATTTATATCTTCTTGTACCCGCTGGTCGAGTTGCATCCGAAAGCCCCGGAAGTTGCGCGCGCAATCTGGTGTTCCGGCGAACGTGTCAAGGCCTGGGATGACTATATGCTCAAGGGTGTGGTACCGAAGGCCGCAGGTACCTGCACCAACCCCGTGGACAAGGTGGTGGAATTCGGCAAATCCAAACAAATCACCGGTACACCGACGATATTCTTTGCCGATGGCAGGCGTGTTCCCGGGGCGATTCCGCTTGACCAGATCGAAGATTTTCTAGCCAAGGCGAATACGCGGTAGGTTTTTCCCGGCATTACCGCTGACGTACCGGTATCGTGGGCGTCGGCGTTTCCAAAAGGGGATCGGGCGGTGCGCAGGATCAGGCAGATTCCCCCAGGCGTGTCCCAGGCGGCATTCGCGCGCCTGTCCTTGGCGTTGGTGTTGTCCGCGACGCTGCATACCTACGTTATTTACGGGCTGGCGCTGCAGCCAGCCGGCAGCGCCGCGGATCATCGCAGCATCATCAACGCCCGGCTATTGCCGGAACCCACCGCGGTGACGCGGCCAACACTGGCCGCACCCGCGACGTTGAGCCCGCGCATCCCTCCTGCCCAGCCGCCGGTCGCACCCGTGGCCGGTGCTGTTGTTTCCATCGGTTCGGGCAAGGGTTCGACCGGCGACAGGGCGGGAGGCATGCGCCTGCGCTGCATTGCAGGCGCGGCCAACGCTGGCGACT
>JBQTIV010000144.1:0-22676 GCA_052387775.1 Betaproteobacteria bacterium
TCTCTTCCGGTGGCTGGCTCTCCACCAGCGCGGTGAAGCCGCGGATGTCGGAAAACATCACCGACGCGTGTACGCGCTTGCCGCCCAGGGCAAACCCCGATTGCTGCAGGTCCTGCGCCACCTCGGAGGTGGCGAAGCGCCTCACCAGTTCCTTCTGCTGGTCACGCAGGCGCTTCTTCTCCAGGCTGGCGTCGATGCGCGCCTTCAGCAGCACCGCATTCACCGGTTTGGGCAGGTAGTCCTCGGCGCCCAGGCCGATGCAGCGCACGATGTTGTCCAGCCCTTCGACCGACGAGGTCACGATCACCGGCAGATCGCGCAACTGCGCGTCGGCCTTCAGTTGCTCGAGCACCGCAAAGCCGTCCATTTCGGGCATCTCGATATCCAGCAGAAGCAGGTCGAACGGTTCACGCCGAAGCATTTCGAGGGCGACGAGGCCGTTTTCGGCAAGCGCGGCGCGGTGCCCTTGCATCTGCACGCTGCGCGATAGCAAAAGACGATTGACCTTGTTGTCGTCGACGATCAGCAGGCGGGCGCCGGCCTCAGCCATCGCGCAGATCCTTCAATGCGGTGGCGGCACGCGCGTATTCCGCCTCCAGCGCCGCCAGTGCAGCCGTATCGCGCGCCGGGTCGGCATCGAGGCCCTTGAGCTCCAGATCGCGCGCTAGTGCGGCGAGCCTCGATGTGCCGAAGGTATTGCTGTTCGACTTGAGGGAATGCGCCGCCCGCCGAAAACGTTCCGCGTGGTTTTCCGCGCGCGCGCTGCGAAGCTCCGCCAGCATGCCGGGCGCTTCTTCGAGAAAGGTATCCACCAGTTCGGCCACGAACTCGGCACCCGCCGTGTCCTGCAGTTCCGCGTAGACAGCCTGGTCGATCACCGGTTCGTCCATATCCTGCTCACGCCTGGCGTGCCGGCACGCGCATCAATGCTTCCACCAGCTGGTCCACCCGGATCGGCTTGGTGATGTAGTCGTCCATGCCCGCGGCCAGGCACATCTCGCGGTCGCCCTGCATCGCATTGGCCGTCATCGCCACGATGCGCGGGCGTTCACCACGCGCCGCCTGCGCGCAGATGCGGCGCGTGGCGTCGAGGCCGTCCATTTCGGGCATTTGCACATCCATCAGCACCACATCGTAGGCCTGGCGCTGTACAGACTCGACGGCTTCGAGGCCGTTGCTCGCCACGTCGGCACGGTAGCCCATCTGCGTAAGGATGCGCAGCGCGAGTTTCTGGTTCACGACGTTGTCCTCCGCGAGCAGAATCCGCAGCGGGTGGCGCGCTGCCATTTCGGGGTCTGTCTTGGGCTTGGCTGCCTTGATCTCCTTGGGTACGAGAGCGTGGGCTAGCAGGCCCACCAGCGCGTCGAACAGTTGCGACTGATGCACCGGCTTGGCCAGGTAGGCGCTGAACAGGCCTTCGATGTCACCCGCCTCGCGCCGGCCGAGCGAGCTGAAGAGCACCAGCGGCAGGTTCGGCCGGCTGGCATGGATACGTTGCGCGAGCTGCAAGCCGTCCATCTCGGGCATGTGCATGTCCAGGATCGCGAGGTCTAATTGTTCTCCGTCCTCAACCCAGCGCAGCGCCTCGGCCGGAGACTCGGTGGCGCGCGGCACCATGCCCCACTTGCCCATTTGCGAATTGAGCACGCGCCGGTTGGTGGCGGTATCGTCCACCACCAGCACACGCCGCCCTTGCAGTTCGGGCTGGGTGCCGATGAAGTCGCGCCGGCTTTGCTGCGGCAACTCGGCCAGCGGCGCGCGGACCGTGAAGTGGAACGTCGCTCCCTTGCCGACCCCGTCGCTGCTGGCCCACATGCGCCCGCCCATCAGCTCGGCCAGTTGCTTGCTGATGGCGAGCCCCAGGCCTGTGCCGCCATACCTGCGCGTGGTCGACGAATCCGCCTGTGAGAACGACTGGAACAGCCGTCCCATGCCCTCAGTCGACAGCCCGATGCCGGTGTCGCGCACGGCAAAGGTCAGTTCCACCTCGCCGGCTGCCACCGGCGATGCGGTCACCGTGAGCACCACCTCGCCTTGCTCGGTGAACTTGACCGCGTTCGCCAGCAGGTTGAGGATGATCTGCCGCAGCCGTGTCACGTCGCCGCGGATCCCGGCGGGCACGTCGCCCTCGAACAGGTAGGCGATGTCCAGATGCTTCTCGGTCGCGCGGGCGCTCACCAGGTCGAGCGCCGATTCCACGCAATCGCGCAGGTCGAACGGCTGCGCCTCGATGTCCATGCGGCCGGCTTCGATCTTGGAGAAGTCGAGGATGTCGTTGATGATGGTCAGCAGCGTGTCGCCGCTGTCGCGAATCGTGGACGCGTAGTCGCGCTGTTCGTCGTTGAGCGGCGTGTCGAGCAGCAGCCCGCTCATGCCGATCACGGCGTTCATCGGCGTTCGGATCTCGTGGCTCATGGTCGCGAGAAACGAACTCTTCGCCTCGTTTGCCGCTTCCGCCGCGGCGCGGGCTTCCTGAGCGTCGCGGAACAGGCGCACGTTCTCGATGGCGATGACGGCCTGGTCGGCAAAGGTCCGCAACAGCTCCACCTGGTCGGGCTCGAACGGGCCGGGTTCCTTACGGGTCACGCTGATCACGCCGGTCGGCTTGCCTTCGCGCAGCAGCGGGCACACCAGCATGCTGCGGAAACCTCGCTTGCGAGCCAGCTCGCGCGTCGAGTTGTGCACCGTCGGGTCCGTCTCGGTGTCCTCGATCAGCAATGGCTTGCCCGACTCCAGTACCGGCGCCACGGGCGAGCCCTCGGCCGGCTGCGGGAACTGCGCGCGCAGCGCCGCATCCCCTTCCGGGTCGGTGGACGTGAAGCCCACCAGGTGCAGCTTGCTCTCCTCCAGGCGCGCCACCATCGTGGAATGTCCGCGGAGCAGCTGGTTGGCGCTGCTCGCGATCGCGTCGAATACCGGCCGCACGTCGTCGCGCGATGCGGCAATCACTTTCAGCACCTCGGCGGTGGCGGTCTGCCGCTCGAGCGCTGCCTCCGTTTCGTGGAACTGCCGGGCGTTCTGGATCGCGATGACCGCCTGGTCGGCGAAGGTCTTCAGCTGCGCCAGCTGCTTGTCGCTGAGCGGTCGGGGCGGCACGCTTATCACCACGATCGCGCCAATGCCTTCCGTGCCCGCCAGCATCGGCGCGAAGGCGATCGAGTAGTGCCCGGCTTTGTCCACCAACAGGCGCAGACTCTCTGGAATCGGGTCGAGTTTGGACGTGTCCTCGATCTGGATTACGCGCCGCTCGCTGAGCACCCGCGATGTCATGGTCAGCTCCAGCGGCCGGGGGAAAGTCTGCATTACCGGGGTCATCGACTCGCCGCGAAAAGCCTCCACGTGGACCAGGCCGTCGTCCTTGAGCATGACGATACCCAGCTGCTCGGTAGCGAACAGATGCTGGCAGCCGTCGAGAATCTTCTCGAAGACCGGCCTCGTATCCGAGACCGAGTTGCTGATCGCGTTGAGCACCTCGGCGGTCGCCGTCTGTTGTTCCAGCGCCTCCTTGGTTTCGTTGAACAGGCGCACGTTCTCGATGGCGATCACCGCCTGGTCGGCGAAGGTTTCGACGAGCGCAACCTGCCTTGGCGTGAACGCCTCGACATGGTGGCGCCAGAGCGTGATCACTCCGATCGCCTGTCCGTCGCGCATCAGAGGCACGGCGACGATGGTGCGAAAGTTTTCGATCGATTGACCGCCGTAGTTGTATTCCGGATCGTTCATTGCATCCAGGATTTCAATGGTTCGACCTTCCAGTGCGGCACGGCCGGTCGTGCTGCCGCGACCCGGCGCGATGGGGTGGCTGCGAACGAACTCCACGATGTCAGCGCTGGCACCTTCCCAGGCCGCGGCGTGCATTACGTCGCCTTCGCGCTGAAAGATCACGCCGGTCCTGGCGCCGATCAGACGCGCCGCGTTCTTCACCAGCGTGTCAAAGACCGGCCCCAGGTCGAACGTGGATCGGGATATGACCTGGAGGACTTGTGAGGTCGCCGTCTGTTGTTCCAGCGCCTCCTTGGTCTCGTTGAAGAGCCGCGCGTTCTGGATGGCAATCACCGCCTGGTCGGCAAACGTCTCCAACAGCGTGACCTCCTTGTCGGAAAACGCGACGGGCGGCCGGCGGATGATGTACAGCGCACCGATACCCTCGCCCTGCCACTGCATGGGCGCAAATGCTTGCGAATAATTGCCAATGTCGAGCGCCTGCGCCACCCTTCGCACGCTCTCGGGGACAGCCTCACCTTCGAGTACGTCGTCGTAACGCAAGACCCGATGCTCGCGAATCGACTTGTGGACTTCCGAGTCCGTGAGCTTCACCGGGAAGATCCGCGCCAGTCCAACTTCCGCGGAGCCGAGGTGGGCACCAATACGCATCAGCGCGTTTTCCTTGTCGATGAGAATGATGCCTTGTTCGCTTCCTGTGAACAGCCGCTGACAGCTTTCGAGTATTTTCTCGTGCACTGGCGCGGCGTCAGCCATCGAACCGCTGATGACCTTCAGCACCTCGGCCGTCGCAGTCTGCCGCTCGAGCGCCTCCTTGGTTTCGTTGAACAGCCGGACGTTCTCGATCGCGATCACCGCCTGGTCGCAAAACGACTCTGCCAGCGCGATTTGCTTGTCGCTGAAGGCGCCCGGGCGGGCGCGCAACAAGGCCAGCACGCCGATGCAGACGTCCTCGCGCAACAGCGGCAGCATGAGCGATGCGTTCACGCCGCCGGACGCGTGGATTCTTCGTTCGTGCTCGGGCAGGTCAATGGCCGACCAGTCGGGCAGGTGCAGCATCGTCTTGCCCACAATGACCCGAGAAGGGAAGGTGGCGGCCGGGTCGACGGACATAACCGGACTCGCTATACCTGTCATCAAGCCGCCGACCCCGGCCCCGGCGGCCAACGTGTAGGTGCTGCCGTCGCAACGCAGCAGGAACGCCTTGTCGCATGCGATCAGCGATACGGCCGTGCTGACGATCGCTTCGAACACAGGCTGCACCGTGGTCGGCGAGCTGCTGATGACCTTGAGAATCTCCGCGGTCGCGGTCTGCCGCTCCAGCGCCTCCTTGGTCTCGTTGAACAGCCGCACATTTTCGATAGCGATCACGGCCTGGTCCGCGAAGGTCTCTACGAGCGCGATTTGCCTTGGCGTGAACGCCTCGACATGATGGCGCCAGAGCGTGAAGACTCCGATCACCTGTCCGTCCCGCATCAGCGGTACGCCGACGATCGTCCGGTAGTTCTCGAGCGACTGACCGCCGTAGCTGTACTCGGGGTCGTTCATTGCGTCCAGGACCTGGACTGTGCGCCCCTCGAGGGCCGCACGGCCGGTCGCGGTCCGGCGGTCCAGCGCAATGCTGTGGCTGGGGCTTTGAAAGAATTCCACCATCGGGGCACTGGCCCCTTCCCAAGCGGCCGCGTGCATCAGGTCGCCGTCGCGCCGGAATATCGCACCAGTCTTCGCACCGCACAGGCGGGCTGCGTTCTGGACGAGGGCGTCGAAGACGGGCACCAGATCAAAGGTGGATTTGGAGATAACTTGCAATACCTCGGCTGTGGCGGTCTGTTGCTCCAGCGCCTCCTTGGTCTCGTTGAACAATCGTGCGTTCTCGATCGCGATCACCGCCTGGTCGGCGAAGGTCTGGATGAGGCCGATCTGGCGCTCGTCGAAGGGCCGGACTTCGCGGCGCCAGGTGGTCATGACGCCAATGAGCGTGGTGTCCCTCAGCATCGGCACGGAGAGAACGGTCCGCACGTTTTCGCGTTCGTAGAGATCGCGCGGCGTCGGTGAGAACGTGGCATCCGAGAGCAGATCGGCCACGTGAACCGTGCGCCGCTCCAGAGCCGCCAGCCGGGTCGTCGTTTCGTGACTGGGCTTGGGTCGTCCGCGCCGGAGAAGATCGGCGAATTCGGTCGTCGTACCGTGCGACGCGGCGGCGCTGAGGCGCTCCCCGTCAAACAGGAACAGCACCGCGATCTGCGACTCGCAAAGCCGGGTGATGTTCTCGAGTATCGTCCGATAGACGGGATCGAGGTCGCTCGGGGAACTGCTGATGACGCGAAGCACCTCCGAGGTCGCGGTCTGCCGCTCCAGCGCCTCCTTGGTCTCGTTAAAGAGGCGCGCGTTCTCCAGCGCGATGCCCAGACTTGCCGCCACAGTAGTAAGCAGGCGCACCTCAGACTCACCGAATGCATTGTCGCGCTCGAAGTTTTCGAGCGTCATCACGGCATTCATCCCGCCACTGCCGACGATGGGCACGAACGCCGTGGAACGGGCCGGATCCGGTCCCGGCAGGCCGGAGAAGCCAGCCGCGGCGAGTTCAGCCGCGTTGTTGAAGATCAACGGCTGCAGCGTCCGGGCCATTGTCGCCCCCGGCCCCACGGATCGATTCGGCCTCGGAGGCAGCGTCTTGCGCACGCCATGTTCGTACACGTAGAGCGGATGGACCATATTGGTCTTCTGGTCGAACCAGCGAATGCCTATGTCTTGCGTGTGCAGCACACCGCGCAGCTTGTCGCCGACCAGGTCGACGATGGCCTGGAATTCCAGCGACCGCGAGATTCCCTGTTGGATGCTGTCGATGACCGTCAATTCGGCCGCGCGCCGCTCAAGCTCGGCGGTGCGATCGGCCAGTTTGCGTTCCAGGCCTTCGGTGAAGCGGATGTTGGCCAGCGCCACGGCGGCTTCCGAGGCCAGCATCGCCAGCCAGTCGCGGTCTTGCTCGTTGAAGCGGCCGGAGGCGCCTTCGATATCGGCGTAGAGGAAGCCCAGCAACTCGTCTTGCGCAGCCAACGGGGCGACGAGACAACTGCGCTGGGCGTCCGGCTCCGCGCCTTCGGGTCCGTGGCGTAGACTGCACGCGCGCGTGCGGCGCGCCGACTCGAGCCAGGGCGTGATGGCCTTCAGCAGCACGCCCGCATCCTCGCCTTTGGGCAACTGCGAGCCGGCGATGCGCAGGCCATCAGGGCTGCTCAGCACCAGCAACACGCGCTGCGCGCCTGACAGCTCCGCCACTTTCTCGATCAGGAATGCGTGCAGCTCGCCCTCGGTGCGCATGCCGTTCATGCGCAGAACGGCGTGTACCGCTGCCACGGGCGTACCCGGCTGCACGCGTAAGGCGGGCTGGCCCGCGGTTTTGCGTTTCTTCCTGAGATTCGGCATGAGCCGTGAGTCTAGCGGCGGGCATGGGAAACATAAATCCCTTTTTTGGCGAAAGCCCGCCAACCTTTATACTGTGCGGCGTTCACGACTCGACTGGCAGCTGAATTAGCAATGGAAATCAGGAACAGCACCTTCATCGTCACCGGCGGCAGTTCCGGCCTCGGCGCGGCCGCGGTCGAAATGGTGGTCGCTGCCGGCGGCAATGCAATCATCGCCGACGTATCCCGGCCACAGGGCGAAGCGCTGGCCGCTAAACTCGGCAAGCGCGCGCATTTCGTCGAATGCGACGTCACCCGGGAGGATCACGCCAAGGCTGCGGTGGACGCAGCCCTCTAAGAGTTCGGCGGCCTGCACGCAATGGTAAATTGCGCCGGCATCGGGCTGGGCGAGAAGACCGTGGGCAAGGATGGACCGCATGCGCTCGCCAGCTTTACCAGGGTGATCAACATCAACCTGATCGGCACTTTCAACATGATCCGGCTTGCCGCGGAGGCGATGTCGAAAGGCCAGCCCAATGCTGCCGGGGAACGCGGCGTGATCGTTAACACCGCATCAGTTGCCGCCTTCGACGGCCAGATCGGTCAGGCGGCGTACTCCGCCTCCAAGGGCGGCATCGTCGGCATGACGCTGCCGATAGCTCGCGACCTTTCGCGCAGCGGCATCCGCGTCATGACCATCGCTCCTGGCATTTTCGAAACCCCGATGCTCAAAGGCTTGCCGCAGGAAGTTCAGGAATCGCTCGGCAAAATGGTTCCTTTCCCGCCGCGGCGGGGAAGGCCAGGCGAGTTCGCGGCGCTGGTCGGGCATATCGTTCAGAACGAGATGCTCAACGGCGAAGTGATCCGCCTGGACGGGGCGATTCGCATGCAACCGAAGTAATTCCTCTGCCGACGCCATAGCCGCCATGCAAGCCAGCCAGCAAGCCCAGTTCGTGCAGTGGTTCCGCGCCGCCGCGCCTTACGTGCACGCCTTCAGCGGGCGCACGTTTGTCATTGCCTTCGGCGGCGAAGTGGTCGCCGACGGCCGCTTTGTCGCGCTCTCGCACGATTTGAATCTGCTGGCGAGCCTCGGCGTGCGCCTGGTGCTGGTGCACGGCGCGCGCCCGCAGATCGACGCGCAGATGAAGGCCGCCAAGCTGAAGACGCAGTATGTGCGCGGCATGCGCGTCACCGAGGAGAAGGCGCTCGCCTGCGTGAAGCAGGCCAGCGGTCAATTACGGGTGGAGATCGAGGCGCTGCTGTCGATGGGCTTGGCGAACTCGCCGATGGCCAACGCCGATATTCGCGTCGCCTCCGGCAATTTCGTCACCGCGCGCCCGCGCGGCGTTGTGGACGGCGTGGACATGCTCTATACCGGCGAGGTGCGCAAGATCAACGCCGATGCGATCAATACCCGCCTGGATGACGGCGAACTAGTGCTGCTCTCCCCGCTCGGTTATTCGCCCACCGGCGAAATTTTCAATCTGACGCTGGAGGACGTGGCCGCCGAAACCGCCATCGCGCTGGGCGCCGAAAAACTCGTGTTCCTCATGGATGAGCCCGGGCTGAAGAGCAAGAGCGGCAAGTTGTTGCGCGAACTCACGGTAACCGATGCGGAGAAACTGTTGCGCAAGGATCGCTTGCTGTCGGACGATGCCGGCCTGTACCTGCCCCATGCGATCAAAGCGTGCAAGGGAGGGACCGAGCGCGTACACCTGGTGAGCCGCCACACCGACGGCGCGCTGCTGCTGGAAGTGTTCACCCACGACGGTGTGGGCAGCATGGTCACTCGCGACCCGCTCGAGCAGTTGCGCGATGCCACGATCGAGGACGTGGGCGGCATACTGAAGCTGATCGAGCCGCTCGAAACCGATGGCACCCTGATCAAGCGGCCGCGCGAACTGCTCGAGATGGAGATCAACCGCTTCTGCGTGCTCGAGCACGATCACGTCATCGTTGGCTGCGCCGCGCTCTACCCGTTCCCCAGTGAGAAGTCAGCCGAACTCGCCTGCCTGGTCGTGCATCCGGACTATCGCGGCGCCGGCGCGGGTGAGCAATTGCTCAAGTGGCTCGAGGAAAAGGCCAGGAAACAACGGATCAAACGCCTGTTCGTGCTCACCACCCGCGCCGTGCATTGGTTCATCGAGCACGGCTTCGCAGAGGCCGGCGTCGACAAGCTGCCGAAACAAAAGCAGGAACTGTACAACTACCAGCGGCGTTCCAAAGTTCTGCTCAAGTCGATTTGACGCCCGCCGACCGGCCGCGTCCGGCCGCTTTACGAGGCGGGGCATATAATCACCGGGTATCTTCCTCAATGGGCTGTCACATGGCTGTAACCACACTGCCCGGAAGAAGCTATAACCTGTTGATAGTAAAAAAACATGGCAAGAACAGTAAAGTGCGCGAAACTCGGGCGGGACGGCGAGGGGCTGGATTTCCCCCCGTTTCCCGGTGAACTGGGCAAGCGCATTTTCGAGAGCGTTTCCAAGGAGGCCTGGAAAGGCTGGCTCGAGCACCAGAAAATGCTGGTGAACGAGAACCGGCTCAACCTCGCCGACCCGAAAGCACGCAAGTATCTTCTGGAGCAGACCGAAAAGTACTTTTTCGGTGCCGGCGCCGACGCTGCTGCGGGTTACGTTCCACCCTCGAAGGGTTAGCAACTCTGTAACGCGCCGGAAGGCACGGCGCCGCCCTTCCCTGTTCGCCGCCGATCGCCGGGAGCCGAAAAATTAACAAGGGTACGCACATCAAGGCCGAGTCCGCCGACCGCGCGGCCACGCTCGCGCCGGAAAAGGCCGCAAGGAAGCGGGCCGCTCTGGTCGCCTACAAGTCGGGCAAGACCAAGCGCTCTAATCCGCAGCTTTACCTGAATCGGGAGCTGGCGCAGCTCGAATTCAACAGGAGAGTGCTGGCGCAGGCCGAAGATGCAGAGGTGCCGCTGCTGGAGCGGCTGCGCTTCCTGTGCATCGTCAACAATAATCTGGATGAATTTTTCGAGATCCGGGTGGCGGGCCTGAAGGCACAGATCGAACTCGGCGCAGATTCCACCGGACCCGACGGTGCCACCCCTTCTCAGGCTTTCAAGGAAGTGTCCTTGCGCGCCCACGAGCTGGTCGCGCGCCAGTACCAGCTGTGGAACGAGGAACTGCTGCCACAACTCGCGCGCGAAGGCATCCGCTTCCTGCGCCGGCGCGACTGGAACGAGGCGCAGAAAACCTGGATCAAGGCGTTCTTTCTCAGAGAGATCATGCCGATGATGACGCCGATCGGGCTGGATCCGGCGCATCCCTTCCCGCGCATCCTCAACAAGAGCCTCAATTTCGCCGTGCAACTGTCCGGCAAGGACGCGTTCGGCCGCAATTCAGGATTCGCACTGGTGCAGGCGCCGCGCGTGCTGCCACGGGTCATCCGGCTGCCACAGGAGATTGCCGGCTGCGATTTCGGGTTCGTGTTCCTTTCCTCGGTCATCCATGCGCACGTCGGCGAGCTGTTCACCGGCATGGGCGTGCAGGGCTGCTACCAGTTCCGCGTCACCCGCAACAGCGATCTTTTCGTGGACGAGGAAGAAGTGAAGAACCTGCGACTGGCGCTGCAGGGCGAATTGCCGCAGCGCCACTTCGGTGATGCGGTGCGGCTCGAAGTCGCCGACCTGTGCTCACCGGAAATCTCCGACTTTCTGCTGGCCCAGTTCAACCTCGGTCGCGACGATCTGTACCAGGTTAACGGCCCGGTGAACCTGGTGCGGCTGATGCAGGTGCCGGACTGGGTGGACCGGCCGGACCTGAAATTTTCCGCCTTCGTCCCCGGCATTCCGGGCGCGCTCGCCAAACGTCCGGACATGTTCGCCGCGATCAGAAGCGGCGACATCCTGCTGCATCATCCCTTCCAGTCGTTCAAGCCGGTCATCAACTTCATCCAGCAGGCCGCTGCCGATGCGCATGTTGTGGCAATCAAGCAGACCGTGTATCGCACCGGTGCCAACTCCGAACTCATGCAGACACTGATCGACGCGGCGCGCAGCGGCAAAGAGGTCACCGTGGTGGTGGAACTGATGGCGCGCTTCGACGAGGAGGCCAACATCAACTGGGCCGCGCGCCTGGAGGAGGTCGGCGCGCACGTGGTCTACGGCGTGGTCGGACTCAAGACCCACGCGAAAATGGCGATGGTCGTGCGTCGCGAGGACGACAAGTTGCGCCGCTATGTGCACCTGGGCACGGGTAACTACCACGCGCGTACTGCGATGCAATACACCGACTTCGGCTTGTTCACCTGCCACGAAGAAGTCTGCGCGGACGTCAACGATGTGTTCATGCAACTCACCGGCCTGGGCAAGGCCGGGAAGCTCAGGCATCTCTGGCAATCGCCCTTCACGCTGCATTCGCAGGTGCTGGGCGCGATCCGGCGCGAAGCCGAGCAGGCGCGCGCCGGAAAGACCGCCGCCATTATCGCCAAGATGAACGCCCTGCTCGAGCCCGACATCATCGCCGCGCTGTACGAAGCTTCGATGGCCGGCGTGCAGGTGGACCTGATTGTGCGAGGGGTCTGCGCATTGCGCCCGGGCGTACCCGGACTTTCCGACAACATCCGGGTGCGCTCCATCATCGGCCGCTTTCTCGAGCACGATCGCGTTTTCTACTTCGGCAGTTCGAACGAGGTGCTCCTTTCCAGCGCCGACTGGATGGATCGCAACTTCTTCCGCCGCATCGAGGTGTGCTTTCCGGTGCTCGACGAAAAGCTGAAGAAGCGCGTGATCGACGAATCGCTGAAGGCCTATCTGGCCGACAACGTCCAGGCGTGGGAAATGGACGGCGACGGCCGCTTCAAACGCAGGAGACCGGAACGCGGCAGGGGCGTGGCCGCACAGGCCTCGCTGCTGGAGAAGCTCGCCGCCAGCGCGAGCTGATGTGCCCCGGGGCGGCTGCGCGCTCGCTATTGAAGCATTCGCAGGCATGCCCGAGGAAATCGAGATCAAGCTGGTGGTTCACGAGGCGCACGCGCTGCGGCTCTGGGAAGTTCTCGCGCACCATGCGCATGACAGGCCGGTCACGCATCGGCTGTTCTCGGCGTACTACGACACTCCCAAGCGCGCTCTGCAGACAGCGGGAATGGCATTGCGCCTGCGGCGCGAAGGCGGGCACTGGATCCAGACTGTGAAAAGCAACGGACGTGTTGCAGGCGGGTTGCATCAGCGCCTCGAGCATGAAGTCGAGGTGGCGGCGCAACTGCCGAGTTTCCCGGCCATGGCCGAGGCCGGTCTGGGTGAGCTGGTCGCTGACCGGCATCTGCGCAAAGCGCTCACGGTCGCATTTACCACCGAGATCAACCGTACTTCGACGCTGTTCAGACCCTCCGCCGGCAACGTCGTCGAAGCGAGTCTCGACCGGGGCGTGGTCACGGCCGGCGATCGGCGCGAGCCGATTTGCGAAATCGAGCTGGAACTCGAGTCCGGAAAACCGCAATGCCTGTTCGATCTTGCACTGGAAATCACCGCCGCGCTGCCGGCGCGCCTCGACAATCGCAGCAAGGCGGAACGCGGCTATGCGCTCGCCGCCAATTCGAAGCCGGCGCCTGTCAAGGCCGCGTCGGCCGCGTTGGCAGCACAGATGACGGTGCAAGAAGCTTTCGTCGCTCTCGTCTCGCAGTGTCTCGCACACTTGCAGGCGAACGAAGACGGCCTGTTGCGGAGCCGAGACCCCGAATATCTGCACCAGGCAAGAGTGGCGCTGCGGCGTTTGCGTTCGGTGTTTCGCGTGTTCGGCGAGGCCGTACCCCCGGAACCGTTTGCGGCATTGCTTGGAGAACTCAAAGTGCTCGGCCGTAGTCTGGGCGGTGCGCGCGATTGGGACGTGTTCGTCAGCGAGACGCTGAAGCGTTCGGCGCGCGATGTGGCCGATCATCCGGGGATTGGCGATCTGAGAAAACGCGCACAGGTGGCGCACCGCAGCTCGGGCCAGGCGGCGCGCTCCGCCGTCGCCGCGCCGGCGTATACCAGCATGCTGCTGCGCCTGTCGTCAACACTCAATGCCGGGAGTTGGCGCCGCAGTGGTGCACGCGCCGCGGCCACGCTGCCGCAGTTCGCCGCTGACGCCATGGCACGCCAGCAGTCGCGGGTGGTCAAGCGGGGTCGCCGTATCGAGAAGTTGACGTTTCGAGATTTGCACCGTTTGCGCATCGCGGTCAAACGGCTGCGTTACACCGCCGAGTTTTTTCAGTCGCTGGCGCCCAGGAGGGCACGAAACTATATTCGCGCGCTCTCCGAATTGCAGGACTTGCTGGGAACGCTCAATGACCATGCAGTGGCGTGGCGGCTGCTCGATACCCTGGGCGCGGAGGACCCGTCGCCGGCATACCAGCAGGCGGTGGGATACGCGCGCGGCTGGAGTGCCGCCGAGGCTGAAAGCTGCCGCAACCAGCTTCCCGAAGCATGGAAGCAGTTCATGAAAATGCGGCCATGGTGGGAGCGGGATTGAGCCACCCGGTAGATTCCATGAGGATGGCGACATGGATCTGATACTTTGGCGGCACGCCGAAGCCGTGGACGGCCCGCCCGATCTGGCGCGCGAACTCACGCCCAAAGGGGTGACGCAGGCGAAAGCAATCGCGCAATGGCTGAGGCCGCGCCTTCCCAGGCAGACGCGGATCATCGTCAGCCCGGCTGCACGCGCGCAACAGACCGCCGCCGCGCTCACCGACGAATTCAAAATCGACCGCCAGCTCGCGCCTGGCGCGCCGCCAACCGCGGTGCTGGCCGCGTCCGGCTGGCCCGACCACAGGGGTGCGGTCGTGGTCGTCGGTCACCAGCCCACTCTCGGGATGATGGCGGCACTGCTGATCGCCGGCGAGCCGCTGCCGTGGAGCATCAAGAAAAGCGCGATCTGGTGGTTGAGCCACCGCGTGCGCGGCGAACATGCACAAGTCGTGCTTCGCGCCGTGATGTCACCCGATATGCTCTAGGGAAAGGCAATTCTCACCGCGAAGACACGAAGAAGAAGAACAGGAATCCTCAAACTAATTGGGGATAGAAGCGCAGTGACTGTTCGTGATCCCCTCTCGCCGACGGACTCTGGTGGAAGCCAACAACAAGCTCTACGCCCGCATCAAGGTGCTGAAGACCATCTGCGAGCGCCTCGAATCGGCGCTCAAAGGCTGATACCGCGGGGACTTGCCGCGATCGGCGTACTCACAGGTTTGCCCTCTTCGCTCCCGGTTGCGTATACTTGAGCGCACCATGAAACGCTGGAAGACAGCATTAGTCGCGCTGATTTCGCTGTGGTTGCCACTGCAAGGCTACGGCGCAGTCGCCATGCCGTTCTGTCAGCAGCACGGCATGGCCGGGACCGGGCTTGCAGACACATCCCAGAAGCACCACGCCGGTCATTCGGGCCACACGGTCCATGACGATTCGCCAAGTGACGCGGCAGCAGTTTCTCATGCTGAACAGGGCAGCAGCGATGTCACCAGCGGGTTGGCCTGCAACAATTGCGGCGCCTGTCATCTCGCATGCGCTCCGGCAATCGCGGCGATTGCAACTGTACCGTTGTTGATCGGCGACTCCGTCCTGGAGTCGTTACCTGGCGATTCACCGCACACTTTCTACCCGGAGCGACTTCAGCGACCTCCTCTCTCCGCGCTCCTCTGAGCGCGGGTTGAACCACTGACCGGCCGGCAAATCTGCCGGAGCGGTTCATTCCTCCCGCGAGAAGCATCCGCAGTACTTTTACGGCCTTCACGCGACACGTCGTGTCCGCGCGTCCGCACCCCTTGTCGGGAACGGCGCGCCGGACCGCGAACAGATCGAGGAATTCGATGAAGCCCATCTCACGTAATACGCCCGGCGTGCTGGCAGCAACCCTGCTGCTGGCCGCCTGTGCCACGGTGTCCGCGCCCGAATACTCGCGGCAGCACCCGGCAAACCCCGAAGCAACCCAAGCCCAAGCGACGAGTGCTTCGAGCGCGCTCGACACCTATCAACCCGCCGCCGCACGCAAAGAGCCACCCGGCCAACCAACCACGCCGGAAGGACCGGATGGTCACGGAGATCCGGGACCACGGCCTGCACGGCAACCGGAGGGGGACGGCCATGAGCACCATTGAACGCGATCCGGTGCGCCGCATCAGAATCCTCGCCGCCATCCTGCTCGGCGCATTCGTGCTCGGCGGCTGTGCGACAGTGCAGCGCGAGGCGAGTTTCCCGCAGGTGCAGAACGCGGTCGCGAATCATCTGGGCCAGAAAGTCGAATGGAATCGCGATGACGAACGCGACGAGCTGGCGCAGCAGGCCACGCGCTCACTGCTGCAGCAAAAACTCTCCGCGGAGGCAGCATTGCAAATCGCCCTGCTGAACAACCGCGGCCTGCAGGCAAGATTCGAGGAGCTCGGGATCGCGCAAGCCGATCTGGTTGAGGCCGGATTGCTGGAGAACCCGGTACTAAGCGCCGGCGCGTTGTTCCAGGATGCCGGCACCGAGATCGACCTGGATATCGTGCAGAACTTCCTCGGCGTGTTCACGCTTTCAGCGCGCAAGAAGATCGGACGGGCGGCCACCGAGCGCGTGACATTGGAGGTCTCGAAGGACGTTCTGGACCTGGCGTCGGAAGTCAAGGCGCAGTACTACCGGGTCGTCGGCGACGCCGAGGCACTGGTGCTGGCACGCCAGGTTGTCATCGCAACCGAAGCCGCCGCGGAACTTGCGCAGCGGCAGTATGCCGCCGGCAACGTGAGCAAGCGCGAGCAAAGCCTGCAGCAGGCGTTCTACGCGCAGACGCTGCTGGAAGTCGCGCAAGCAGAAGCACAACTCGACGCCGACCGCGAGAGGCTCACGCGGCTGATGGGGCTGTGGGGTGCGAATACGCGTTGGACCGTTCCCGACCGGCTGCCGGAGATCCCCGCAACGCTGCCAGCGCTCGACGACGTGGAACGGCAGGCGATCGAACGCCGTCTCGATCTTGCCGCCGCCAAGAAGGAAGCGGAGGGCCTCACCCAGGCGCTCAACCTCGCCCGCCAGTACCGATGGCTCAGCCCGCTCGGCATCGGTGTGCAATTCAAGCACGACGCGAACGGGGAGAAATCCTACGGTCCCCGGCTCGAACTCGGGCTGCCGATTTTCAACCAGGGGCAGGCCCGGATCGCGCGGCTGGAATCCGAGCGCAAACGCGCCGAGGAGCGCGTTGCCGCGCTGGCAGTGGACATTCGCTCCGAGGCCCGCGAAACCCGCGGCCGTCTCAGTGCACTTCTTCAGTCGGTGAAGCATTACGAAACGGCGCTGTTACCTTTACAGCAAACCATCGTGACCGAGACGCTCAAGTTTTACAACGGCATGCTGCTGGGCGTGTATGACCTGCTGCTCGCCTCGCAGAGCCAGGTCCAGACCGGGCGCCACTACATCGCCGCGAACCGCGACTTCTGGCTGGCCTGGACCGAACTGGAGCGCGCGGTCGGCGGGCGGGTCTATCCCCCGGCAGCAGCAGGCACGCCCGAACCACCATCCAAACCGCCGATCAAAAACGACAAGGGCGCCGCCGAGGATAACCCTCACCGACATGGAGAGAAGCAATCATGATGACTCGTCGCGACATTCTCAGAGGCGGGGCTGCGCTGCTCGCCGGCGGAGCAGTATCCGCAACCTTCCGCAACGCCGATGCCGCCGAGAAATCGGCCGCAGCCACCAAACCGCCGATGCCCAGGCCACCGGGCAGTCACTACACACCGTTGGTCACACTCAACGGCAGCACGCTGCCCTGGAAAATGGAGAACGGCGTCAAGGTGTTCCATCTGACGGCCGAACCGGTGAAGCGCGAGTTCGCACCGGGCATGGTGGTGAATTGCTGGGGTTACAACGGCCAGACGCCCGGGCCAACTATCGAGTGCGTAGAAGGCGACCGGGTGCGCATTGTGGTTACCAACAAACTGCGGGAGCACACCACCATCCACTGGCACGGCATCTTCCTGCCCAATGGCATGGACGGCGTCGGCGGGCTCAACCAGCCGCACATCAAGCCGGGCGAAACCTATGTCTACGAGTTCACGCTGCGCCAGAACGGCACGTTCATGTACCACCCGCACGCCGACGAAATGGTGCAGATGGCGCTGGGCATGATGGGGCTGTTCATCGTGCATCCGAAGACGCCGGAGAATCCGCGGATAGACCGCGACTACGGAATCATCCTGCACAACTTCGACGTCAAGCCCGGCACCGCCCGTCCGGACGCATCGGTCATGACGGACTTCAACATGTGGACCTTCAACAGCCGCGTGTTCCCCGGTATCGATCCGCTGGTGGCGCGGCTGGGTGAACGGGTCCGTATCCGCATAGCCAATCTGTCCATGCATGAGCATCCGATCCACATCCACGGCACCGCCTTCGAAGTCACCGGCACCGACGCCGGCTGGATTCCGCCGTCCGCGCGCTACAAAGAAACGACGATGCTTGTCCCGGTTGGAAACATCCGCGTCGGCGAGTTCATCGCGGATGCTCCCGGAGACTGGGCAATGCATTGTCATAAGTCGCATCACACCATGAATGCGATGGGACATGACGTGCCCAACATGGTGGGCGTCAGGCACGACGACATCGCCGAGAAAATCGGCGATCTGGTACCGGGCTACATGGCGATGGGCGAGGCGGGCATGGCAGAAATGACCGACATGGTGGCAATGGGCATGCCGCTGCCGGAGAACACCCTGCCGATGATGATGGGCGAGGGGCCGTTCGGCCCGCTGGAAATGGGCGGCATGTTCGCCGTGGTGAAAATCCGCGAAGACCAGGCTCCCGGCGACTATCGCGATCCTGGCTGGTACCGGCACCCACCGGGAACCGTGGCCTGGAAGCTGAACGACGGCTCATCCGCGATGCCGGATAAACCGGCCGGGCACAAGGGTCACTCGCAATGAATTTTTGAGCCGCGCCGTTGCTTGACACATCAAGGCAGATGGCATTTGTTCTTAACTTTGACAACCAGATGGAGAATCACATGAGAACCGCTTTTCTCGCCGCATCACTTGCACTGAGCATGACCGCCCTGCCCCCCGCAATGGCGGCAGACGAACAAGTCGCGCCCGCCGACGCCGACAAAACGACGTCAACTGCGGCCGCGACGCATACCGGCCGCGGTAAGGTCATCTCCGTCGATACTAAAACGGGAACGGTCAAACTGACTCATGACCCGATCAAGAGCCTCAAATGGCCGAAGATGACCATGGATTTCAAGGCGCATGACCCGGCGCTGCTGAAGGACCTCAAAACCGGCGACCAGGTGGACTTCGAGCTCACGAAAATGGGTGGCGGCTACCTCATCATGAAGATCTCGCCCTCCAGCAACTGAGTAATCCTGCCGCGTGAACAGACTGGTGGCCGGCATAATCAGCCGCCAGCCTGCGTCCGGCAACTAAAATGCTTGAAACCAATTCGGGAACGCATACCATGAAACCTCTACTTCAAATCGCTTTCGCCGCCCTGCTTCTCGCGACCACTGCAATGGCAGGCTTCGCCGATGAAGAATACAAACGTGGCAATGAAGCGACCGCCACGAAGGAATCTCACCACGCTCATGATGGCGGGCACGGCCACAGTGACTCTGCCGCCGGACGGCCTGGCAATCCCAGGAAGATCAACCGCACGATCAAGATCAACGCGCTGGACATCAAGTACGACAAACCCGAAATCCGGGTCAAGGCAGGCGAGACCATCAAGTTCGTCGTCACCAACACCGGCAAATTGCGGCACGAGTTCATCATCGGCGACACGGAGGAGCAACGTCAGCACGCCGAAATGATGAAGCAGATGCCCGACATGGTGCATGAAGATGCGAACACGCTCACCCTCGAACCCGGGGAAACGAAAAGCCTGGTCTGGCAATTCACCAGGGCCGGCAAACTGGAAGTCGCATGCCACGTCCCGGGGCATTACGAAGCCGGAATGAAAAGTCGGGTGATTGTCTCGCGCTAGATTTCGCATTGCATTTGGTCAAACCCTTGGAACTGAATCAAATTCTTTATCTAGAGACGCATGGCATCGGAACAGAAAACACCTCACATCACCGCCAAGCATGATCATCATCACGGCCATGACCGCCACCACACCAGTTCGGCGGCGGCGAGCGCTCGGCACTCCACCGGCGGACATGATCACGGAGCGATGATCGGCGACTTCCGCCGCCGCTTCTGGATTTCGCTGGTACTGACGGCCCCGATCCTTTGGCTCTCGCCGATGGTCCGGCATCTCGTCGGCCTGCGGGAAAGTCCTTTCCCGGCCAGCGAATACCTGCTGCTGGTGCTGTCCAGTGCGGTGTTCTTCTACGGCGGCTGGCCGTTTCTCGCCGGTCTCGCGTCAGAACTGCGAAAGCGCCAGCCGGGAATGATGACGCTAATCTCGGTGGCGATCGGCGCGGCCTATTTCTATTCCTCGGCTGTGGTCCTCGGATTGCCCGGCACGATGTTTTTCTGGGAACTGGCCACCTTGGTCGACATCATGCTGCTCGGCCACTGGATCGAGATGAAGTCGGTGATGGGCGCGTCGAGCGCGCTGAAGGCGCTGGTCGAACTGCTGCCGGCGTACGCTCACCGTCTGAAATCGGACGGTTCGATGCAAGATGTACCCACGGCAGAACTGCGAGCCGGCGATCGGGTGCTGGTAAAGCCGGGCGAGAAAGTGCCGACCGACGGCCTGATCGTGGAGGGACGCACCAGCCTCAACGAGTCGATGCTCACCGGCGAGTCCAAGCCCGTCGCCCGCAGGGCGGGTGAGGAGGCCATCGGCGGCTCGATCAACGGCGAGGGCGCGATCACGCTGGAAATCCGCAAGACCGGGGCGGACACCTACCTGTCGCAGGTGATTGCAATGGTCGAGAAGGCGCAGGCGTCCCGCTCGCGCTCCCAGGATCTGGCCAACCGCGCCGCTTCGTGGCTGACCTATATCGCGCTTGGCGTCGGGTTCGCGACGCTGATCGCGTGGCTGTTCCTCGGTGGGAGCTTCGCCTTCGCGATGGAGCGCATGGTGACGGTTATGGTGATCGCCTGCCCGCACGCCCTCGGGCTCGCCGTACCGTTGGTCGTCGCAGTCAGCACCAGCATGGCAGCGAAGAGCGGGCTGCTGATCCGCGACCGCGCCGCCTTCGAACGGGCGCGCAACCTGAAGGCCGTTGTCTTCGACAAGACCGGCACGCTGACCGAAGGGCGTTTCGGCGTGACCGACGTGGCGGCATTCTCCGGCGTAGATGAGAGAGAGGTCCTGCGTCTTGCGGCAACTCTGGAGGGTCAATCCGAACATCCGATCGCAAAGGGCATCGTCTCCAAGGCCGGGGAACTTGGCATCAAACTGGGGCAGGTGACCGACTTTCGAAACGTCACCGGCCAGGGCGCGGTCGCGAAAGTGGATGGCGCTGAACTGGCAGTAGTGAGCCCCGGCTATCTTGAGCAGGCCGGCGTCGGGGTGAACGAAGCGGGCATTGCAGCACTCGCCACCCAGAGCAAAACTGTTGTTTATGTACTGCGCGAGAACCGGCTGATCGGGGCGATCGCGCTGGCCGACATCGTGCGACCCGAGTCCCGTGAAGCGGTCGCACGACTGAAGGCGATGGGCATCCAGTGCATGATGCTAACCGGCGACAATCGCGCGGTAGCCAAAGCCGTGGCCGATGAACTCGGGCTCGATGATTACTTCGCCGAAGTCCTGCCCGGCCAGAAGGCGGACAAGATTCGTGAAATCCAGTCGCGCGGGCTCACCGTGGCGATGGTGGGTGACGGTGTGAACGACGCACCGGCGCTGGTGCAATCCGATCTCGGCATTGCGGTAGGCGCCGGCACCAACGTGGCGATCGAGTCGGCGGACGTGGTGTTGGTGCGCAGCAATCCGCAGGACGTCGCCGACATTCTCTGGCTGTCGCGCGCCACCTACGCAAAGATGGTACAGAACCTATTGTGGGCGACCGGCTACAACACGATCACCATCCCCTTGGCTGCGGGCGTTACGGCCAACATTGGTTTCCTGATGTCGCCAGCGCTTGGCGCCGTCCTCATGTCGGCCAGCACTGTCATCGTCGCCATCAACGCGCAACTGCTGGTGCGGGCGCGCAGCTCATCCAAGGTCGGATAATCCTGATCAGGAGAAGAAAGCGCCATGGAAAGCGAGCACGAGGCACACGAAACCAGGATAACGAAAACCCGATGGGTGCTAATCGCTTTTCTGGGCATAGCAGGTTTCTTTCTGGTCGCGGAGCACAAGGCCCATGTATTCGGCCTGCTTCCGTTTCTGATTTTGCTCGCGTGCCCACTGTTGCACGTGTTCATGCATCGCGGCCACGGAGGGCACGGCGACGACTCCGCGTCCGCAGGAAACGATCGTGGAAATCAACCGGGAGACAAGCGATGAACACGGAGCCTACTCAGGCATACGGTTTGTGGTGGCTGGTTATCATCAACTCACTGGTGTTCATCATTTTCGCCTTCAGCTTCGCAAAGCCGCACAGTGCGCGTGACTGGCGCTCGCTCGGGGCTTTTTCCGCCTTTATCGTGGCACTGTTCACGGAAATGTACGGGTTCCCTCTTACCGTATACTTGCTGTCTGGTTGGCTTGGGAGTCGTTATCCCGGCATCGACTTCATGACCCACGACGCCGGCCATTTGCTCGAGACGTTGTTCGGATGGCGTGCCAATCCGCACTTCGGCCCATTCCACCTGTTGAGTTTTATCCTCATCGGCGGCGGGTTCATCCTGCTTGCTTCGGCATGGGATGTCCTATTCAAGGCGCAACGCGCCGGCACATTGGCGACCGGCGGTCCTTACGGCGTTATCCGCCATCCGCAATACGTCGCATTTGTGGTCATCATGTTCGGCTTCCTGCTTCAATGGCCAACCCTCATCACGCTGATCATGTTTCCGATCCTGGTGATGGTATATGCGCGCCTCTCGTTGAACGAGGAACGCGATGCGCGGGCCCGCTTCGGTGACGAGTACACGCGTTATGCCGCATACACGCCGGCTTTCTTTCCTCGTCTCGCCAGCAGAAAAATCCATCGGCCCATAGACTGACTCAGGCAGACCGCCATCCGGCGCCAAGGGGCAGCGGCTAGCCGACCTGGCGTTCGAGAACATTGAGCCCGTCCAACCATTGCCGCCTCGAATAGACAAAAGAATGACCGAAATGCAGTTGACTTTTCTTGGTGCAACCGGGACAAGTACGAGTCGGCCATGGCATTCCGGCAGATTACCGAAGGACTGAGCGGCCTGGTCCGCAAAGCGCGCGCCGGAAAACTGGGAATCCGCCCGAATCATCACGGACTGGAGAACCTGGAACGGCAAATAGAGCGCGCCAGCAGGCGGGTGGCGTTGTCGCTGGTGACACTAGGGCTGTACATCGCCGCGTCACTGCTGATGCAGCACAGTATCGGCCCCGGATCTTCGATTTCCCACTGCTGGCCGCGCTGGGTTACGGACTGGCGTTATGGCTGACTTTCCACCTGATCAAGGGTGCCACGAACATCGAGGAAAGTTGATAACCACGGGACAACGCATAGTTGCCCAGCGAACATGGTCAGGCCATTGCCATGCTGCCCT
>JBQTIV010000145.1:0-9232 GCA_052387775.1 Betaproteobacteria bacterium
TGGAGATGCGAGGCGCTCGCGCATGGCAATGGAAGCGGTGGATAAGCGCCTAGTTCGCCGGGATCATGCGCTGATCCAACTTTTGGATCCGCCGTTCGACAAATCAACATTGGACCCCGGTTACATAAAAGGCTACGTCCCGGGCGTGAGAGAGAATGGCGGGCAATACACTCATGGGGCAATCTGGGCGGCGATGGCGTTCGCTGCATTGGGCGACAGCCGGCGCGCCTGGGAACTGTCGGCCATGATCAACCCGCTGAACCATGCGCGATCTGCGGATGCGGTTGCCACCTACAAAGTGGAACCGTACGTGGTCGCGGCCGACGTTTATGCACTCGCGCCGCACACCGGCCGCGGCGGATGGACATGGTACACGGGCTCTGCCGGCTGGATGTATCGGCTTATCGTGGAATCACTCCTGGGGCTGAGGCTTGAAGTAGACAAACTACGCTTTGTCCCGTGCCTCCCTGCGGACTGGGAGGCGTTCAAGTTGCATTACCGATATGGGGAAACTTTCTACCATATCGCCGTGCTGCATACGCGTACCGGGAACGGTGAGATGAGTGTGACAGTTGATGGCGTTGAGCAACTCGACAAGGCAATTTCTCTTGTTGACGACCGTCAGGAACACCACGCCGAGGTGAAGCTGCACACCAAACAGCTATTCGGCGGCGCGCCTGACAAGATCGCGCAGGCGAGAACCGGGCAACCATGAGACGCTGAAATGCGCGGCAGGCCACGCTCAAGTTGATCGGGCGATTAGCAAACGACAGGCAGAAGGTCAAAGGTGAAAGTTGAAAGTAAAAACGGGCGCGGCGAATCGGCGCTCCTCTATCAGCACGCAGTGCTGACCAATACTCCTACTTTTCGCTTTCACCTTTTATCTTTCAACATGTTTTTCGGCTGCACAGTTAACGCCTCGCGTTAACGAGCCCGATTCCCGCCCCGACCATCGCTACCGCGCTCATGAAGGCGGGTGTGATCGGCTCGGACAGCACGACCACACCGGCGATTACTCCAAAAAGCGGCGTCAGAAACGCGAACACCGACAGCCGCGCCGCCATGTACTTGGTCAGGAGCCAGAACCACGCCAGGTAACTCGCAAAGGCGACGATCAAGCCCTGGTACAAGAGACTTCCCAGCGCAATCGGCGTGAGCCTGACGAAACCCGGTTCGCCCAGCAGCATTGAAGCCACTGGCAGCGTGAGCGCCGACACTCCCAGCTGGTAGAACAGCACCTTGGTTGCGCTGATCCGGGTGAGTCCGGTGGCGCGAATGACCACCGTTGTCGCGGCCCACAGGAAGGCGGCGATGATCCCGAACGTGTCTCCCAGCAACGATGCCGGCGACGACACCAAGCCGTCGCCGAACGCCGCCACGATTCCGCCGAAAGCGAGCAGCACGCCGATCCACTGTGCGGTGTGCAACCGTTCGCTCGGCACGAACCAATGCAATCCCAGCGCCGTGAGGCACGGCGAGAGATAGACGAACACCACCATGCGGGAAGCGCCGGTGTGTCCCAGTCCGGCGTAGATGAACAGGAATTCGCCGGCGAACAACAAGCCCGTGACAAGTCCGGCCCACAGCGTGCCGTCGCGCCGGAACAGCACAATCCCGCGCACCCGTGCCCAGGAAAGCAGCAATGCCGTCGCCAACACCGAACGCAGCCCGCCTTGCATGACCAGGGAAATATCCGCGGCGGCCAGTTTGGTGGCGACATGGGTGAAGCCCCAGAGGAAACAGAGCAGCACCATGATCGTGAATGCGGTGGTGTCGACGGGTTTGCGATCCATACAAATTGAAGACTTTCGTGGTAGAAGGGAAGTTGAGTGATATCGACCTGTTGTGAAAAGCCGTAACGATGATCATTGTTCACCATCTCAATAATTCGCGTTCGCAGCGCGTGCTCTGGCTGCTCGAGGAACTGGGCGTCGAGTACGATATCAAGCGCTATCAACGCGATCCGTCGACCATGCTCGCACCCGCTTCGCTGCTCACGGTGCATCCGCTCGGGAAGTCGCCGGTGATTACCGACGGCGATCTCACGTTGGCCGAGTCCGGCGCCATCATCGAGTATCTGGTTGGCCGCTACGGCAGCGGGCGCCTCGTGCCCTCGGCCGGCACTCCGGAGCGGTTGCGTTACATCTACTGGCTGCATTACGCCGAAGGCTCCGCGATGCCGCCTCTGCTGATGCAACTCGTGTTCGGCCGTCTCGACAAAGGAAAAATGCCGTTCTTTGTACGCCCGATTGCCCGTGCCATCAAGAATCGCGTGAAGCACTCGTATATCGAACCCGGTATTAAGCGGCATCTCGACTACATGGAAGCCGAACTTGGCAAGAGCGCCTGGTTTGCAGGCGAAGACTTCACGGCGGCCGACATCCAGATGAGCTTTCCGCTGGAGGCTGCCGTCGCGCGCGGCGGCCTCGATGCGAGCCGGCCGAAGCTCATGGCGTTTCTCGATCGCATCCATTCGCGTCCGGCCTACAAGCGGGCGTTGGCCAGAGGTGGCCCGTATCAGCTGCTGCGCTGACGCCTCCCGTATTGTGCAATCTTGTCGGGCATTCGCATGCGGGAGCGGCGCTTCCTCGTGAGTGACGAGTGACGAGTGACGAGTGACGAGGGACGAATGACGGGTGACAAGTGACGAGTGGCAAGTGACAAGTGACGAGGGCGGCAAGACTGGGGACGCGGAGTTTCGGGATTTGCCAACAGTGGCGCAGCATAATGCATCGCGTGCCGCCATGCCGGGCCGAACCCATTCCTGGCGATTCTTGCGGCTGCGCAAGAGGACACAAGAACTCAAGGCGGCATAACTGATAATCTTGAGATTCACCGCGCAGGGAGTCGCGGAGTTGGCAACCGTTTGCGAGTCGATATTTCGGAGCGCAGCGAGTTGTTGTGGTCTGCAGGCGCGGCAGGAAGTGAAACCAAGGAGAAGCAACGATGACCGACATTGCGGGCTATCGGCGTCCCCCGCATGGAACGCAGCCCGAGTATCTCTATCCCCCATACGTATCGACCCAGAAACGCGCACCCACCAGGCCGCTGGTGCTGCTGCCGCACACGCTGTCGGAGGTGACCGGGCCGGTATTCGGCTACGATGACATTGGTGCCGACGACGCCGATCTCACCCGCCAGCACATCGGCGCCCCGCTGGGCGAGCGCATCATCGTCGGCGGACGGGTGCTGGACGAAAACGGCCGTGCGGTGCCGAAGGCACTAATCGAACTGTGGCAGTGCAACTCCGCCGGACGCTACCGGCACCGGAACGACAATCACGATGCACCGCTCGATCCCAACTTCAACGGCTGCGGGCGCGTGCTCACCGACAACGAGGGCCGCTACCGCTTCGTCACCATCAAGCCCGGCGCCTATCCCTGGGGCAATCACCACAACGCCTGGCGTCCCTCGCACATCCACTTCTCGCTGTTCGGCCGCGCGTTCCTGACGCGGCTGGTCACGCAGATGTATTTTCCCGGCGACCCGTTGCTGCCCTTCGATCCGATTTTCAACAGCACCGCCGACGAGAGTGCGCGCAAGCGCCTGATCGCGGACTTCGACTGGGACAGTACGACTTCGGGGCACGCGCTGGGCTTTCGCTTCGACATCGTCTTGCGCGGCCGCGATGCCACGCCGATGGAGCGTTGAAATGAACCTGCTCGCGACCGCATCGCAAACCGTCGGACCTTTTTTTCACATCGGGCTGGATAAGTTGAGCATCACCGACCTGGCGAAGTCTGCAGCGGGAGGCGAGAAAGTCTCGATAAAGGGCCGAGTGCTGGATGGCGACGGCCAGCCGGTCAACGACACCCTGATCGAGATCTGGCAGGCCAACGCTCAAGGAAAATACGCACATCCGGACGATGTGCAGGACAAACCGCTCGATTCCGGCTTCAAGGGATTTGGCAGGGTTGCGACCGGCGACGACGGCGAGTTCCGCTTCGTCACCATCAAGCCAGGGCGCGTACCAGGGCCGGGCGGCACGCCGCAGGCGCCGCATCTGGTGGTTGCGGTGTTCATGCGCGGCCTGCTCAAGCATCTGGTGACGCGCATCTACTTTGCCCACGATCACGCCAACGCCGAGGATCCCGTGCTGAAATTGGTTCCGGTCGAGCGGCGCCACACGCTGATGGCGAGAGAACCGGCGGGAAGCCAGGGCGTGTTGGAGTGGAATGTCATCCTGCAGGGGCGGGATGAAACGGTGTTCTTCGATTATTGATTTTTCCACCAATGACTTCGAACGGAGGAGACACGGTTTGAGTGCCGACAATCCTCCCGGTCTGCTCGATGCGCTGTTCCGGACCGACGCGGTGCGGGAGATTTTCTCCGACCGCGGCCGCCTGCAGGGCATGCTGGATTTCGAGGCGGCGCTCGCCCGGGCAGCGGCGGCCACCGGCCTGATCCCGGGTCCCGCGGCGTTGCAAATCAAATCGCAGTGCCGCGCCGAACTATTCGACGTAGGTGCATTGTCGCGCGGCGCAGCCGCGGCCGGCAATCCCGCGATCCCGATGGTCAAGGCGCTGACCGCGCTGGTAGAAAACCTGGACCACGACGCCGCGCGCTTTGTGCACTGGGGTGCGACCAGCCAGGATGCGATGGATACCGGACTGGTGCTGCAATTGCGCAGCGCGCTGGAAATCATCGACTCCGGGCTGGCGAACCTGTCGGATGCTTCGGCCAGGCTTGCCAGGCGGCACAAGCGCACGCCAGTCGCGGGCCGCACCTGGATGCAGCAGGCGGTGCCGGTGACCTTCGGTCTGAAGGCGGCGGGCTGGCTCAGTGCGATCGAGCGCCATCGTCAGCGGATGCAGGAACTGCGCGCGCGCGCGCTGGTGCTGCAGTTCGGCGGTGCGGCCGGCACACTGGCTTCGCTCGGCGACCGCGGCCTCGATATCGCCGCCGCGCTGGCGGACGAGACGAAGCTTTCACTGCCGGACATTCCCTGGCACGCTCAGCGCGATCGCGTCGCGGAGGTGGCGACGACGCTCGGCCTTCTGGTCGGCTCGCTGGGAAAAATTGCGCGCGATGTCTCGCTGGCGATGCAGACCGAGATTGGCGAGGCCTTCGAGCCGGTTGCACCCGGCCGGGGCGGATCCTCGACCCTGCCGCACAAGCGCAACCCGGTTTCCTCGGCGGTCGTTCTGGCAGCGGCGGCCAGAGTGCCGGCATTGGTGTCGGTGATGCTTGCCGCGATGGTGCAGGAGCACGAGCGCGGCCTGGGCAACTGGCATGCGGAATGGGAGACACTGCCGGAAATCTGCATGCTCACCGCCGGCGCGCTGGGCCACATGACACAAGTGATGAAAGATCTGCAAACCGATGCCCGGCGCATGCGCCAGAACCTCGATTCCACGCGCGGGTTGATCATGGCCGAAGCTGTCTCGTCAGCCCTGACGCCGAACTTGGGCCGGCGGGCCGCGCATGAACTGGTGGAGGCAGCGTGCGGCCGCGCGGTCGAGCAAGGCAAGAGCTTGCGCGAGGTCCTGGAGCGGGACGCGAAACTCGCCGCGCATCTTTCGGCGGCCGAACTGGATCGCCTGTTCGATCCGGAAAACTATCTCGGTGTGGCCGAGCAACTGGTAGAGCGTGTGCTCGCAGCGCACGCCGGCAGGAAGAAATAAGGCTCCACAAGCGCTCACCGCAGAACGCTCACCGCAGAGGACGCAGAGGACGCAGAGGACGCAAAGGACGCGGAGGAAAATCAAAATCGAGGAAAAACATGCGGGAGTTAAGAGCAATTCTGGTGCCAAAGTGAACACCGATACCGAGTTTCAACTTTCGAATGCTTTTCTTGCTCTTGTCTTTCCTCCGCGTCCTTTGTGTCCTCTGCGGTGAGTGCTGTGCTGAATAAGGGAGACAGTGGGAATGGATGAGAGCAAGCGTCACGACAAGGGAATGGCGGTTTGTTGACCAACTTCGCCGGCATCCTGTTCGACGGCATTGCCTACGGCAGCCTGCTGTTCCTGATCGGTATCGGCCTGTCGGTGACCATGGGCCTGATGAACTTCATCAATCTCGCCCACGGCGCCTTTGCGATGCTCGGCGGCTACGTCTGCGTCGCGGTAATGACGCGTCTCGGGCTGCCTTTCCTCGCTGTGCTTCCGATCGCGTTCATCGTCACCGCGCTGACAGGCGTCATCCTCGAGCGCACGCTTTACCAGCGGCTGTACCAGGCCAGCCATCTCGAGCAGGTGCTGTTCAGCATCGGCCTGACATTTATGGCGATTGCGGCGGCCACTTATTTCTGGGGACCGGGCCAGCAGCCCGTGCAGCTTCCGGAGTTCCTGCGCGGACAGACGCGCGTTCTCGGCCTCGATGTGGGGGCCTACCGCCTGTTCCTTATTGCGCTGGTGATCGCCATCACTCTGGCCTTGGTCTGGCTGGTCGCGCACACGCGCTTCGGCGCACGCGTGCGCGCCGCGGTCGACAATCAGCAGGCCGCCGCCGGAATGGGTATTCACGTCAACAGGATCTTCGCGTTGACGTTCGCGCTCGGCTCGGGCCTTGCTGGGCTGGGCGGCGCGCTCGGCATCGACGTGCTCGGGCTCGACCCGACTTTCCCGGTCAAATACATGGTGTACTTTCTGCTGGTCGTTTCGGTCGGCGGTGCTGGCAGCATCAAGGGCACGCTGGTGGCGGCGCTGATCCTCGGCGTGTTCGATGTGGCGGGCAAATATTACGTACCCGAGGTTGGCGCCTTCGTCATCTATGCGTTGATGGTGCTCCTCCTGATCCTGTTCCCCGCCGGTTTGTACGGAAGGCGGACATGACCGTCGCAGCCACTACGCCGCCACAAGCGGCGAGCCTCAAGTTGTACGGTCTTCCCGACGGCCACTGGCATCGCATCGAAATCGTTTTCTGGCTGCTGCCGGCGGCCGCGTTCTTCCTGCTGCCCGGTTATTTGGTGCTCGGCAGCCAGATCCTGATCGTCGCTCTGTTTGCCCTTTCGCTCGATCTCATCCTTGGTTACGCCGGGATTGTCTCTCTCGGACATGCCGCCTTCTTCGGCATCGGTGCCTATACGGCAGGACTGCTTGCCGTGCACGGCTGGGGCGAACCGCTGACCGGCTTACTGCTGGCTGGTGCCTTGGCCGCGTTCGCCGGTTATCTGGTCAGCTTTCTGGTAGTGCGCGGCGAGGACCTCGCACGCCTGATGGTGACGCTGGGCATCGGCCTGCTGCTGTACGAGGCGGCCAACAAGGCGGCATTCATCACCGGCGGCGTCGACGGACTCTCCGGAGTCACGATGTGGAAACTGCTTGGCGTGGTCCCGTTTGATCTTGGCGGCAAGGTTGCTTACGTGTACAGCTTGGCGGTGCTGTTCCCGCTGTTCGTGCTGATGCGACAGCTGGTGAACTCTCCTTTCGGCCTGAGCCTGCGCGGTTTGCGCGAAGGCGGCAAGCGCATGCCCGCCATCGGCGCGCCCGTGCGCAGCCGCCAGGTTTTGATATTCACCATCGCGGCGGCCGTGGCCGGCATTGCCGGCGGATTGCTGGCGCAGACCACGCAGTTCGTCGGTCTGGAGGTGCTCGGCTTCCCGCGCTCCGCGGAACTGCTGATCATGCTGGTGCTGGGTGGCGCCGGTCGTTTGTACGGCGCGCTGATTGGAGCGTCGCTGTTCATGGTCGCGCAGGAGGTTCTCTCCGGCCTGAATCCGGTTTACTGGCAGTTCTGGATCGGGCTGCTGCTGGTGTTGGTCGTGCTGTTCGCGCGCGGCGGCATCATGGGCGCGGTGGAGGCGCTGTACCTGCGGCAGTGGAGAACTGGGAAATGAAGGCCGCGTTGCGTGCCGAAGGTCTTTCGAAACAATGGGGCAGCTTCAAGGCCAACAGTGACTTGAATATCGCGCTACCGGTGGGGGCGCGCCATGCGCTGATCGGCCCCAACGGCGCAGGCAAGACCACGTTCATCAATCTGCTGACCGGAGTGTTCGCGCCGACCTCGGGAAAGGTGTACCTCGGCGAAGAAAACGTGACGCACCTGCCCCAGCATCAACGGGTCAAGCGCGGCATGACCCGCACTTTCCAGATCAATACGCTCTTCCCGGGGCTCACGGTGCTGGAATCGGTGGTGCTCGCGGTCTGCGAACGCAGAGGCATCGCCGGCAGATGGATGTCCACGGTGGCGAAGCAAGGCGAAGCCGTGGAAGAAGCCGAAGACGTGCTCGAGTCGCTGCATCTTTTGCAGGAAGCCGACGCGCTCACCCGCAATCTGCCATACGGCAAGCAGCGCTTGGTGGAGATCGCGCTGGCGCTGGCGACCAGGCCAAGAATCCTGCTTCTCGATGAGCCGGGCGCCGGCATCCCGTCGGCGGAAAGCGCGGAACTTTTTGGCGTCATCGCCGGACTGCCGGGCGATGTGACCATCCTTTTCATCGAGCACGACATGGGCCTGGTGTTTCGTTTCGCCGAGCGCATTACCGTGTTGGTTGCCGGGCGGGTGCTTACCGAAGGCACGCCCGCCGAGATCGCAGCTGACGCGCGGGTGAGAGAAGTCTATCTCGGGGAGGCGCAACTTGGCTGAACTGCTGCGTCTCGAAGAGCTCAGCGCCGGTTACGGGGAATCCGTGGTGCTGGAGGACATATCGCTTGTCATCGCGGAAGGCGACAGCCTCGCCTTGCTTGGCCGCAACGGCATGGGAAAAAGCACGCTGCTCGTTACCTTGATGGGACTCACGCAACTGCACCGCGGCACGATCCGCATTTGCGGAATTGACATCGGCGCGTGGCCCACGCACCAGCGAGTGCATTCTGGGCTGGGTTGGGTGCCGCAGGAGCGCGGCATATTCGCCTCCCTGACGGTCGAGGAGCATCTCACCGCGGTGGCGAGGCCGGGGCATTGGAATGTCGGACGAGTGTATCGGGCCTTTCCAAAGCTGGAGGAGCGCCGGCGCAATCTGGGCAATCAACTCTCGGGCGGCGAGCAGCAGATGCTCGCCATCGCGCGCGCGCTCATGGTCAATCCGCGCCTGCTGCTCCTCGACGAGCCAATGGAAGGCCTGGCCCCGATCATCGTGCAGGAAATGATGGCGGTCATCCGGCAACTGATGGCCGACGGCGGCATGGCGGTGATTCTGGTGGAGCAGCACGCCAAGCTCGCCTTGTCGCTCACCGACCAGGCGATCGTGCTGGAACGCGGGCGCATCGCGCATCGCTGCGATAGCCGCAGCCTGCTGCGCGATGCCAAAGCGCTTAATCGCCTGGTGGCGGTAGCTTAAATCGGCCACGGC
>JBQTIV010000146.1:0-2244 GCA_052387775.1 Betaproteobacteria bacterium
AAGCACCTCGGGCCTCGGCCCTCTACCATTTTTTATTGGTCGGATGCGTTTTTTGGTTTTCAGTGCAGGTCTCGTCAGGCGGCATCATCGACAGCAATCATAGGAAATAGGACGAGCCGAAGGCGGCACCATACGGCCGGCACGATAAAATCGGAACCATGGACGCGTGGCTTTTCTGGAAATCGCTTACGATCGGCATCGCGGTTGCCGCTCCGGTCGGCCCGATGAGCCTGCTGTGCATACATCGCACGCTGGACCATGGGCGGCCTGCCGGACTGACGTTCGGGGCAGGCATCGCGGCCGCCGACCTCACTTATGCGGCCATCGCTGCATTCGGCATAACTGCCGTGTCATCGCTGCTGCTGGCCGGCACCGTCTGGATCAAGCTGATCGGGTCGCTGTTGTTGATCGTGCTGGGCATCAAGATCGCCCTTGCGCGGCCGGTTACCGATTCGCGCAAATCCATCGCCGGGTCGGCGCTTCGCGCATTTGCGACCGCTTATGGGCTGACGCTCGCCAATCCGCCAACGATACTGTTCTTCGCGGGTATCTTCGCTTCGGTCGCATCGCTAGCCACGGTCTCGCAGTCCGTCATCTTCTCCGCTGGTGTATTCGCGGGCTCGATGCTGTGGTGGATCGTTCTCACCACGCTGGTAACCAAGTCGGCGGCGCTGATGAAGCCGCCTGTCCTGGCCTGGATCAACCGCGTTTCCGGCATCGTATTGCTCGCTTTCGCTGCTTATGGACTGGCAACATTGATGATCACGCGCTGAATTCGAAACGCGCGGAATCGGGCGCTATACTCACGCATCATCGGTAGGAAACATGATTGGCGCGAACAGCGTGGACAACAGACACCGGGATTATCTCAAGGCCGCGATTCTGGGCGGCGCGCTCGCGACCGCTGCCTGGCTGGCTGCGGCAGGCGAATTGCAACTGGCGGCGCTGTCCGGCGGCGCTTTCACGGTGCAGGACGAATCCGACCAGGCGTATTCGGCGCCCGGCCCCGCGCTCAGCGCCGAGCAGCTTCAACAGTTCGCCCATGGTCGCTCTGAGTTCCACCAACGCTGGGTGGTGCCCATCGACATCGGCGGCAACTGGGGCCGCGGTCCGACATCGAATGGCGAGATTTGTACCGACTGCCATGCCGGCAACGGTCGCGGCCGGCCGCCAGAACACGAAGACGATGATTCGGTCTCGATGCTGGTAAGGCTTTCGCGACCCGGGGAAGACCAACATGGCGGTCCGCGGCCGCATCCGCAATACGGCGACCAGCTCCAGCAACAGGGCGTACTCGGCAAGGTTCCGCCGGAAGGCCGCGTCACCGTGGCCTGGCGCGAACACGAGGTTGAACTCACAGACGGCGACTCAATGCGCTTGCGTTTCCCGGACGTGCGTTTAATCCAGCTCGCCTTCGGTCCGCTCGGAACCGACATCCTGATCTCGCCGCGAGTGGCCCCGCCAGTGTTTGGAATGGGCCTGCTTGAGGCCGTCCCGGAGGAAACACTGCTCGAAATTGCGCGCCGGCAGGCGGCGCAGGGCTTCAACGGGCGGCCGAATTATGTCTGGGATGCCGACAAACGGGTCGTGGCACTGGGGCGCTTCGGCTGGAAAGCCGGGCAGCCCACGCTCAGACAACAGAATGCCGCCGCATTCCTGAACGACATGGGGATCACCACGCGCACGTTCCCGCAGGAGAACTGCCCGCCGGCGCAAAAGGCGTGCAACAACAGCCCGGGAATCGGCACTCCGGAACAGGGCGACCGGCAGTTCGAATCGCTGAATTTTTACATCCGTGCCCTTGCCGTACCGGCGCGGCGCAATCTCGACGATGACAGCGTGGCGCGTGGCGAGAAACTTTTCCATGAGGCGCAGTGCGCTGTTTGCCATGTCCCGGAAGTACACACCGGCGACTACCCGGCGCTGCCACAGATTGCCCACCAGGTGATCCGCCCCTACTCCGACCTGCTGCTGCACGACATGGGCGAAGGACTCGCAGACGGCCGGCCCGATTATCGCGCCGGCCCGCGAGACTGGCGCACCCCGCCGCTGTGGGGCATCGGCCTGAGCGAAAAAGTCAATGGCAACGCCATGATGTTGCACGACGGCCGCGCGCGCAATTATGCCGAAGCAATACTTTGGCACGGCGGCGAGGCCGCGGCAGCCCGCGAGACCTTCCGCACCATGCCCAAACAGGATCGCGAAGCACTGCTCGCCTTCCTCGCATCACTTTGACGATAGAGG
>JBQTIV010000147.1:0-10235 GCA_052387775.1 Betaproteobacteria bacterium
CATATGCACTTCTTTGTGTCCTCTGCGTTCTCTGCGCCTCTGCGTTGAGGTTTAGAGCAGTTCAACGGCCATGGCGGTGGCTTCACCGCCGCCGATGCAGAGCGTGGCGACGCCGCGTTTGCCCCCCTGCTTGCGCAGCGCGCCGATCAGAGTAACGAGAATCCGCGCGCCGGAGGCGCCGATCGGATGTCCGAGCGCGCAGGCACCGCCATGAACGTTCACCTTTTCGTGTGGCAGCTTGTGCTCTTTCATTGCCGCCATCGTCACCACCGCAAACGCTTCATTGATCTCGTAAAGATCCACCTGACCCGCGCTCCAGCCAGTCTTGTCGAAGAGCTTCGTGATCGCGCCGACCGGTGCCGTGGTGAACCAACCCGGTTCCTGGGAGTGCGTCGAATGACCCGCGATGGTTGCGAGCGGCTTGAGGCCGAACTTCTCGGCGGTCGAGCGCCGCATCATCACCAGCGCCGCGGCGCCGTCTGAAATGGAACTCGAATTCGCTGCCGTCACAGTGCCGTCTTTCCTGAAGGCGGGCTTGAGCAGCGGAATCTTGTCGAAGTTGGCTTTGAATGGCGCTTCGTCATGCTCGACAAAGCGCTCATCCTTGCCGGCTTTGATCGCGATCGGCACCGTTTCCCAGGCGAACGAACCGTCCTTGTTGGCCTTGCGCGCGCGCTCGAGCGACGCGACGGCAAATTGGTCCTGATCTTCCCGGTTGAACCGGTACTTTGCTGCGCAGTCCTCGGCAAAACTGCCCATCAGCTTGCCTTTGTCGTAGGCATCTTCGAGTCCGTCCAGGAACATATGGTCGAGAACCTGCTGATGCCCCATGCGGTAGCCCGCGCGGGCCTTCGGCAACAGATAGGGCGCGTTGCTCATGCTCTCCATCCCGCCCGCGACCATGACGTCGTTGCTGCCCGCAATGAGAGAATCGTGCGCGAGCATCGCAGCCTTCATTCCCGAGCCGCACATTTTGTTCACGGTGGTGCAACCTGCCGAAAGTGGCAGACCGGCGCCGAGCGAGGCCTGGCGAGCGGGCGCCTGTCCCTGTCCGGCCGGCAGCACGCAGCCCATGATCACTTCCTGCACCTGCTCGGGCTTGATGCCTGCCCGCTCTACCGCAGCGCGGATTGCCGCCGCGCCAAGCTGCGGAGCTGCAAAGTCCTTCAGCTCACCCTGCAGCGCCCCCAGCGGCGTGCGCGCAGCGGAAACGATTACTACTGGATCTTTAGCCATGACAACCTCCAATTAACCAAACCCAAATTTGCCACAGAGGACACGGAGAACACGGAGAAGGACAAGAATCCGTAACCCAAAGTAGAAGTGGAAGTCGGGTTACTCCGCTAGACCGGTATCCCGTCCGCTCCGTCTGCTTTTCTCAACAATGAATTTTGCCTTTCTCTGTGTTCTCTGTGCCCTCTGTGGCCAAATTGCCATTCACGAAGTTTCTTTGAAAAGCTCGCGGCCGATCAGCATCCGCCGGATTTCCGATGTCCCGGCACCAATCTCGTAAAGCTTCGCATCGCGCCACAGCCTGCCGGTCGCGTACTCGTTGACATAGCCGTTGCCGCCCAGCGCCTGGATCGCTTCGCCCGCCATCCAGGTCGCCTTTTCCGCCGCGTAGAGAATGGCGCCGGCGGCGTCCTTGCGCGTGGTCTCGCCGCGATCACAGGCCCTGCCGACCGCATACACATAGGCCTTGCAGGCGTTCATAGTGGTGTACATGTCGGCAATCTTGCCCTGCATCAGCTGGAACTCGCCGATCGGCTGGCCAAACTGCTCGCGCTCGTGCACGTAAGGCATCACCAAGTCCATGCAGGCTTGCATGATACCGAGCGGCCCGCCGGCGAGCACCGCGCGCTCATAGTCGAGCCCGCTCATCAGCACCTGCACGCCGCGGTTGATTTCGCCCAGCACGTTCTCCGCCGGCACTTCGCAGTCCCGAAACACCAGCTCGCAGGTGTTGGAACCGCGCATTCCAAGCTTGTCGAGCTTCTGCGCGGTGGAAAAACCCTTGAAGCCTTTCTCCACGATAAAGGCGGTGATTCCTTTCGGCCCGGCATTCACGTCGGTCTTGGCGTAAACCACCAGCACGTTCGCATCCGGGCCGTTAGTGATCCACATCTTGTTGCCGTTAAGGATGTAGCGCTCACCCTTTTTCTCGGCGCGCAGCTTCATGCTCACGACGTCAGAGCCCGAATTCGGCTCGCTCATTGCCAGCGCGCCGACGTGTTCACCGGAAATCAGCTTCGGCAGGTACCTGCGCTTCTGCGCCTCGCTGCCATTGCGGCGGATCTGGTTCACCGCCAGGTTCGAGTGCGCGCCATAGGAAAGCCCGACCGAGCCAGAAGCCCGCGAGATCTCTTCCATCGCCACCACGTGCGCCAGATAACCCATGTTGGTGCCGCCATATTCCTCCTCGACGGTGACGCCGAGCAGCCCGATACTGCCAAACTTGCGCCACAGGTCCATCGGGAATTCGTTGTTGTGGTCGATTTCGGCTGCGCGCGGGGCGATCTCGTTGGACGCGAAGTTCTGCACGGTGTTGCGCAACATATCGATGTCTTCGCCGAGACCGAAATTGAGCGTCGGATGGCTCTTAAGAAAGGTTTCGGATTTCATTGATCGGGCCTCCCGTGCATCGTCATCGGGGTGAACGGCGCGCAAGCGCCCGCCGACTCTGCGATGGTACCGATGATGCTGCCATGGTAGTAGCCGTGGCGCTGCGATAGTTTGGGCTTGAAAGGCAGATGGACTTCGCACTCGCAAGGGGACGCCGCAGCAACCGTGCGCCGCTCGGCGCCAGGATTTTCTGGCGCCCGAGACCTGCCCGCGGCCGATCGGTGTACGCAGAATTGCTCGGTTCCAACCCGCTCAAACGCGTCTCCACTTGACAGACTGTAGTTAACGTTTACGTTAACGTCAATTCAAAGCTGCTCTATCGACAAAACAATGTTTCAGATCAAATAATTAACGTTGGAACTGGCGTGTCGTCCGGTGCGGCAAGGCAGTGTCCCGAAAAGTTCCCTCGGCTAAGGCCCCCTTCAATTCTTGGTCAGATAAACTCATGTAATCAGGTCTTTGCGTTGCTCCTCGTGTTTCCGCCACCGCTCCGCTCCGGCCTCTTGCCTTTTCCGGCCAGAAATTCCCGGCACTGTTTTTCGAACGCGGCAATTTCGCCCAGTACTGCCTCGATGTCCTCCCGCTGCTGCTCAAGGATGGCACGCCGCCTTAGCAGCACTTCGAGGAAGCGCTCGACCTGGACCTGTTCGTCTTTGGCGGCGTCGTACAGGTCGATTAACTCGCGGATTTCGGAAAGCGAGAGGCCGAGGCGCTTGCCGCGCAGGGTAAGCTTGAGGCGAACTTTGTCTCGTTGACCGTAAATCCGGTTGCGTCCGGCGCGGTCTGGCGCGAGCAGGCCCTGGTCTTCGTAGAAGCGGATCGCCCGCGTCGTCAGACCGAATTCCCGGGCAAGATCGGTAATGGTGTAGGTAGACTCTGCCATGCGCGACGCAGTTTACGTAAACGTAAAGTAGAATCCAACTAAATCGTGGCGCAGCTATGCGCCTACACATCCGCAGAATCCACACATGCAGACACCCGCTCGTGCCACGCGACTCGAAACCCCCGGTCCGCTCGTTTTCCCGTTTGCCGAGCCGCCCCATGGGGGAAGCGTTCGCGAGATTGCTTCAGGCGTGTTCTGGCTGCGCATGCCGCTGCCGTTCGCGCTCGATCACATCAACCTTTGGCTGCTGCGCGACGGCAAGGGGTGGACAGCGGTGGACTGCGGGATCGCCGCCGACGCCACCCGAGTTCATTGGGAGCAGATTTTCGGCGAAGTGCTCGGCAATACCGGGCTTACGCGGGTGCTGGTTACGCACTTCCATCCGGACCATTTCGGCAACGCCGGATGGTTGACGCAGCGATTCGAAGCGCCGCTGTGGATGAGTGAGTCCGAGTACCTCAATGCCCATGCCCAATACCAGACCCAGGCAGGCTTTGGAGCGGATGCGACCGCGCAACTGTTCGCCGAACACGGGCTCGACCCCGAGAGCGTCGCCGCAATCAAAGGTCGCGGCAATGCCTACCGCAAGGTCGTCTCCGAGCCGCCCACCCGGTTCGTGCGCATCCTGGATGGCGATGAGATCGACGTCGGCGGCAACAACTGGCGCGTCATAGTCGGCTGGGGACACGCCCCTGAACACGCGGCACTGTACTGCGATTCGCTGGGCGTGCTGATCTCCGGCGACATGCTGCTACCGAAAATCAGCACTAACGTCAGCGTCTGGCCGACTGAGCCCAGGGGCGATCCGCTGAAACTTTTCCTGCGCTCGATCGACCGCTTTGCCGAACTACCCGCCGAGACGTTGGTGCTGCCTTCGCACGGCCTGCCGTTCCGCGGCGCACATACGCGGGTGCGGATGCTGCACGCGCATCATCGCGAGCGCCTGGAGGAAGTGCTCGAATCCTGCGCCACACCGAAGACCGCCAAGGATTTGCTGCCGGTATTGTTTCGCCGCACGCTCGACACACACCAAACTTTTTTCGCGATGGGTGAATCCATAGCGCATCTGCATTACCTCTGGTACCAAGGACGGTTGAGGCAGGCGCAGGACGCTTACGGCGTTCACCGGTTTGTCAGGGCCGGTTGATGAACGTCGACGGCGTCGCCTATCGAAGTATCTGGCGCGACGGCAATGTCGTGCGCATCGTCGATCAGACCTTGTTGCCGCATACTTTCAGGGTCGTCAAACTCATCAGCGCGGACGAAGTGGCCGACGCGATCCGCAACATGCGCGTGCGCGGCGCGCCGCTGATCGGTGCCGCCGCCGCATTCGGCATGGCCCTGGCGATGGCAGCCGACGCCTCCGGCGCTAATCTGACGCGCGCGGGCGAACAACTCGCCAAGACCCGGCCGACCGCAATAAATCTGCGCTGGGCCATCGGCCGCATGACCCAGGTGCTGCGTCCTATCGCGGTCCAGGATCGCCCCGAAGCCGCATGGAGGCAAGCGCAGGTGATCGCCGATGAAGATGTGGCGATGAATTACGCGATCGGGCAACACGGCGTCGAGCTGATTCGCCGGGCGGCAGAGAATCGCTCCGGACCGGTCAACGTGCTTACCCACTGCAATGCCGGGTGGCTGGCTACCGTGGACATGGGCACCGCGCTCGCGCCCATTTATCTGGCGCACGATCAAAGCATACCTGTGCACGTATGGGTGGACGAAACGCGCCCGCGCAACCAGGGACTGCTCACGGCCTGGGAACTGGCGCATCACGGCGTGCCGCATACGGTGATCGCCGACAACGCTGGCGGGCATTTGATGCAGCGGGGCCAGGTGGATATCGCCATCGTCGGGGCGGACCGCGTCACCGCGCGCGGCGACGTGTGCAACAAGATCGGCACCTATCTGAAGGCGCTGGCCGCGAAGGATTGTGGCATCCCGTTTTGCGTGGCGTTTCCGGGCTCGACCATAGACTGGGATATCGAGGACGGATTTGTGGAAATCCCGATTGAAGAGCGCGAAGCCGATGAACTGCGATCGGTCGCGGGCCGCGGCGGCGATGGTGAACAGGCGCGATTGTGGCTGGTGCCGGAGAAAAGCCCGGTGGCCAATCCGGCCTTCGATGTCACGCCGGCGGCACTCGTGTCCATGCTGATCACCGAGCGCGGGGTCGCGCCGGCCTCGCGCGCGGGTCTGGCGGCGCTGTATCCGGAACGTTCGCAACGGTGAGCGATCTGGCCTTGAGAAAGGCGATCATCGCCACGGCGCTGGAGATGAATGCGCTCGGCATCAACCGCGGCAAGTCCGGCAACGTCAGCGCGCGCTGGAAGGACGGTTTCCTGATTACGCCATCCGGCCTGCCCTACCAGCAAACCAGACCGGCCGACATTGTCTTCATGGACAAGAAAGGCAAGCCAAAGGGCAAACGCACTGCGTCCTCGGAGTGGCGCTTCCATCACGACATCTACCGCACCCGCTTCGACGCGCGGGCGGTGGTCCACACCCATTCGAGTTTCGCCACCACGCTCGCCTGCCTGGGGATGGATGTGCCGGCGTTTCACTACATGATCGCGGCCGCCGGCGGCAACAGCATCCGTTGCGCGCCATACGCCACTTTCGGCACCCAGAAACTGTCCGACCATGCGCTGGAGGCTCTGTCGCATCGCAAGGCCTGCCTGCTGGCAAACCACGGAATGATCGCGACCGGGGACAGTCTCGAGCACGCGCTGGCGCTGGCTGTGGAAGTCGAAGCATTGTGCGAGCAGTACTGGCGCGCGTTGCAGATCGGCAAACCCGTTATTCTTTCCGACGCCGAGATGCAAGTCGTGTTAGAGAAATTCAAAACCTACGGAAAGATGCAAAAGATCACCGCCCACCGCAGAGGACGCTGAGGACGCAGAGGAAGGGCAAGAGCAAAAACACGCTCGAGAGTTAGAACCCCTAATTTGCGAACGATCCACCAAAGTAGACTTTGGCGGCAGCGGGTCACAAAAAGTCACCCCGCTTTTAACCCCAGTTTTGCTTTTCCTCGTATTTTGTTTTCCTCCGGCACCGCCGACAAGGCGTTGGCATAGCCATCCGGGGCGGGAGGCGGCGCTTCGACGCACTACCCGCAAACGGCCGACTACGTCGGTAACGTGTCCGTGCGCCGCTCCGCGTCCTCTGCGGTGAGAGCCAGTGTTTTTGAATCGCCCGCTTGCGCTGCTGCGCTGCAGGGCCTAGTTTAGCGACCATGGCCGAAGAAAAACCAACCAGTCCCGCCTCTGCCGATACGGTGGAATTCGCGCGCACGCTCGCGGAAATTGCGCTGCGCAGTAATCATCTTTTCAAGGAACATCTCGCCGAACAGTCCAGGGAGTCCGGCGAGGAAACCGCAGACGAACTGGGCGTCGGCAAGGCCTTTACGGACCTGGCTGCGAAGTTGATGACCGATCCGTTCAAGCTCGCCGAGGCCGGCATGCGCATGTGGCAGGACCAGTTCCTGCTGTGGCAGAACACCATGAAGAGGGCCATGGGCGGAGAATCGGCACCGGTCGCGCAAGCGGCCACGTCCGACAACCGCTTCCGCAGCGAGCTTTGGCAGAACAACCTGGTATTCGATTACATCAAGCAGTCCTACCTGATCGCCGCGCAGAACATCCAGAAGGCCGTCTCCGAAGTCGAAGGCCTCGACGCGCAGACCGCGCGCAAGGTGAAGTTCTTCACCCGCCAGTATGTCGACGCGCTGGCGCCGACCAATTTCGTGATGACCAATCCCGAGGTGCTGAAGACCACGGTGGAAACCGGAGGGAAGAATCTGCTCGACGGCCTGAACCATCTGCTCCACGACCTCGAACGCGGCCACGGCAAGCTGGCGATCAGCATGACCGACTACAAGGCGTTCAAGATGGGCGCGAACGTCGCCACCACGCCGGGGAAGGTCGTCTACCAGAATGAGCTGATGCAGCTGATCCAGTATCAGCCGACGACCGGGGAGGTGTACAAGACGCCGCTGTTGATCATTCCGCCGTGGATCAACAAATAATACATCCTCGACCTGCGGCAGAAGAACTCCTTTATCAAATGGGCGGTGGACCAGGGCGTCACCGTGTTCGTGGTTTCCTGGGTCAATCCCGGCAAGGAGCTCGCCAACAAGGGATTCGAGGACTACATGCTGGAAGGTACGCTGGCAGCACTGAATGCCGTGGCGAAGGCGACCGGCGAGCATGAAGTCAACATGATCGGCTACTGCCTGGGCGGCACGCTCACCGCATCGGCGCTCGCCTGGATGGCGGCACAGGGACAGTCACGGGTGAAGAGCGTTACCTTTTTCACCGCGCTCCTGGACTTCTCAGAACCCGGCGAACTGGGCGTGTTCGTGGACGAAGGCGTGCTCGCCAACCTGGAAAAGAAGATGGAGAGCCGCGGTTATCTGGAAGGCACGGAGATGGCCGGCACCTTTAACATGCTGCGCGCCAACGACCTGATCTGGTCGTTCGTGGTGAACAACTATCTGCTCGGCAAGGACCCGTTCCCGTTCGACCTGCTTTACTGGAACTCGGACTCGACCCGCATGCCGGCGAAGATGCACACCTTTTACCTGCGCAACATGTACATCAGGAACAGGTTGCGCGAACCCGGGGGAATCACGCTGGCCGGTGTGCCGATCGACCTGTCCAGGGTCGACATTCCTTCGTATTTCATTTCCACGGTCGAGGACCACATCGCGCCGTGGAAGAGCACTTATCTCGGCGCCCGCTTGCTCAAGGGTTCCGTGCGCTTCGTGCTTGGCGGCTCCGGCCACATCGCCGGAATCGTCAACCCGCCTTCTGCGAACAAGTACTGGTATTGGACCAACGAGAAGCTGCGCGATAACGCCGATGAATGGCTCTCCACCGCCGAGAAGCACGAAGGTTCGTGGTGGACAGACTGGGGCAACTGGCTGGCCGGTTTCGGCGGTGACAAGGTTCCCGCCCGCGTCCCCGGCGATGGCGGTCTGAAAGTCATCGAGGACGCGCCAGGAACTTATGCGAGCTTCAGGCTCGATGCGGAGCCCGAGAAAAAGTCGGAGAAAACCGGGAAATCGAAGCGTAAGCAGAAAAGCTGAAACGCCAGGCCCGGAAAGGGGCAAGAGGTACGGTTGGCTTGCTGGTGCGAATCGTGGATTCTGGCACTCCGAACGTTACAGCCACTTGGCTTTGCGAAACCGGTAGAAGAGATAGCCGTCCATCGCCACCATGACAGCGATGCTCAACGGGTAGCCCAGGCTCCAGGTCAGTTCCGGCATGTGCTCGAAGTTCATTCCGTAAATGCCGGCGATCATCGTCGGCACCGCGACCAGCGCGGCATACCCGGCCAAACGCTTGGTGACTTCGCTTCCCTGCATGGTCAGAAGCGACAGGTTCACCGATAACGCGGTGATGACCATTTCCCGCAGACTGTCTATCGACTGGTTCACCCGGATCAGGTGGTCGTAAACATCGCGGAAATACTCCGGCAGCCCCGCGCAAAGCTGCGGCACCCGGCCGCCGAAAAGTTTGCTGCTTGCCTCCAGAAGCGGGCCCGCAGCGTGCTTGATCGTCACCAGCTTCTGCTTCAGGAGGTAGAGAGAATGGATGATCGCACGGCTGTTCTTCCCTGAGAAAATACGCTTCTCGACTTCCTCGAGTTCGTCCTCGAGCGCGTCGAGGACGGGGAAGTAGCGGTCCACCACGGCGTCCATGATGACGTAGAGCGCGTACGCCGGGCCCTGGCGTAGCAGTTCCGGCTCACGTTCGCTGCGCGCGCGCACTTCGGCAAATCCACGCTCGGTGTGGCCGCGCACCGAGAGCACGTAGTTGGGACCGACGAACATGTCAACCTCGCCGACGCTAAGATCCTTTCCGGCAAGCTCCACGGTATGAAGGACGACGAAAAGCGAATCCCCGTATTCCTCGATCTTGGGCCGCTGATGGCCGTGCCGCGCGTCCTCTAGTGCAAGTTCGTGCAGACCGAACTCCCGCTGCATCGTTCCGAGTTCTTCCGGTGTCGGCTCGTAAAGAGCCACCCAGACAAAACACTCCGGCCGGCGAACATACTCGCTGATCTCCCGCGGCTGAATGTCGGCGAGCTTGCGCCCTTCCTGATAGACGACGCAGTTAACGAGCATGGCGATCTCCTCGCGGGCATCGTAGCACCGGGCAGGATCAGCATGTGGCTCAAGGTCTTGAAGCGGTGCGCAGCGAAGCGAGATAGCGCATCCCCTCGATCGCCCGGCTGCCGTACCAGGACGTCATTTGCGCGTCGATCAATGAAACCGTGACGGACGCGACCGCGTGACCGGGGACTGGCGAACTCACATTCATCGCCTCTGTTACGGCCCCCACGTCGCGTTCCCTGAACGCGTAAGGCTCGGAAGAGAGCAGGACACGATCCACGCGTCCAGCGACCGATTCGAGATAGAGCGTTGGATAGCGCCCAGGGTTTTCCAAATCGATCTGGTCCCATCCAACCGATTGCAGCGTCCGCGCGATGTAGGTGTCGCGCGAGATCGTCATCCACGGGTCCTTCCAGATCAGGTACAAGACCCGCTCGCGCGGTTGCCTGGAAGTTGCTTCGACCGCTTCGAAATATGCCGATTGGAATTCTCGCGCGAGACGTTCCGCCTCGGCCTCGGCGCGGAAGATTCCACCGAGCAGTCGATATAAAGGGGGGTTCTCGAGTGGCCCCATCGGGTGCGTCACGATCACGCTCGGCACAAACGCTGCCG
>JBQTIV010000148.1:0-26978 GCA_052387775.1 Betaproteobacteria bacterium
TGAGTCAGCCTGTCTTACGACCGGCTATAAAAGCGTTGACGCAGAGAGCGCAGAGGAGAAACGAGGGAAGGTCAAAGCCGCAACGCGTTAAACGCAAAGGCCGCAAAGGTACGCGAAGGAAAAGCAAGGCAAGCTGTTCAGAACACATGCCATCACCCCTCAGCAGCAATAAGGCTCTGCTTCTTGCCAAGTCCTGATTCTCTCTGCGACCTTTCTTGTTTTTCCTCTGCGCCCTCTGCGTCAACGCTCCTATCGCTGGCCTCAGGCCAGCTTGTCCCATTCATCGTGGCGATGGCGGCGCTCGGCGCGGTAGTTGGTGACTTCCAGCCGTATGCCATCCGGGTCGCTGAAGAAGGTCGCGTAGTAATCCGCCGCGTATTCCGCGTGCAGCTTCGGTTGCGATGCGTCGATACCTGCAGTGCGTAATTTCGCCGCCGCGTCTTTTACCTCCTCTTTTCCCTCGACGCGCAGGCAAAAGTGGTGCAGCCCGGGCGCATACGAGTCGTGAGGAATCCGGCTTCTGGCCGGCCGCAGCACAAAGCCGAAGTGCCGGTTGAAGTACTGAACATGCGCTTCGCCACCGATCGTGAACGTGTTCTTCCGGAAGCCGAGGGCGAGCATTGCCTTGTCGTAGAACGCCTCGGAACGGCGGAGGTCGCTCACGGCGATGTAGATGTGATCTATTCCGGTGACTTCGGTCATTGTTGAGAAGACTCTGGGCTTTCGCCCACGGGTTTCGGTACCATTATGCCCAAATACAGCCACACGTCAGGGAGGAAGTCCTCGTGTTCGAATGCATTTCCCCGGGAGCGGCGCCGTGAGCATCCTGCTGGGCTGCGTCGCCGATGACTTCACGGGCGCGACCGATCTCGCCAACACGCTGGTCAAGGCCCACATGCGCACCGTGCAATTATTGGGCGTGCCGCGTCCGGGGCTGAAAGTTCCCGCCGCAGACTGCATCATCGTGGCGCTCAAGTCACGCAGCAATCCAGCCAACGAGGCGGTCACCATGTCGCTCGCCGCTCTCGACTGGTTGCGCCAACAGGGCGCGAAGCAGTTTTACTTCAAATACTGCTCGACCTTCGATTCCACCGACAAGGGCAACATCGGCCCCGTCGCCGACGCGATGCTGGATGCGATCGGCGCGGACTTCACGGTGTTCAACCCGGCGTTTCCGACCAACAAGCGCACAGTTTACAAGGGGTATCTGTTCGTCGGCGATGAATTGCTTTCCGAATCCGGGATGCGTCACCATCCGCTCACCCCGATGACTGATCCTTCGCTGGTCCGGGTGTTGCAGCGGCAGACCACGCACAGGGTCGGATTGGTGCCGTACGCCACCATCGTGAATGGAGTCGAGGCGATTCGCGACGCTTTCGAAAAGCTGCGCAAGCAGGGGATCCGCCATGCGATCCTCGACTCAATCACCGACGAACATTTGGTAACGCTGGGCCAGGCGTGCGCCGATCTGAAGCTAGTCACCGGTGGCTCCGGAATGGCGATGGGCCTGCCGGCGAACTTCGTTCGCAAGGGCTTGATGAAAAGCGGCCAGCACTCCCAGTTGCCGATAGTTACGGGCCCCACCGCCGTGCTGGCGGGATCCTGCTCCGTCGCGACCCAGGGGCAGGTCGCGCTGATGAAGCAGGATCACGAGTTCTTCGAACTCGATCCGATGGCGATCACTTCCGGACGCGACCTCGCACAGGAAGCGCTCAACTGGGCCGCGAGCCGGCTGTCTGAAAAGCCGGTGTTGATCTTTTCGACTGCCACGCCCGAGCAGGTGAAGGCGGTGCAGGAACGCCTCGGCCGCGAGCATGCCGGTGCGCTGGTTGAAGAAACCCTGGGTAAGATCGCCAAGGGACTGGTAGCGGGTGGCGTGCGACGGCTGGTGGTTGCAGGTGGCGAAACTTCCGGCGCGGTGGTCGGCGCGCTCGGCGTCGAGGGACTCGCGATCGGCCCGGAGATCGACCCCGGGGTGCCCTGGACGTTTTCGATCGGCGAACCGGCGTTGGCCCTGGCGCTGAAATCCGGCAATTTCGGCACCGCGGATTTCTTCACCAAAGCCTTCAAACTCCAGCCTTGAGGACTTGTTCACCACGAAGGCACGAAGACACGAAGGAACTCGAATTCTCAGCATAATTGTGATGCGATACCGGTGATCGCCAGAGGCGTTGCTGCAATGCGCGAACGAGCTGGGAGGTCCCGGTTTTCGCCAACCTTCCTGTTTTCTTCGTGTCTTCGTGCCTTCGTGGTGAAATTAGACTTTTGCCAAAACAAAAAATGAACGAAGCGAAGCTCAGGGAAGAGATCTGCATTCTTGGCAAGTCCATGTTCGATCGCGGACTCACGCCCGGAAGTTCCGGCAACATCAGCGCGCGGGTGGACGATGGCTGGCTGATGACGCCGACCAACGCCTGCCTGGGGCGGCTCGATCCGGCGACCCTTTCTAAAATCGACGCCAAGGGCGGTCCGGTTTCCGGCGGCAAGCCGACCAAGGAAGCCTTTCTGCATTTGTCGGTGTACGAGCAGCGGTCGTCAGCCGGCGCTATCGTGCACCTGCATTCCACTCATTCGGTGGCGGTATCCTGTCTCTCCGATACCGACCCGAAACAGCCCATCCCACCGATTACCGCCTACTACGTGATGAAGATCGGGAACCTCGTGCTGTTGCCTTACTACCCGCCGGGCGACATGACGCTCGCAAACGCGGTGCGCGAGGTTGCCGGCAAGCATCACGCGATCCTGCTTGCCAACCACGGCCCGGTGGTGGCGGGCCGAGACCTCGAGGCCGCGGTATACGCCACGGAGGAACTGGAGGAAACGGCGAAACTGTATTTGATGTTGAGAGGCAACCGGCTCAAGATTCTCTCTCCGGAGCAGGTGGCGGAACTGCAGCGGAAGTATCCGTCCTAAGAATCGGGAATCGGGAATCGGCGAAATTCATCCGGCCGACGGCCGGAGTTAGACGCGTTGACGAAAATGAATTCTCGGAGAAAGGGTGCGATGAGAAAATTTGTGGCGATTCTGGGGCTTGTTCTCTGGGCGGCGGGTCTCCATGCGGGACCGACGCAGGAGATACTGGATCACTACGCGCAGGCGGCCAGGCTTGAAGACCCGGATTTCGACGGGTTCTCGGCGGACCGCGGGGAGAAGCTCTACCACGAGAAGGGGATTATCCGCGGCCTGGGTTTTGTCAGCTGTGCTTCCTGCCACCTTCCGGATCCTCGCGAGTTGATCATCGCGCACCAGAGCAAAATCCTCTGCCGTGCCTGTCACGTCATCAATGATGAAGAGCATCCCAATCCAAAAAAGGCCAAAGTGCGGAAGATTCAGCCGCTGGCGCCATCGGCGAACATGAAACGCCTGACTGATCCGCAGACCGTGGAAGACTTCCTGCGGGTGAACTGCACGCTGGTATTCAAGCGCGAATGCACGGCGAAAGAGAAGGGCGACGTACTGGTGTGGTTGGGCGGGATCAAGTGATGTAATCGTGGTTTTCCGTCCGTGGATGCGGCCAGAACTGCCATGGATTGCGTTAACCGTGGTCGCCTTTTCCGCAGCGGCAATCCAGAGTGTCTTTCTGAAGGAGGAACGATCCATGACGCTCAAGCTGACATCGACCGTCTTCGAGCATGAAGGCGGCATTCCCAAGCTCCATACTTGCGAGGGAAAGGACGTCTCGCCGCCACTTGCATGGGGCGGCGTTCCGGAAAACGCAAAGAGCCTGGTGCTTATCGTCGATGATCCCGACGCGCCCGATCCGGCGGCGCCGCAGATGACGTGGGTCCATTGGATTCTCTACAACATCCCGTCCTCGGCGACAGGTCTGCCGCAAGGCGTCTCGCCAAACGAACTCCCCGAAGGAACGCTGGAAGGCACGAGCGATTTCCAGCGCACCGGCTACGGCGGCCCGTGTCCCCCGATCGGGCGCCACCGCTACTTTCACAAGCTCTACGCTCTCGATACCGTTCTTCCAAAATTGAAGAAACCGCGCAAGTCCGATGTCGAGAAGGCGATGAAGGGACATGTCATCGAGCAGGCGGTGTTGGTGGGGACTTACCAGAAGAATCCGTAAGGCCGGAAGAAATGCGCCATCGCGCATTCTGTCGTGACTTGCTAATGATTACCTCTCACCGCAGAGGACGCCCCCCTCACCCCAACCCTCTCCGCCCAATCGGGTGGAGAGGGAGATGGAAAATCAGGCGATCGTTGGTCGCGCTTCCGCATTTCAACCCCTTCTCCGCCCAGGGGAGAAGGCGGGGATGAGGTGGTTCCTTCGCGTCCTCCGCGTTGAGCGCTTGTTTGGTCCAGTCGTGCATTCAAACCGGCCTGGGCCATTTCCGCGGCGCGCAGATTCCTAGGGAAGCCGCGCGGCTCGACGATCAGAGCTTCCCTAGTTCTGCGTCGGCATATTGGTCGCCTGGCGCGCGACCAGCACCCAGACGTCTCCGCGCTTGACCCACACGTGCAGGTAGCGCAGATGAAGGTTTCTGTCTTCTCCTTTGATGGTAACGCTGGTGCGCTGCGTGCCCGTCACCACCGCCGTATCGCCGTAGACGCGGATGTCCACGCCCTCACGTACGCCGCTGTTGACCTTCACGTCGCCCGACGCGAATAGCGGCAGGTATTCCGATTTCGTCAATGAGTCGCCGCGGGCGCGGTTGTAGAAGAATTCATCAGCGTACATAGCGTAGAGCGATGGCATGTCGGCATCCAGAAGGGCCTGTCCCCGCAGCTGCTCCATTCGTTCTATATCGTCCCGGCTATCCGCAGTTGCGGTTGCCGGGACAAACGCGACTAGCACCGCCAAAAACAACCCGCTCAAAGTTGACTTGCTCATGTTCGATCCTCCCTATGTTGGTTTTGTCTGATTGCACTTCGGCGGTGTCCCCTCCGTTGATGTATCCCGGCCAAGGCAGCGCCTGCACTATGATAGCCGCAAAACGCCGCACGGGGACTTGGGCTCGACGGGACACATGCAAACCCGACGAACCGGACTGCTATGACTTGGCGTGATACCGCGCCCGCACGACGCGGTGGGCGGCTGCGAAAACAAAATTGTACTCACTCCATTTTTCTTTGTCCCACGTGACATCTAGCAACTGGGGGGCGGTATAGGGAGAGGGCGCCGCGACAAACTGCATCCCTTTCTGGTAGTAAGGGTGGCGTTTGATTTCCTCGTTGAGCAACTCAACGTAACGCGCGGTGGGAACGGTCTGCTTCTGCATGTCTTGCCTCCATTGAAACCCGTATTTCTCTATCGCGGACTCGTCACGGGCGCAAACGTATCGGCCTGTGGCAAACCGTAAACCGGATGTCGAACATCGGAATCGGCTGAGTTGGACGTTGCTTGGTCAGGGACGCGTGGCCCCTGAATTTCGGCGGGAGTCCGCGGACTTGCTCGTCGCCCGACTGCCTCTGCGCCGTTGGTGCGCATTGGCGACGGTTGTCCATTGTATTACTCGGGCTCCTCATTGACAAGAAAAAAAGAAATCAGGCCGGGCTGCCAAGTTCCAATTGTGGTTTACGCGACCCGGAAACGGCATCCGGACGTGCCTGAGTTTTACTTCCTGCCCGCCTTTTCGGTATCCATCTTTTGGTTCCGGCGTTTTGCGCTGCCATCCCCGCGCGTGCCTTGCTTGACGTCGGTTTTTCCTATTGTCTTGATGCTCGTGACGGCTTTTTTGGTGCCGGCACCGATCTGCTTGCCCACGTCCTTCGTGGCTTTCGCGACACTGCTGCCAAAACCTTTAGCGTCGGACTTGATCCGCTCGCCGGCCGGGGGGGATTTTTCCTCGGCGTGGGCTGCGAGCGCCACGCAGCACAGGAGAACAGGAAGCAGTGTCTTCATCGTCGGTCACTCCAAGCGCAGTTCGGTGCGCACCGTGCCGGCGCGTTCGTGGCGCGCGGCAAGCTTCAGCGTCGCACCCTTCGGCGCGCGTACTACCCACTCCACTTTGAGCCTGTCGTCGGTCTCGTCCGCGCTCGATCCCGCCCAGGTGTTCGCAGCCGCGGGCTTGTAGGCGCGGCCCTCCAGCTGACTGAGTTCCTCGCGCAGCTTGCCCGTTTCGAGTCGCGCGCCTTCCGGCAGTTCGATTTCGCACACTACACCGCGTGCAAGTTTCTTCTGTTTCGCCATCTTCGTCACGTAGCTCGGCAACCAGCCGCTGTTCTGCACCACCAGCCTGATGCGCCAGGCGTTTTCGCCGAGCGCCGTGGTGGCGGCCTCGAGAATTTCCAGCCGAGGGGATATCAGCGCGTGCCACACCAGCCAGCGCGAAAACGGCGCGATTTCCCTTTCCAGCAAATGATGCGGTGGATTGGTCCAGGTGTAAAGACTGTTCCAGCCGCCGAGCTCGATGCGCCCGAGTTGCGGATGGTCGAACGCATACCAGTCCACGAAGCCCTTCCCCTGCAGGACGGTGTCATTCCATTTCATCAGTTTCAGGTCGTCCGCGAGCGGATGCTCGCGGTACCACTCGATGTATTTGTAGTCGCCGATGCCGGCCTGCCGCTGCGGGCTCCAGATTTCCACGGTCCAGGCGTACACGCCGCGATGGTCGTACATCCAGGAATCGAAATCACCGGTGATCACTTCCTTGGGGTGATAGCGGAACTCATGGTATGCGGAGGCGTGCGGATAGCCGGTGATCTCGGTGCCCTTCGCGCCGATCTTCTGCATGGTCCACAGGTCTTCCGGCGGCATCTGTTCATCCGCCAGATGCGAGTACGGGCGCAGCAGCACGCCGCTGTACGTGTGGAATGCGCAGGCGCCGGTGATGTTCGGGTGCCGGGCAATGAACCCGGCAATCGCGGCGATCTCCGGTTCGGAAGTCGGGAAGGGACCGGCGCCGACCTGTTCGTTCTCGGTGCGCCAATGCGCCGGAAAGTTGCGATTGAGATCCAGCCGCTCCTTGCGCGCCTGAAGCCTTATGGTGACGCCGTCGTAACCTTCGAGTCGACCCTCCGGCAGCAAGCGGTAGTACTGTCCACCAGTCTCGGTCGGGTCGCGGCGGACCAGAATGCGCGGGTCCTCCGAGCAAAGTTTCCACGCTCCGTTGGTGTCGGGAATGCGCATCGACAGGATGCGCCCGTCGCCGTCCACGTCCTCCCGCATCAATCCGCCGACCGGTTCCTCCTCGTAAGGATAGGGCCGGGTGCTGGAACGAATGAGCTTCGGCACGTCAGCGAGCGCCCATTCCGCGCCGTCGGGATTGACTCGCGGACAGATGTAGAACGCGCGGGTGTCGAGGCAACGGGTGATCTCGGGATCGCGCCCATAGCCGGTGAGCAGGCGCTGGATCAAATGCAGGCACGCGGCGGAACCCGCCAGTTCGGCGGCGTGGATGTTGCCGTCCACCCAGAAGGCGGGCTTGTCCGCGTCCAGTCCCGTCTTGTAGCTGGTAACGCGAACAACATAAATCTCGCGCCCCTCGTAGCTCTTTCCTATCGGCTCGAGCCGCACCAGATCGGGATGCGCCCCGGCCCAACCGGTGAGGAAACGCACCAGGTCGTCATAGCGATAGTAGGTGTCGAAGCGGACTGCACTCATGTTTTTGGGCATGCGATGGCGCAAGTTTATTCCAGTTTTGCAACCAGGCCGTGACCGGCTCCGGACTGGCCGCGGGCGTGTCGCCGGCATATTATCCAAGGAAGCTCAGATCAGATTCCGCGACGTGCGTTCACGGCGCGGCGCACCCGGGGAGGGCGATTTGGAAAACGAATGGTTCGCGGTCTCGAACCCGGTCGCGGGTGGCGGACGCGGTGCGCGCGATCGCGGGCGAATCGCAACACTCCTGCGGGAAGCAGGGCTGGCAGTGGAATTGGCCGCAAGCGAATACCAAGGCCATGCGATGAAACTCGCCACAGATGCGGCGCGATCGGGTTTCCGCAAATTCCTCGCCATCGGCGGCGACGGCACGCTTAACGAAATGCTCAACGGAGCGCTCGCCTCCGGGGCCGGCGAGGGCGAGGCGGTGTTTGGCCTGGTGCCGGTCGGCCGGGGCAACGATTGGGCGCGGACCCACCGCATCCCCACACGCTATCGCGACGCGATCGCCGTACTTGCGCGCGGACGCAAACTGGACCACGACGTAGGCGTTGCGGAAGTCGCCGTGGATAAGCGGCGACGTTTCTTCATGAACGCCGCTGGCGTGGGCTTCGATGCGCATGTGGTCGAGCGCACCCACAGCGACCGCCTCGGTGCCGTGTCGTACCTGCTGGCGTTGCCGGCAAGCCTGCTGTCGTTTCGCGCGCCTGAACTCGAGCTACGGTTTGAGCAGCAGAGCATTTCTGGAAAAGTGTTTCTTGTATTCGCATCGGTAAACAGGTACTGCGGCGGGGGCATGCTGGTCGCGCCGCGCGCCGAGTTCGACGACGGGCTTTTCGACCTTACTGTGGTGGATCAGGTCTCGCTCTGGGAGCTGCTGCTGAACCTGAAGAAGCTCTTCGACGGCACGCTGCCCACTTACCGCAAGGTGCGCACGTATCGAACGCGCTGGGTGGAAATGTCCGGTCCGGTGCCGGTGAACAGCGAAGCCGACGGCGAATTGATCGGTGCGACGCCGATTCGCTTCAGCCTACTGCCACGATACGTGAAAGTGGTCGTGCCTTGATCACCTGGGCGCCTTACGCGACGGCGGCGAACTCGGCTTGCGTGCTCTCGGTCGCGTGAACTGCCTGCAGCAGCAGGTCGGGGCGGTTGGCGGCAAGCATGCCGGCATCCGAGAGCATGCGCCGCCACAGCCTGGCATTGGGTTGCCCGTGATAGAGGCCGAGCATGTGACGGGTGATCGCGCGCAACGACGTGCCGCGCGCAACTTCCTGGCAGGCGTAGTCGAACATCGCCTGTACGACCTGCACGCGCGCAGGCGGCGGCTCACCGTACAGCCTCGCTTCCGCGGCGGCGAGCAGATGGGGATCGTGATAAGCCGCACGCCCGAGCATGACGCCGTCTACGTGTTGGAGGTGCAGCCCGATCGCCTGCAGCGTTTCGACGCCGCCATTGATGACGATTTCAAGCTCAGGGAAATCCCGCTTCAGCTGATAAACATAGTCATACTTAAGCGGAGGAACCGCGCGGTTGTCTTTCGGTGACAGGCCTTTGAGGATGGCATTGCGGGAGTGGACGAAAAAAGTCCTGCAGCCCGCGGCGGCGACGATTTCGACGAAGCGGCGCACGAAGTCGTAGCCCTCGATCGAGTCGATTCCCAGGCGGTGCTTCACCGTGACCGGAACGGCCACGGCATCCTGCATAGCCTTCACGCAACCGGCCACCAGTTGTGGTTCGGCCATCAAACAGGCCCCGAATGCGCCGTGCTGCACGCGCTCGGACGGGCATCCGCAGTTCAGATTGATCTCGTTGTAGCCGTACGCCTGCCCGAGTGTCGCGCAGCGGGCAAGATCGGCAGGCTCGCTGCCGCCGATCTGCAGCGCCAGAGGATGTTCGGCGGGATTGAAGCGCAGATGCCGCTCCACATCCCCGTGGATAAGTGCTCCAGTGGTTACCATCTCGGTGTAAACCATCGCATGCGGCGACAGTTGGCGGAAAAAGAACCGGCAATGCCTGTCCGACCAATCCATCATCGGTGCGGTACAGAGTCGGTGGGAACGCGGTGTTGTTTGTGGCATGGAGCGATGCGATTACCGGGCTGCGGCGATCGGGCGTGGACTACTTGCAGTTGCCGGCGCAGCGGACAACGCGCTCCACACAGGTGATCGTGCCGAGCCGTTGGCCGATCTCGGCATCGGTATCGCCGCCGGCGTGCTGGACGCGCGCGTCGTTGCACTGCGATTCGTGAGTGACGAACAGCGGATCGGTGATCCACTTCACGTTCAGGCACCCGGGCGAGCCAACGCCGAATCGCACGCCCATGCGGTAGGTGGCGCACAGCAATCCGCTGTGCTTGATCCAGCCACTGACGTGAAAGTCGCCTTCGTCGTTGATCCAGGCATGTGATTCCTCGGCGCGGAATTCGAAATCCAGCCGCGATGGTTTCGGCTTGGCGTCCAGCGAATACGTGATCTGCGCCGGTGCGGAAACGCCACTCTCATCCGGACCGAGTTCCTGTTCGACCGAGATGGCGTTTCCAGTTGCAAGAATGCCGAGTGCCAGAAGTGCCGCGAGGCGATTCATGAGGAATATCCCGGGATCGGGTCGAACCATCATAGCCCGAATCGGGCGACAAAAAGGCGCACCGAAGTGCGCCTTTCTTTCCCGAGTCCTGAGTCCTTAGACCTGAGTCCCCGGGGACGCTTCATCCCCCGTACACTTTCTGTTTCTGCTCGCCCAGGCCGTCGACTCCCAGCCGCATCTCGTCGCCTGCCTTGAGGAACTGGGGTGTCGGCTTGATGCCCAGGCCGACCCCCGGCGGGGTGCCGGTGCTGATCACGTCACCGGGTGCCAGCGTGCACATGTAGGACAGGTAGGAAACCAGCTTCTTGACGCCGAAGATCATGGTGTTGGTGTTGCCGGTCTGCTTGCGCTGGCCATTCACGTCCAGCCACATGGAGAGGTTCTGCGGATCATTGATTTCGTCAACAGTGACCAACCAGGGGCCAAGCGGGGCAAAGGTGTCGAAGCTCTTGCCCTTCGACCACTGGCTTCCGTGTTCGAGCTGCCACTCCCGTTCGGAAACATCGTTGCAGATCATGTAGCCCGCCACGTAATTCAGCGCGTCGGCCTCGGTCACGCTTTGTGCCTTCCTGCCGATCACGAACGCGAGTTCGACTTCCCAGTCTCCCTTCTTTGAACCCTTCGGCAGCCTCACCTCGTCGTTCGGTCCGGTGATGGCGCTGATTGCTTTCATGAATACCACCGGCTCGGCCGGGATCGGCTGATTGGACTCTTTGGCGTGATCCGCATAGTTAAGCCCGATGCAGATGAGTTTGGGCACACCGGCTATCGGCGGACCGAGGCGCGGCTTGCCGCTTACCTTCGGCAGGCTCTCCACCTTCACGCCGCGCAGCTTGTCCAGGCCCTCAGGCGACACGGCGGCCGCGTCGATATCCTTAACCACGGCGGAAAGGTCGCGAATGGCCCCCTGCGCATCCAGAATTCCCGGCTTCTCTTTTCCTGCGTCCCCGTAACGTACCAGCTTCATTTTTGTCTCCTGCTATGAATTGGAAATTCAAGTGCGTGAGGAGTGAGGGGTGAGGAGTGAGGGGGGTTGTTCTTCCTCTAGCCCCTAACCTCTAGCCTCTAGCCTCTCAAATCGTGATGCCTCCGTCCATTATGACGGCCTGGCCGGTCATGAAAACCGATTCGTCGGAGGCGAGGAACACCGACAGTTCGGCAAGTTCCTCGGCCTTTGCCAGCCTGCCCATCGGCTGGCGCGCGATGAAGTCCCTGCGCGCTTTCACCGGATCATCGAAGGCATTGATGCGCTCCCCCAGCGATGGCGTATCTACCGTGCCCGGACACAGCGCATTGCAGCGGATACCCTGCTTTACGTATTCAATCGCTACCGATTTGGTGAGCCCGATCACTGCTGCCTTCGATGCGCCGTAGACAAAGCGGTTGGGGATGCCCTTGATGCTGCCGGCCACCGAAGCGACGTTGATGATCGAGCCACCGCCGGCTTCCAGCATCTTCGGCAGAAAAGTACGGATGACGACATAGTGGCTGCGCACGTTCAGGTTGAAGGAAAAGTCCCAGTCCTTGTCCGAACATTGCAGTATGGTGCCGTGATGCACAAAGCCGGCGCAGTTGAAGATGACGTTCGGCGTGCCAACTTCCTTCGCCAGCTTTTCGATTTCGGCGTCGTTGAGCACATCGAGTTTGCGCACCTCGATGCCGGCCTTGCTCTTGAGATCCGCAAGCTTCGTCTCGTTGACATCGGTTGCCCAGACTTTGGCGCCTTCGCGCGCGAACGCGAGCGCGGTCGCGCGTCCGATGCCCTGTGCGCCGGCGGTGACGAAAGCTACCTTGCCGCTGAGTCTGCCGGCCACTGGTTCTCCCCCTTGGATTTCTTCAGAAAGATCGCGAGGCGTTAGTATGCCACAGGCGTCCCCGGCCGCCTGATCCGCCCTTGCCGCTGCGCTGCGGTTTACTTTAGACTGCGACGGACAAAACTATTACAACGGGAGAAGGGATGGACCGCAGCACTGCACTTCTTGTGGGCGCGGTCCGCGCGCCGCAACCGTCAGATCGGCGCAGCTCCAGGTTGGCGTAATGGCCTCCGTCGAACTCAAGCAGGTTGGCAAATCCTTCGGCAGCACCAGAGTGGTCCACGGCGTGAACATTTCCATCGCCGATGGCGAGTTCGTGGTGCTGGTCGGCCCGAGCGGCTGCGGCAAGTCGACGTTGTTGCGCATGATCGCCGGACTCGAGGAGATATCCGAAGGCGAGATCATGATCGGCGATCGCATCGTCAATGATGTGCCACCCAAGCAGCGCGACATCGCCATGGTTTTTCAGAATTACGCGCTGTATCCGCACATGAAGGTTTTCGACAACATGGCTTTCTCGATGAAACTGGCCGGCAGAAGCAGCGAGGAGATGCGCCGGCGCGTGGATAAAGCCGCGCAGATTCTCGGGCTTACGGACTACCTCGATCGTTACCCGCGCCAGCTCTCGGGCGGCCAGCGCCAGCGCGTCGCCATGGGCCGCGCCATCGTGCGCGACCCGCAGGTGTTTCTGTTCGACGAACCGCTGTCCAACCTGGATGCCAAGCTGCGGGTACAGATGCGCACCGAGATCAAGGAACTGCACCAGCGCCTGAAGACCACCTCGATTTACGTTACTCATGATCAGATTGAAGCGATGACCATGGCCGATACCATCGTGGTGATGAATGGCGGCCGTGTTGAACAGATCGGCACGCCGCTGGATCTGTACGATGAGCCGGCCAATCTGTTCGTGGCCGGGTTCATCGGTTCGCCGGCGATGAATTTTCTTCCCGGCAGGATCGTAGTTGCCCCATCAGGCCGAGGCGTGCAGATTGCGGAGGGTTGCGTGATTCCTCTGCCAGGCGACAGCGCGCCCCGCGACCGCGAGGTCATTCTCGGTGTGCGGCCCGAGCATTTCAACATCGGCGAATCCTGTGTACAGGCTCAGGTGATCGTGGTTGAGCCGACCGGTGCCGATACCCAGGTGTTCTGCAAGCTGGCGGGCCACGAAGTGTCCGCGATCTCCCGCGAACGCCATACTTTCCGTCCGGGCGATACCATCAGCCTCAAGCCCCTCGAAGGCAAGACCTATCTCTTCGATCCGGCGTCCGCGGCACGCATCGCTTTATCCTGATTCGGAGGCAAATCATGACTCGAACGACCCGGCGTCGTTTTCTTCAGGCTTCCGCGCTGGCAGGCGCCGCACTTGGCGCGCCGATCCTGGCGCGCGAGTCTTACGCGCAAGAGCTCGCCTTCAAACCCGAGGCGGGCGCGAAACTGCGGGTGTTGCGTTGGAAGCGCTTCGTCCAGGGCGACGAAGACCAGTGGATGGCCAACACCAGGGCGTTCACCGCAAAGACCGGCGTAGAGGTCACGGTGGACAACGAAAATTGGGAGGACTTGCGTCCGAAGGCTGCGGTCGCCGCGAACGTGGGCAGCGGGCCTGACATCGTTCTGTCCACCAACGACGATCCGCACCAGTATCCGGACAAGCTGCTCGACATCGGCGACCTTTGCGAATACCTCGGCAAGAAGTACGGGCCGTGGTACGCGGCCGCGCTGGCGTACGGCAAGAGCGGCGGGCGCTGGATCGCGCTGCCGCTGGGATCGGGCGGCAACTGCATGAACTACCGCGTCAGTCACATGAACGCCGCGGGCTTCAAGGAATTTCCCAAAGACACCGACGGGTTCCTGAAGCTGTGCAAAGAGCTGAAGAAAAACGGCACACCGCCCGGATTCGCGCTCGGCAACGCCACCGGGGACGCCAACGGCTGGTGCCACTGGCTGATCTGGGCGTTCGGAGCAAAAATGGTGGACGAGCAGAACCGGCTGGCGATCAATTCGAAGGAAACTGCCGCCGCGCTGGAATACGCCCGGGAACTGTATCCGACATTCGTTTCCGGCACGCTGTCCTGGCTCGATCCGAACAACAACAAGGCCTTCCTTGCCGGGGATATCAGCCTCACCGGCAACGGCATCTCGATCTATTACGCGGCGAAGACGTCCAAGGACGCGAAGTTGCGGGAGATCGCCGGGGACATGGACCATGCCGTGTACCCGGTCGGGCCGGCCGGCCACCCGACCATGAGCTCGCTGTTCTTTAGCTGCGTGGTCTTCAAGTACACGAAGTATCCCAACGCCGCCAAGGAGTACCTGCGCTTCATGATGGAGAAGGAACAGTACGAAGAGTGGCAGAAGGCTTCGATCGGCTTCGTCACCCAGCCGCTGGCCTTCTACGAGCGTAACCCGGTATGGACCGTGGACCCGAAGCACACGCCGTTCAAGTATTCCTGCAAGAACATGTTGTCAAATGGCTACGCCGGTACGCTTGGTGCGGCGTCGGCGGGTTGCATTGCCGACTTCATCGTGGTCAACATGGTCGCCGAGGCCGCCTCCGGTGCCGCAACTGTCAAGGAAGCGATGTCCAGAGCGGAGAAGCGGGCGAAAAGGTATTACCGGTGAGGCGTGAGGCGAGAGGCGTGAGGAGTACGGAAAAAATGCGAGGCAGGCGGGCGCATGAATAACGCGCTATCGCGATTTTTCGATAGCCGCAATGTCCTCGGGCTGCTGTTCATGCTGCCCGCGGCGGCATTGCTGCTGGTGTTCCTGACCTATCCGCTGGGACTGGGCGTGTGGCTCGGATTCACCGACACCAAGATCGGGCGCGCTGGCGGCTGGATCGGCGTCGAGAACTACGAATTCCTGGTGACCGACAGCGTATTCACGCTGTCGGTGTTCAACACCTTCGTATACACGGTGGTGGCGAGCGTCATCAAGTTCGCTCTCGGACTGTGGCTCGCTTTGCTGCTCAACAAGCACATTCCCTTCAAGTCGTTCGTCCGCGCCATCGTGTTGCTGCCGTTCATCGTGCCCACGGTGCTCTCCGCGATCGCGTTCTGGTGGATCTACGATGCCCAGTTCTCAATCGTCAGCTGGGTGCTGATGAAGCTCGGGATCATCGACCAATACATCAATTTTCTCGGCGAGCCGAACCTGGCGCGTATGTCCACGATCATCGCGAACATCTGGCGTGGCGTGCCTTTCGTGGCGATCTGCCTGCTCGCCGGACTGCAAACCATACCGCCGTCCATGTATGAAGCGGCGAGCATCGATGGAGCGAGCCCCTGGCAGCAGTTCTGGCACGTTACGCTGCCCATGCTCTCGCCGATTATTGCTGTGGTCATGACCTTTTCGGTCCTGTTCACCTTTACCGACTTCCAGTTGATCTGGGTGCTCACCCGCGGCGGACCGATAAATGCTACCCATTTGATGGCCACGCTTTCGTTTCAGCGGGCCATTCCCGGCGGGGCGCTGGGCGAAGGTGCGGCGATCGCGACCGCGATGATCCCGTTTCTGCTGGCGGCAATCCTGTTTTCATACTTCGGATTGCAGCGAAGAAGGTGGCAGCAGGGGGGAAGCGATAAGTGAGGCGAGAGGTGTGAGGCGAGAGGGCTGGAGGATGAATTGACGCTATTGCCGCGTACCAAGTGGTGCGATTGAGCCGGCCGGTGGCCGCCGTTATGAGCGTTGACGCAAAGAGCGCAAAGGAACGCAAAGGGCGCAAAGAGAAACCAGACTTCTTGCTAACCACGGCATTCACGACATTCACGGTATTCACGGCATTCACGGTATTCACGACATTCACGACATTCACGACGTTCACGATCGACGATGGCAAAGAACAGCCAGAACCGGGAAGGCATGCAGTACCTCGAATCGTTGCCCTGGCGCTGGGTGACGGTTTACATTCCGCTGCTCGTTTTCCTGTTTGTGCTGCTGTTTCCGTTCTATTGGATGGTGGTGACATCGTTCAAGCCGAACGCAGAATTGCTGTCCAGCGCCGGCAACCCTTTCTGGGTCATCGACCCGACGCTGGAGCACTTCAGGAAACTTTTCTTCGATACCTCCTATCCGGAGTGGATGTGGAATACGGTGCTGGTGTCGGTGGTGTCCACCTTCGTTTCGCTGGTCGCGAGCGTATTCGCCGCCTATGCGATCGAGCGGCTGAGGTTCAAGGGATCGCGGCAGACCGGGCTGGCGATTTTTCTCGCCTACCTGATTCCGCCTTCCATCCTGTTTATACCGCTGGCGACCATGGTGTTCCAGCTCGGCATTTTCGACACGCGCTGGGCGTTGATACTGACTTACCCGACCTTCCTTATCCCGTTTTGCACCTGGCTGCTGATGGGCTACTTCCGCTCAATCCCGTTCGAGCTTGAAGAGTGCGCACTGATCGATGGCGCTACGCGCTGGCAAATCCTCATCAAGATCGTGCTGCCGCTGGCGGTGCCGGGGTTGATATCGGCCGGCATCTTTGCATTCACGCTGTCGTGGAACGAGTTCATCTACGCGCTGACTTTCATTTCGGCTTCCGAGAACAAGACGGTCCCGGTGGGCGTGATCACCGAACTGGTCGAGGGCGACGTGTATCACTGGGGCTCGCTGATGGCAGGCGCGCTGGTTGGCTCGCTTCCGGTGGCGGTGATGTATTCCTTCTTTGTCGAGTACTACGTCGCTGGCATGACCGGTGCGGTAAAGGAATAGCCACCTCTCTCCAGTCCTTTCCCCCAAACCGGGCGCACCGGCATAAAATAGCGGCTTGGACTTATCCGGCGCGGCCCTGTTCCTTCCCGGCGACCCGGCGTTTGACGAAGGAGATGCCAACATGTTGCAAGCAGCTGATCTGACCATTCGTCTCAACCCGGCCGACGATGTGGTGATCGCGCGGGTAGAACTGCCCGCCGGCACCGAAATCATCAAGGAAAAGATTCGCGCCACGGTAACCGTTCCGGCCGGCCACAAGGTTGCCACCCATGACATTGCGGAAGGTTCGCCGGTGCGCCGCTACAACCAGATCATCGGTTTTGCGGTCAAGCCGATCAAGGCTGGAGATCACGTACACGTGCACAACCTGGCGATGGGCGACTTCCAGCGCGACTACGCTTATTGCGCCGACTACAAGCCGGTCGACTACGTCGCCAACCCAGCCACTTTCCAGGGCATCGTCCGCGAAGACGGGCGCGTGGCGACCCGCAATTATCTCGGCATCGTCTCCAGCGTGAACTGCTCGGCACACGTTTGCCGCACCATCGCCAAGTTCTTCGATGAAGATTTCATGGCGCAGTATCCGAACGTGGACGGCGTAGTGCCGATCCATCACAAGACCGGCTGCGGCATGGGTTCCGAAGGCGAACCGGTGGACCTGCTGCGCCGCGTGCTGGCGGGCTACGCTGTCCACGCGAATTTCCATTCCTCGCTGATGATCGGCCTGGGCTGTGAGGCCAACCAGATCAACAATCTGCTGGCTTCGCAAGGCCTCAAGCGCTCGAGGCAGCTGCAGGCCTTCACCATCCAGGAAACCGGCGGCACCAGGAAGACGGTTGCCGACGGCATCGCCCGTATCAAGGAACTGCTGCCCGACGCTAACAAGGCCAAGCGCGAGACCGTTCCCGCGAGCCACCTGATTCTCGGGCTACAGTGCGGCGGCTCGGACGGCTACTCGGGGATTTCCGCAAATCCCGCGCTCGGTGCCGCCGTGGACATCCTGGTGCGCAACGGCGGTTCTGCGATTCTGTCCGAGACCCCTGAAGTCTACGGTGCCGAACATTTGCTGACGCGCCGCGCAGCTACCCGCGAGATCGGCGAGAAACTGGTCCAGCGCATTCACTGGTGGGAGGACTACACGAGCAGACTTGGCGGCGAAATGAACAACAATCCTTCACCCGGCAACAAGGCCGGTGGTCTCACCACAATTCTGGAAAAATCGCTCGGCGCGGTCGCCAAAGGGGGTACTCAGGCGATGATGGGGGTGTACGAATACGCCGAGCGCGTTACCGCGAAGGGCTTCGTGTTCATGGACACCCCGGGTTACGACCCCGTGTCGGCCACCGGCCAGGTGGCCGGCGGCGCCAACATGATCTGTTTCACCACCGGCCGCGGTTCGGCCTACGGCTGCAAGCCGTCTCCTTCGCTCAAACTCGCTACTAACAGCGCCATGTTCAACAAACAGGAAGAGGACATGGACATCAACTGCGGCGTGATCGTGGACGGCAAGGCCAGCATCCAGGAAGTCGGCGAACAGTTTTTCAAGATGATCCTCAGGACCGCATCGGGGGAGCCGAGCAAGAGCGAGGCGATGGGTTACGGCGAAGACGAATTCGCACCCTGGGTGCTCGGGCCGACGATGTGAGAGCCGTAACGAACGTGACGGCGTGACGGCGTGAAGGGGTAACGGCTCTTATCTTCTTTCGAAGGGGGGTACTGCCGCAAGTGGCTGCGGCGGTTGTCCTCAACCAATTCGAATTGCAACTCAAACGCCTCTTCGAACTTCACCTCGTCACGCCGTCACGATCGTCACGTCGTCACGGCTTTTCGGAGAAAAGCCATGGCTGAAGATTCATCGAAGGAATTGTTCGAGTACTTTCAGAAGATGTGGAATCCGCTGTCGTTCCCCATTCCCGGCATGTTTCAGCCGACCATGAGCGTCGCGGAAGTGGAGAAAAAGATCGCGGAGCTGCAGTCGGTCGAGAACTGGCTGAAGATGAACCTGACCTTCGTGCAGATGACCGTGAAGACCCTGGAGATGCAGAAGTCGGCTTTGCAGACGATCCAGGAATCGGCCGCGGCGACCGCACAGAAGGACCCCAAGAAACCCAAAGACGAGGGGCGCGGCGCAAAGAGTTAGGTGTAGTCATTCAGACTTATTCGGTCGCATCGAGCAGCGCGTACCCCCACCCTAACCCTCCCCCGCAAGCGGGGGAGGGTTAGCCTGATCACTGGATCACCTTATCGGCCCGCAGCAGGATCGACTGCGGGATGGTAATGCCGATGGCCTTGGCGGTTTTCAGGTTCACTACGAAATCGAACTTGGTCGGCTGTTCGATCGGCAGGTCGCCGGGCTTGGCGCCTTTAAGGATCTTGGCGACGTACCCGACCGAACGTCGCATGAGGTCCGCGTAGTTCGCCCCGTAGGACATCAACCCACCATTGTCGGGATGAACTCTCGACGCGTGGATATTCGGCAGCCGGGCCTTTGACGCCCGCGTGGCCAACGTCACTCTATGATTGTAGAACAGGCCGCTATCGAGCACGTACAGCGCCTGGGCCCGCGCCCGGCTGACGGCCGCGAAGGCCGCATCAAACTCATCGGATGTTCGAGCGCCAACGAATGTCAACTCGATCGACAACGAGTGCGCCGCCGCCTTGAGGTCTTCGATCCCCTTTGCGTGCCACGACGTGCCGGGATCCCATAGAACTGCGACGCGAGTAAGCCGTGGGAGCGTCTCCTTGAGCAGCTGCAGCCGCTTGGCGGTGAGCTCGCCCGTCATGGTAGAAAGCCCGGTGACGTTTCCACCAGGACGCGCGAGGCTCGCGACGAGGCCGGATCCAACTGGGTCAGCGACAGTGGTCAAGACGATAGGAATGGTGGACGTGGCACGCTTGACCGCTTCAGCTGCAGGCGTGCCTGCGACGGCGATCACATCCACCTTGAGACGGACCAGTTCCTCGGCGAGGCCCGGCAGACGATCGGACTGGTCCGCTGTCCGGAATTCAATATTAATGTTGCGGCCATCCACGTAGCCCCAATCGCGCAGTCCCTGCCAAAAGGCCTCGGCAGTTGGCTCGCCCCGGGGAGCACCCGGCATGAGAAGGCCCACGAGCGGAATTTTGTTCGTCTGCTGCGCCCACGCGTGCGTAGCCGCTACGGGGAGACTCAACGCGAGGGCGAGCAGGAAATTTCGTCGAGTCATCGGATCACCTCAATTGCGCGCACCCCCACCCTAACCCTCCCCCGCTTGCGGGGGAGGGTTAGGGTGGGGGTGAGAAGTGTTACCCATATACCAAGTTTCACATACTTAGCGCCCAGCACCCAATACCCGGCACGCAGGACCGCGTACCAGTTCCTGACTACGCCAGCATTCGCACTTCGCGCTGCGGGAACGGGATGGAGATGGCGCGTACGCGGAAAGTTTCCACCAGGGCTTTGTTGATTTCTCCGGCTGCCGGACCGAAATCGGTTACGTTCACCCAGGGAGCCATGGTGATGTCGACCGACGAATCGGCCAGCACGCTGATGCCGATAGCGGGAGCCGGATCCTTCAGCACCCGCCGGTTGGTCTGCAGCACTTCCCCCACTGCGGCGAGGGCCTTGTTCAGGTCAGTGTCGTAGGCGACGCCGACAGTGATGCTGAGCTGGCGGATCTTGCCGTAGTTATGCAGGATTTCACCGACGATCTTGCGGTTGGGGATCACCACTCGTGACAGATCCGGGTGGCTCAGCACACTGGTGAAAAGACTGATGGTCTCCACCCGGCCTTCGACCCCGAGCATGGAAATGTATTCGCCCACCCGGAAGGGCTTGGTGAAAATGATCGTCAGGCCGGCAACCAGATTGCCGAGTACGCCCTGCATGGCAAGCGCCACACCGGCGCCCGCCAGGCCGACTCCGGCAATCAGCGGCAGCAGTTCCACCCCAAGGTTCTGCAGGGCCATGATCGCGAACAGGCCCAGCACGAAGATGTGAACGATGCGCACCAGCAGTTCACGGACGGGAGGTTCGAGCTCGATTTTCCGCAGCCCGCGCTGCATCATCCTGCCCACCCAGCGCCCGGTGAAATAGCCCGCAACAATGATGATGATCGCGACCAGAACCTTCGGACCGAACTTGATGGAGAGGTCGATGATCGTGCTTTTTATCTGCGTCAGCGTTTCAATGTTCCCGTTCATGTAACCCTCCCGTGAATATGGTGACCCCCGAGAAAGGGGAGACGTGAGGCCAAGAATCAGCGATTAGGCGATTCAGTAATTAGGTGATTGAAACCAGTCACTCAATCACTTAATCACTGAATTACTTAATCACCCCTCACCATCTTCAATCTTTCCATCGATGCCACCAGACGCGCGCTGATGCCCGGCTCCCAGGCCGAGTGACCGGCGTCGGGCACGACGACGTACTGCGCCTCCGGCCAGGCGCGGTGCAGATCATCTGCCGAGATGATTGGACACACCATGTCGTAGCGGCCCTGCACGATGACTCCGGGTATCGAGCGCAACCGGCCCGCATTCTCCAGCAGCGAGTTCTCGGGCAGAAAGATGTTGTTGGAAAAGTAATGCGCCTCGATGCGCGCCAGTCCAAGCGCAACGATGTCTTCGGCAAAGTGCGCGACCGTCGAAGGGCTGGGCTGCAAAGTCGAACAGGAACCTTCGTAGATGCTCCATTGATGCGCGGCCGGCATGTGAACTTGCGGGTCGGGGTCGTTCAGTCTCTTCGAGTAAGCGCTGAGCAGGTCCTTGCGCTCCGCCTCGGGAATGAACTCGGCGAACTTTCGCCAAGCCTCCGGATAGACAAAGCGCATGCCGTAAAGAAACCAGGCGATCTCCAGTTTGCGGCACAGAAAAATGCCGCGCAGCACCAGCGCCGTACAGCGTTGCGGATGCGATTCGCCATAGGCCAGCGCCAGCGTGCTGCCCCATGAACCTCCGAATACGATCCACTTGTCGATGCCAAGATGCGCACGCAGCTTCTCCATGTCGGCGATCAGGGCCGGGGTGGTGTTGCCGGCAAGTTCGCCGTGCGGACGCGAGCGGCCGGCGCCGCGCTGGTCGAAGATCACGATGCGAAAATGCGCCGGATCGAAGAAGCGCCGGTGCATCGGGCTCGCACCTGCCCCCGGCCCGCCGTGCAGGAATACCACCGGCACGCCCTCGTCGTTTCCCGATTCTTCCCAGTACATCTCGTGGCGCTGGTCGAGCCTGAGATAGCTGGCCTTATACGGCTCTATGTCGGGATAAAGTTCGGTGCGGATCCCCGGGGCAGCGTAGTCCATAGTCAGAGCGGACTTACCCGGTTGCCCTTTGCAGAGAGGATCTGCAGAACGCCGTCCTGTCCCGGCAAATGTGCCGCGCCGATGACGATGAAATGCGCATCGGTTCCTTTCAGCATCGTTTCGATTTTCTCCGCCATCGCGATATTGCGATCCGATATGAGATGGCGATGGAACTCCTGCGCGAGTGCGGATGGCAGTTTGCGCTCCTCCGTGGATACCGCGTCCTGCAGTTTTTTCGCGTCCCCCGACTTCCATGCTCTTACCATCGAATCGACCAGCGCCGGAATTTCCCCATTGTCGATGGATTCCAGCGTCTCCTGCAGCAGGCTTTCCTGCAGGCGTCCCGACAGGTTGTTCATCAAGGCAATCTGGCCTCCGAATGATTCGAGTTGCACCACGGGCTTGCCGTCCTGCCTGGCCCGCCGGGCGAAATGCACGTCCACACCCAGAGACGGATCGAATCCCGCATTTACGTACTCGATCGAAGCAAGCGTAATCGCCACCAGGAATGGTTTCATCGGCTGGACCTGTTCCAGTGCAATCCCGTAACGTTCGAGCGTCCTGGAAAGCCTGGCCAGCATCGGCGAAGGCAGGTTTTTCTGCAATGTTTCCGGCGGCTGATAAAGCGAAGCCGCGACCGCCGCCATGACCGCCTGCGGGTCGGTGGGGTCAGCTTCGAGCGCGACGACCTTCGCGGCCTGGTAGGCCTTCTCGACCACCGGTCCCAATGGGTACATGTCGCTGCGCCCGAGGTGAATCGACCCCAGCAGATACACGGCGTTACTCGCAGAACGTACTTCCCAGACGAGCGGTGTTGCGCCCGTTTGCTGTGCCAGGACATTGCCGGCAGCCAGGGCTGCGACAATCAGCAACAGGCGGCGGAGATACCGGGTGGCGGAACGATGCATAAGACCTCGTTGCGGAAAATCTGGCGATGCGCTGGCCGGTGTCCGCTGTATTGCGCCAGTCCAGCCCGGAGCGAACCATATCAAAAACTCCGCCCTCCCACAAACACCAACTCGGCCCGCATCGGTCGCGGTGGTTGCAGAGGGGCTACCGTATAATCGCCGCAACCTGTTGCACTGGAGGCACGTGACGACGTGACGAACGTGACGGTCGTGACGACGTAATGAGTGTCGCTAAGGAAAAATCGATATTGCCCTCCGAGAGAATCTTGCGGATCGTGGTACAAGAATTTCTTGCAGATCTTGAATTTACTCCGTCACGATGTCACAGGTATGCGGGCATCCCCCGCATGCGATGGAATTGTAGTTCCGGCATAACATTGACTTCGCAAATGTTAGCCTGCACTGAAACGCCCCTACAGCCGGGCGTTTTCACGATCGTCACGGCATTTCCATGAGCGGACTCCAGGTTCAGCCGGTGCTGTTCGAAGAGCGTCGGGCAGACAACGGGGCACGCGCCGGCGTTGCCCGCCTGAACGTCGAGAAGTCGCTGAATTCCCTGTCGTTGGAGATGATCGACCTGCTGTTCGAGCGCCTTTCGGCGTGGGCGGCCGATCCCGGCATCGCGTTCGTGGTCCTGGAAGCGGCCGGCGAGAGGGCATTTTGCGCAGGTGCCGACCTTCACAGTCTTTACAGGACCATGGTGGAACAACATGCGTCGGCGCGGCGCAGCGATATTCGCGGCAACGCCTACGCACTTGCCTTCTTCTCCCGGGAATACCGGCTCGATTACCTGATTCACGCGTATCCGAAGCCGGTGCTGTGCTGGGGACACGGGATCGTGATGGGCGGCGGCCTGGGCCTGATGGCAGGTGCGAGCCATCGCGTTGTGACGGAGCACTCGCGCGTGGCCATGCCGGAGATCACCATCGGCCTGTACCCCGATGTGGGCGGTACCTGGCTGCTCAACCGCGCGCCGGGCCGCAGCGGCCTCTTTCTCGCGCTTACTGGCGCCCAATTGAACGCCGCCGATGCACTGTTCGCTCGGTTTGCGGACTACCAGATCGCGCACGCCGACAAGGCCCGGGTCATGCAAAGCCTGATGCGGCAACCTTGGACTGCGAATGCTCAACACGCACATCGCCTGCTCACGGATGTCCTGCGCAGTGTCGCGGTTGCACGTCCTGCGCCCGGTCCGCTGCGCAGCCATCTGGACCTGATCGGTATGTTGTGCGGATACGCAACGCTGCCTGAAATCGTGGCGGCCATCACCGGCGTGAATACGAAGGACGCCTGGCTGGCAAAGGCCGCCGCGACGCTTGCTGCGGGTTCGCCTGGTTCGGCTGCGTTGTCGCACGCCCTGCAGCGGCGCATGCTGCATGCCTCGCTGGCTGAAGTTTACCGAGTCGAGTTGGTGGCCTCACTGACCTGCGCCGCCCGCGCGGATCTTGCCGAAGGCATCCGCGCACTGCTCATCGACAAGGACAAGCGTCCGCGCTGGCAGCCGGCGACTCTGGCGGAAGTGACGCCGGAATGGCTCGAGGGTTTCTTCGCCAGTCCTTGGCAGGCGAGCGAGCATCCACTCGCCGACCTCGGGGCGTCATCCCCGAAGGCATCTGCAGCACGAACGGCGTAACCTAACAAGGGCGTTGACGCAAAGGTCGCAAAGGAGAACTGAAAGTACGCAAAGGAATACCACAAGGGAAGAATGTGCAATGTGGATTTCGAGTTCCACATCATGCTGAAAAGGTCTTGATAGTTTCTCCGCGATCCCAGTGTCGTTTTTGGCTGAAGGTGTTGGGGGGTAGGTATGAAAACCAGGATAGAGAAGGACACGTTCGGAGAGATCGAAGTCCCGGCCGACCGCCTGTGGGGCGCGCAAACGCAGCGCAGCCTGCAGAATTTCCGCATTTCCGGTGAGCGCATGCCGGTGGAGCTGGTCCGCGCGCTGGCGCTGGTGAAGCGCGCCGCCGCAGTGGTGAACATCGAACTCGGCCAGCTCGATGCAAAGAAGGGCAGCGCCGTCATCGAGGCGGCCGATGAGATCATTGCCGGCAAGCATGACGAAGAGTTTCCCCTGGTGGTATGGCAGACCGGCTCCGGGACGCAGACCAACATGAACATCAACGAGGTACTCGCCAATCGCGCGTCGGAAATTCTCGGCGGCAGCCGCGGCGAGAAGCGTCTCGTGCATCCGAACGACGACGTCAATAAGGGACAATCCTCCAACGATGTGTTTCCGACGGCGATGCATGTTGCTGCGGTGCGGGCCTTGCATGACCGGCTGGTGCCGTCGCTGAAGACCTTGCGCGACACGCTGGCGCAGAAATCCAGGGCGTTCGACGACATCATCAAAATCGGCCGTACCCACCTGCAGGACGCCACTCCGCTGACCCTCGGGCAGGAATTCTCCGGCTACGTTTCCCAACTCGACCACGGCATCGCGCACGTGCAGGCGTCATTGACGCACCTGTGCGAACTGGCGCTGGGTGGCACGGCAGTAGGCACAGGGCTGAACGCGCATCCGGAGTTCGGCGCGAGGGTGGCGAAGGGACTTGGGAAGGCGACCGGTCTGCCGTTCGTCCCGGCGCGCAACAAGTTCGAAGCTCTGGCGGCCAACGACGCGCTCGTTCACGCGCACGGAGCGCTGAAAACGCTGGCGGCCTCGCTGATGAAGATCGCCAACGACATCCGCTGGCTGGCGTCTGGCCCGCGCTGCGGGTTCGGCGAGCTCAGAATTCCCGAGAACGAACCGGGCAGCTCGATCATGCCGGGCAAGGTGAACCCCACACAGTCGGAAGCGCTGACCATGGCTTGCTGCCAGGTGTTCGGTAACGACGTGGTCATCAACGTCGGCGGATCACAAGGCAATTTCGAGCTGAATGTCTTCAAGCCGGTCATCATCCACAATTTGCTGCAGAGCATTCGGCTGCTCGCCGACGGCGCGGCAAGTTTCAACGACAATTGTGCGGTCGGCATCGAACCGAACCGCGAACGCATCGAAAGGTCAGTGCGGGAATCGCTGATGCTGGTCACAGCGCTCAATCCGCATATCGGCTACGACAAAGCCGCGCAAATCGCCAAGAAAGCCTACCAGGAAGGCACCACGCTCAAGGAAGCCGCCATGAAGCTCGGCTTTGTCAGTGCTGAGCAGTTCGACCAGTGGGTCCGGCCCGAGGACATGGTCGGAAAACCCACCTCACCCCGGCCCTCTCCCCCCGCAAGCGGGCGGCGAGGGAGTGAAGATTCGTAGCGCCTTTTTTGTGCACAATCTTGCCGAAGACCGTGGGCAGACCAATGAAGGAACAAATTACCGAAGGAATCAATCAGGCACCCTCTCCGCATCTTGATCCTTCCTCCCTCTCCACTTGTAGAGAGGGGCGGGGTGAGGCAGTGGGAGAGGGCGGGGGGTGAGGTGGACGGTGATTTGGTGAAGTTGATGGCTACCTTTCCCCGAGCGGGGAAGGTGGAATGGATCGGCATCCGGCTCGAACGGCGGGCGCCTCTGGCGGCACTCGATCGGGTGGAAGCGGTCGCAGCCCACGGTCTCGCGGGCGATCACTACGCTTCGAAGAACAACGGCATGCGTCAGGTGACGCTGATCCAGGCGGAACACCTGGAGGCCGTGGCAAAACTGCTCGGCAAGGCGGAGGTACGCCCCGAGTGGGTCCGGCGCAACATTCTGGTAGCGGGGATCAACCTCTATGCACTGCGCGATCGCCGTTTCCGCATTGGCGATGCGGTGCTGGAAGGCGCCGGCACCTGCGAACCGTGTTCGCGGATGGAAGAGGCGTTGGGGGCGGGGGGTTACAACGCCATGCGCGGGCACGGGGGCATTATCGCGCGCATCGTCGAAGGTGGAGTGATCCGGCTCGGCGATCCCGTCCAGCCGGCCGATGGCGGGCGACAAGAGCGTTGACGCAGAGGGCGCAGAGGAAAAGCAAGAGAGGGCGCAGAGTAAATCAGCGTAAGGATCCCGGGTTATTAGAACGTGTACTTCTGTTTTGGGATCATCCCCTGTTTTCTTTGCGTACCTTTGCGTTCTTTGCGCCTTTGCGTTGAGGTTCAGGCTTGAGTGATGGTGATAGCCGGCCGACGGCCGGCGAGAAGAGCGTTGACGCAAAGGAAGGGAGCGACC
>JBQTIV010000149.1:0-9441 GCA_052387775.1 Betaproteobacteria bacterium
ACGGCGTGGGTCGGTCGTTTTATTTTCCTGATTTCTAGTAGCGACCCTATATAAAGTATTTTAAACTTATTGTCCACAGGGTCCGGCAAGTCTGCGTGCTTGCTACGGTCAGTGCCCTTGTGCTACGTTTCGGCGCGCAAAAAGTGGCGGGTGTGCGTCTCGCCGAACCTTCGCAGGGAATAGCGAGGCGGCGATTTGGTGTGGATTGGTTTGGTTTTGAAGCGGTGGCGGAACCGCCGCTCGCCGCCCCTCGCAGTGAATCCCTGGCTAGCATGATCAAGTCCTTGTTGCAAAAAATCGGCGCGGGCACGGCTTCGATGCTGATCTCCAGCCTGGTCTGGGCGCAAGCCAGGTACAACCTGGAGGAGCCTCGGGCCGAGGTTGCGCGCCAGTGGCATGACCTGCACACCATCATTCTGGTCATCTGCATGGTTATCTTCATCGGCGTGTTCGCCATGATGTTTTACTCGGTGATCAGGCACCGCAAGTCGACCGGACACCAGTCTGCACAGTTCCACCAGAACGCCATCGTGGAAATCATCTGGACGGTGGTTCCTTTTTTCATCCTGATCGGCATGGCCTGGCCGGCGACACAATCGCTGCTGGTACTGAAGGACACTTCCGCATCCGACTTGACAGTCAAGGTCACCGGCAACCAGTGGAAGTGGAGCTACGAATACCTGAAAGGTGAAGGCGATCTCGCCGGCGTGGCCGACGGCGTGATGTTCTACAGCACGCTCGCCAACCCCCGAGAGGAGGTCTACGGCTCTGCCGCCAAGGGCGAAAGTTATTTCCTGGAAGTGGATAACCCGCTGGTGGTCCCGGTGGGCAAGAAGGTGCGTGTGCTGATTACTGCAAGTGACGTGCCTCATGCCTGGTGGGTGCCTGCTTTTGCCGTGAAGCAGGATGCCGTTCCGGGATTGATTCGCGACGCCTGGTTCCGGATCGAAAAGGCGGGCATCTACCGCCGCCAGTGCGCGCAACCGTGCGGCAAAGAGCATCGTTTCATGCCGATTGTGGTGGTGGCGATCGAGCAGAATGAGTTCGCCGAATGGGCGGCCAAACAAAGAACCGCTTCGGCCGCGGCGGGCACAATGAAAGTCGCGCCGCTTGGCGCTGCGGGACTGACCGCCAGGAAGGCTTTGACAGCCGATTCTCAAGCTGAAGCGTTTGCCAAGTGAGAGGGGAACCCGCGCAATGAGCGGGTGATCGGGGCCGCATGCAAAAACCGTGCGGCTTTTTTTTAGGACCCCTGCCGCGGAATGATGCCGAAGTAGTAGCCGATCATCAGCAACAGGAACAAGCTGACGGAAAGTGCTACCCGGACGGTAAGCGCCTTCGCCGTGCGCTCCGATTGTCCCTTGTCCCGGATCAGGTAGATGAGCGCCGAGGCGAGGCTGGCAACGATGACGATGAGAAAGGCGATGACGACAAGTTTCATCCGCGCGCGCACCGGTCGGGGTGAAGCCGAGTGTAACGGTAACGCCTGGCCGCTGCCACCTGCGCGGCGGATCGCTTGATCGCGCCTGTTGCCTGCGTACCGCGGCGCTAGCAGCGTTGTCGCTGGCGGTGCTGGTGATGCTAAACTGGGAAGCCTACTCGCCGTCCCGCTTCCGTTAACAAATGTCGGTTTCGCTTCCGTCCCGAACACAGTCGTCGCGAATGCTGCAGTTGCTGCAGCTCACCAAGCCGCGTGTCGTATCGCTGATCGTCTTCACCGCGGTAATCGGCATGTTCCTGGCGGTGCCGGCCGAGCGCCTGGCCTCACCCGTGTTCTGGCTCGTGGCGCTGTTCGCTACGCTGGGCATCGCGCTGGTGGCGGGTTCGGCCGCGGCAGTCAATTGCCTGGTGGAGCAGAAGATCGACGCCAAGATGGCGCGCACCCGCGCTCGCCCCCTGCCGATGGGTACCATCACGCCGCTGGAAACACTCTTGTTTGCCGGCGTGGTGGGTGGTTTCGGACTGACCCTGCTGTACCTGCAGGTCAATCCACTCACCATGTGGCTGACATTGGCTACGTTCGTCGGCTACGCCGTCATCTACACCGTGCTGCTCAAGCCGCTCACGCCACAAAATATCGTGATCGGGGGCGCATCGGGGGCGATGCCGCCGGTGCTCGGGTGGGCGGCGGTGACCGGGGAAGTCGCCGCCGACGCATTGCTGCTGTTCCTGATCATTTTCGCCTGGACCCCGCCGCATTTCTGGGCGCTGGCGCTGTACCGCAAGAACGAGTACGCAAAGGCCGGCGTGCCGATGCTGCCCGTCACCCATGGCGATCGCTTCACCCGCCTGCACGTGCTGTTCTACACCGTAATCCTGGTGACGGTAACAGCGTTGCCATTCGCGAGCCGCATGAGCGGTCTGATCTACCTGGCCAGTGCGGTGGTGCTGGGTGCGCTGTTTCTGATCTACGCCATCCGCATTTACGTGGACTACAGCGACGAACTGGCGAAGAAGACCTTCCGTTACTCCATCGTCTATCTTTCGCTGTTGTTTGCCGCGCTACTGGTGGATCACTACTTCCGCATATGAGCGGGAGTTCGCCATGAAACGGGCGTTGCGCCTGTGCGCGCTCGTCCTGCTGTTCGCAGTGGGCGCCTGCCAGCAGGGCAAGCCCGATTTTCGCGCGACCGACATCAGCGGAGCCGGATTCGGCCAGGACTTCGCGCTTACCGACCACACTGGCAAACCGCGGGCGCTGGCCGATTTTCGCGGCCGAGTAGTGGTGATGTTCTTCGGCTTCACGCATTGCCCGGACGTTTGTCCCACCACGCTCGCGGAACTGGCGGCGGCGGTGAAAAAGCTCGGCACCGACGGGGACAAGGTGCAGGTGCTGCTGGTGACCGTGGATCCCGAGCGCGATACGCCGCAGGTTCTGTCGCAGTATGTGACCGCGTTCGACCCGCGTTTTCTGGCACTGCGTGGTACGGCCGAGGAAACCGCGCGGGTAGCGAAGGAATTCAAGGTCCTCTATCAGAAAGTTTCCGGCGCGCGCCCCGACAGCTACACCGTGGATCATTCCGCGGGCACTTACATTTTTGATACTCAGGGACGGCTGCGCCTGTATGTCAGTTACGGGCAAGGGCCGGAGGTTTTTGCCCACGATATCGCCTTGCTGTTGAAGCAGTCGTAGCCATCGCGGCCAAAAAAAAGCCCCGCGTTCGCGGGGCGTTTTTTTGTGTACCGGTTCGGCCGGATCAGTTGGCCGATGGCGCCATCAGCACGCGCATTTTCTTCATCGCCTCGCCCTCGATCTGGCGAATGCGCTCGGCGGAAACGCCGAATTCGTCCGCCAGTTCGTGCAGGGTTGCCGCATCCTGCTCCCGCAACCAGCGTGCCTCGATGATGCGGCGGCTGCGCGGGTCGAGCGCGGCTAATGCGTGTTCCAGTCCCTGGCTGCGGGCGCGTTCGGTTTGGTCATGTTCGAGTACCTGGCCGGGCTCGTCGGCAGGGTCGGCCAAATAGGCAATGGGCGCGAAGCTCTCGTCTTCGTCCTTGGACGAAGGCTCCAGGGCCACATCGTGCCCGCCCATCCGGGTTTCCATCTCGACCACGTCTTCGGCCCGGACGTTAAGCTGTTTGGCCATGTCCGCCACCGCCTCGGGACTCATGGTCGCGTGGCCCTGCTTGAGGCTGCGCAGGTTGAAGAACAGCTTGCGCTGCGCCTTGGTGGTGGCCACTTTGACGATCCGCCAGTTCTTCAGGATGAATTCGTGGATCTCGGCGCGGATCCAATGCACCGCGAACGACACCAGCCGCACGCCGCGATCGGGATCAAAGCGCCTTACCGCCTTCATCAGGCCGACGTTGCCTTCCTGGATCAGGTCGGCGTGGGGCAATCCGTAACCCAGATAGCCGCGGGCAATCGACACCACTACGCGCAGGTGCGACATCACCAGTTGTCGTGCCGCATCCACATCATCTTCATCGCGCAGGCGTCTGGCCAGCGCGGTTTCCTGCTCCTGGGTCAGGAGCGGGTAGCGATTAACCGCCTGAACATAACTGTCCAGGCTGCCCGTCGCGGACGGAAACCGTACCGCAATGGTCAACGCATTATTCATTCGCTATTCCTCCTTACTGAGATCACTTTCGCAGATATTAGCACTCTCGCCAGAAGAGTGCCAATGAAGCCCCCAAGTTCCCCAGCATCATGGTAAAAGTCCTTTACCGTGGCTCGATCTGCCATAAGTGTCGACTCACTGACAGCCACGCGCCAAGCCACCCAAGCGCGGCCGAGAAAGCCAGCAGCATCGCCGAGTCGGTGGCATCCAGGGGTTCCAGATTGAATGCCGTGCCGTAGAGCGTGGCCAATTCGGCAAGCTGGACATTGAGCACGACCACCGCCGAGGTGACGATGGCCCAGGCGGCACAGCCGCCGGCCAGACCCTGGAGTGCACCCAAATAGAGGAATGGCCGGCGGATGAACGGATTGGTGGCGCCGATCAGTTTGGAAACCTCGATTTCATCGCGACGGGTGAGAATCTGCAGGCGGATGGTGTTGAATGTCACCGCCACCAAGGCCACCGCCAGCAGCACCGCCAGCAGCGTGACCAGCAGGCGTCCCACCCCAAGCGCGGCGTCCAACCGCCGCGCCCATTCGGCATCCAGTTGCACATGTTCGACCTTCGGCCAGCGCCCAGCCTGATCGCGCAGTGCCTCCAACGTGGCCGGGTCGTTGGTCCGCGCCGTTACCACGAAGGCATCGGGCAGCGGGTTTCGTTCCAGTTCGGTCAGCACGTCCGCCAGTCCGGAGCTGCGTTTGAGCTTGGCCAGCGCCTGCTCGCGCGCGATGAAATCGACGCGGCCGACTTCGGGATGGCTGCGCAGACGCCGCTCCACTGCCGATACATCGGCCTGGTCCGCATCCATGGCCATGAACACACTGATCTGCGGGTCGCTGGAAAGCTGGCGCGAAAACGCCTGCAGATTGTCGATGCCAAGATAAAAACCGACCGGCAACGACAATGCAATTCCGATCACAATCACATTCAACCCGGTTGCGAACGGCTGACGCGCCAGCCTGACCAGGCTCTCGCGCAGCGTGTCGAAGTGGGCCAGCAGCCAGTTCACGCGGCGAGCCTGCCGTGGTCGAGGTGCAGGATGCGCGGGCCGAGGCGCCCGATCAGCGCCTCGTCGTGGGTGGCGATCACGACCGTCACGCCGACCTGATTGAACGACTTGAACATGCCGATGATTTCCTCGGCATAGGCGGCGTCGAGATTTCCCGTAGGCTCATCGGCGAGCAGGATGGCCGGGCGATTGACGATGGCGCGGGCGATGCAAAGCCTTTGTTGCTCGCCGCCCGAGAGGGTGATCGGCCTGGCTTTTTCCCGCCCCAGCAGGCCAACTTTGTCGAGTGCGGCGCGCGCCCGCCGCGCGATCTCGCGGCGCGGAAAGCCGGTGATCGCCAGCGGCAGGGCCACGTTCTCGAACACGTTGCGATCGAAAAGCAGCTTGTGGTCCTGGAAAATCAGGCCGAAATTACGGCGTAGATAAGGAATAGCGCCGGAACTCATCGCCGAGACGTTCTGGCCGTTGATGATTACGCCGCCGGTCGTCGGCATCTCGATCGCGGCGATCAGTTTCAGCAGCGTGCTCTTGCCCGCGCCCGAGTGACCGGTGATAAACGCCATTTCGCCCGCCACCACCGTGAAGGTCACGTCGCGCAGCGCTTCGTAACCGCCGGCGTAGCGCTTGGATACATGGCTGACGCTGATCATGCGCGAGGCTGTCATCGGGATGCGGGCAGAATCGAAGGCGCAAGAAGCGAAACGGCGTCCCGCCATTGCAACGATCGGCCATCATTACGCGGCTGCCGGCATTGCCTCATTCGAACAATGCCTCCACGAACTGCTCGGCGGAGAACGGCCGCAGATCATCGACGCCCTCGCCGACGCCAACGAAGCGCAGCGGGATGGGTTTGTGGCGCGCAATGGCGGCGATGGCGCCGCCTTTGGCGGTGCCGTCGAGCTTGGTCAGGATGATTCCGCTCACTCCCAGCGCCTGGTCGAACGCCTTCACCTGCGCAATCGCGTTCTGTCCGGTGTTGGCATCCAGCACCAGCAGAACTTCATGCGGGGCCTCCGGGATCACTTTGGCGATCACCCGTTTCACCTTCCTGATCTCCTCCATCAGCTGTGGCTGGGTCGGCAGCCGACCCGCGGTATCGGCGATCACGACATCGATGCCCTTGGAAAGCGCCGAGTGAACGGCATCGAAGATGACCGCAGCGGTATCGCCGCCTTCCTGGGCGACCACGGCGACGTCGTTGCGTTCGCCCCAGATTTTCAATTGCTCGCGCGCCGCAGCGCGATAGGTGTCCCCGGCCGCCAACAGGACGGATTTTCCCTGGCTGCGGAAAAAGCTGGCGAGCTTGCCAATGGACGTCGTCTTGCCAGCGCCGTTTACGCCCGCCATCAGTATCACGAAGGGTTTGGCGCGGGAAAGGTCGAGTGGTTGCTCCAGCGGCGCGAGCAGCTCGAGCAACGCCTGCCGCAACGCATCGCGAATCTGCGCCGCGTCCTGCATGCGGCCGCGCAGCGCACGCGCCCGCGTCTGCTCGAGGAGATGGCGCGTTGCATCCACGCCGACGTCGCAGGACAGCAGTACCGCTTCGAGGTCCTCGAAGAGCTGCTCGTCCACCTTGCGCCCGCCGCTGAATACCGCGGCGAGCCGGGCACCGAGCCGCGAGCGGGTGGCGGTGAGCCCCCGGCGCAGCCTTGCCGCCCAGTGGTTCTCGCCGCTGTCTTTTTTCGCTGCGTCCTTGTCACGCTTGAGGAAACTCAACATACTTTGGCGCTGTCACAGCAGTTCACGAAATCAGGCAGCCGCAATTCTATTCTGTTTGTTCCTGGCTCATCCATAAGCATGCTCGATAAACTTGCGCGCGCGCGCTGGGCGGTTTTGTTCTCGGCGTTGGTCTGCGCGGTTCCGGCGGGGGCTGCGTCCGGCACGGCGCAACGCACGCTCGCCAACGGCCTGAAGATCATCGTCAAGGAGGATCATCGCTCCCCGGTGGCGGTGTCCATGGTGTGGTATCGCGCCGGCAGCATGGATGAAGTGAGCGGCACCACGGGTGTGGCGCACGTGCTCGAGCACATGATGTTCAAGGGCACGCAAAAAGTGCCGCTCGGCGAATTCTCCAGGCTCATTGCCGGCGCCGGAGGCCGCGACAACGCGTTCACCTCGCGCGATTACACCGCCTACCACCAGCAACTGCACAAATCCAAGCTCGCGCTGGCACTTGAACTCGAGGCCGACCGCATGGTGAATCTGCAGTTTTCCGAAGAAGAGTTCGCCAGGGAAATGAAGGTCATCATGGAAGAGCGGCGCATGCGCACCGACGACAATCCGCATGCGCAGCTCTCGGAGTTGATGATGGCGACGGTGTATGCGGCTCATCCCTATCGCACACCGGTCATCGGCTGGATGGACGATCTGGAAAAGATGCGGCTTGCCGACGCCAGGGATTGGTACAAGACCTGGTACGCGCCGAACAACGCCACACTGGTGGTGAGCGGCGACGTGCAAATCGAGGAGGTATTCCGCCTCGCCGAGAAATTCTTCGGCCCGATTCCGGCACGCACGCTGCCGCAGCGAAAGGCGCACGTGGAGCCGCCGCAACGGGGCGTAAAACGCATCAGCGTAAAAGCGCGTGCGCAACAGCCTTACCTGTTGATGGCGTATCAGGTGCCGGTGTTGCGCGATGTCGACCAAGATTGGGAGCCGTACGCGCTGTCGGTATTGGGTGGTGTGCTCGACGGATCTGCGGCGGCGCGGCTTCCCAGAGAACTGGTGAAAAACGACCGTATTGCCAACTCTGCGGGCTCGAGCTACGACATCACCAACCGCGGACCCGGACTGTTTTTGCTCGACGGGGTCCCCGCGGAGGGCCGAAGTGCGGCCGAAGTGGAAACGGCGTTGCGCGAGCAGATCCGGCGCGTGGTGGAAGAAGGCATAAGCGAAGACGAGTTGCGCCGCGTCAAGGTGCAGGTCATCGCGGCGCAGGTCTTCGCGCAGGACTCGGTGTTCTACCAGGCGATGCGCATCGGCGTGCTGGATACGACAGGACTGCCCCACGATTCAGTGGACCGGCAGTTGAAGAAATTCCAGGAAGTCAGCGTTGCACAGGTCCGCGAGGTGGCGCGCAAGTATCTGGTGGACGACAACCTGACGGTAGCGGTGCTCGACCCGCAGCCGCTAGCCACTGGCGCGCGCCCGGAACCGAAGGCGGGAGACGGCCGTGACCAGTAGACTGAAAGCGGCAGCACGACTGCTGCTACTCGCCACGCTCGCGTACGCTTTCGCCGCGCACGCCACGCTGCCGATCCGGCAATGGCAGACGGCCAGTGGCGCGCGGGTGCTGTTCGTCGAGACGCATGATCTGCCGCTGCTGGACGTGGCAGTGGATTTCCCGGCCGGAACCAGCCGCGACACGCGCGACAAGTCCGGTCTGGCCGCCCTAACACTGCGCATGCTGCGGTTGGGCGTGAAAGGTTTCGATGAGAACCAGATCGCGGAACGCCTCGCCGACGTCGGTGCGGAAGTCGGCGGACGATTCGACATGGACCGCGCCGGCTATGGGCTGCGGACGCTGTCGAGCGTGCGCGAACGCGACGAGGCGTTGGATGTGCTGTCGCGCATCCTGCAAAGGCCGACGTTCCCGCAGCTGATCTTCGAACGCGAGAAAGAGCGGGTACTGGCAGCGTTGAAGGAGGCCAATACCAAACCCGAGACGATTGCCGACCGCGAGTTCAAGCGGCTGCTTTTTGCGGGCCATCCCTATTCGTTGCGCGGTCCGGGAGAAATCGACACGGTCGCAGGGCTCACCCGCGACGATACGGTGGGTTTCTACCTCCGCCATTTTTCCGCCAGGAATGCGGTGGTTTCCATCATCGGCGACCTAAACCACGATCAGGCGCGCGCGATCGCCGAGCAGTTGACTTCGGGGTTGAACGCGGCGGCGCCGCTGCCGCCAGTGGCGCGCCTTGCCAGGGAACAGACGAACTCGATCGCGCATCAAGCCACGCAGGCGCACATCCTGATCGGCCAGCCGGGGATCAAACACCTCGATCCCGATTACTTTCCGTTGTGGGTGGGCAATTACGTTCTCGGTGGCGGCGGATTCTCCTCCCGTCTCAACGACGAAATCCGCCAGAAACGCGGTCTTGCCTACAGTGCATACAGTTACTTCAGCCCGCTTGCACAACAGGGACCGTTCCAGATCGGCCTGCAGACCAGGAAAGATCAGGCCGGGGAAACCCTCAAAGTGGCGCGCGACACGCTGGCGAAATTTTTCGCAGACGGTCCGACGCAGCAGGAATTGGAGGCGGCGAAACGCAACATCGTCGGCGGCTTCCCTTTGCGCATCGACAGCAACCGGAAAATCCTCGAGTAGTTGTCGCTGATCGGCTTCTACCGCCTGCCGCCAAGTTATCGGGA
>JBQTIV010000150.1:0-11668 GCA_052387775.1 Betaproteobacteria bacterium
GGACGCCTTGCGGGTCACTGAAAGACCCCGGCTACGACGCTCATCGTGTTAAAATTATTCATACTGATTAGATAGTTGGATGACTCATCCCATTCCTCTCACCGTCCTGTCCCCGCTTGACGGCCGCTACCGGGACAAGGTCGCAGGGCTTAGCCGCTACTTCAGCGAATATGGCCTGATCCGCTACCGCGTATTCGTCGAGATCGAGTGGCTGAAGGCGCTGGCAGCAGCCAAGGGGCTTGCCGAGATCAAGCCGCTCGCGTCCGCAACCATCGCGCAACTCGACGGACTGGTCGGCGGATTCTCGGTCGCCGAGGCCGAAGCCGTCAAAACCATAGAAACCCGCACCAACCACGACGTCAAGGCCATCGAATACTGGCTGCGGGAGAAACTCTCGGGCAACAGTGAAATCGCCGGAATCACCCAGTTCATCCACTTTGCGTGCACATCCGAGGACGTCAATAACCTGTGCTACGCGCTCATGCTGCGGGATTCGCGATCGCAGGTGTTGCTCCCGGCCATCGACGCGCTGGTGGACAAACTGGTCGGCCTGGCGCACGCCCATGCCGAACTGCCCATGCTTACGCGCACCCACGGCCAGCCGGCCACACCGAGCACGCTGGGCAAGGAACTGGCGAACGTCGTTCATCGTCTGCGCCGCCAGCGCGATCGCGTCGCCAGCGCCGCGCTCACGGCCAAGATCAACGGCGCCGTCGGCAATTACAATGCGCACCTCGCGGCCTACCCGGATTTCGACTGGGAGAAATTCTGCAGAACCTTTGTGGAGAAGCTGGGCTTCGAATTCAACCCCTACACCACCCAGATAGAACCGCACGACTGCATCGCCGAACTGCTTGATGCCTATGCGGGGATCAACACGGTGCTGCTCGATCTCGACCGCGACATGTGGGGATACATCTCTATCGGTTATTTCAAACAGGGGACCAGGGAAGGCGAAGTCGGTTCATCCACCATGCCGCACAAGGTAAACCCGATCGATTTCGAGAATTCGGAAGGTAATCTCGGACTGGCCAACGCCCTGCTTGTCCATCTGGCTTCCAAGCTGCCGGTGTCGCGCTGGCAACGCGACCTTAGCGACTCGACTGTGCTGCGCAACCTCGGCGTTGCGCTCGGTTACGGCCTGCTCGCCTATGACGGCTGTCTCCGGGGCCTGAACAAGCTCGAGCCCGACCCGAAACGTATCGGCGCCGACCTGGAAGCAAATTGGGAAGTGCTGGCCGAACCGATCCAGACGGTCATGAGACGATACGGAATCGAGGACGCCTACGAGCAGTTGAAGGCGCTCACCCGCGGCAAAGATGGTATCACCCGCGACTCCCTGCACCAGTTCATCCGCGCGCTCACCATTCCGCAGCCCGAGAAAGAGCGCCTGCTAAAGCTCACCCCGGCCACTTACACGGGGCTTGCCGCGCAGCTGGCGAAGCGCATCTGAGCATCCGCGCTTACACCACGCGCCGCGCGCGCCAGAACTCGATGATCCCCGGCGTGATCGAAAGCACGATGATGCCGGCAATCACCAGGGTGAGATTGTCTTTTACCAGCGGCAGGTTGCCAAAGAAGTAGCCCGCGTAGGTAAGCGAGACCACCCACAGTATCGCACCGGTCACGTTGAAGAGCAGAAAGTGCCGGTAGCTCATGGCGCCGATCCCGGCAACGAAGGGCGCGTAGGTACGGACGATCGGCACGAAGCGGGCGATGACGATGGTCTTGCCGCCGTGCCTTTCGAAAAAAGCGTGGGTGCGCTCCAGATAGGCGCGCTTGAAGAAATGCGAGTCCTCGAAGCGGAACGCCCGCGGGCCGATATAACGGCCGACGGCATAGTTCACCGAATCGCCGATGATCGCTGCCAGAATCAGCAGCAACACCAAAGCATGTACGTGCAGTTCGCCGGCCGCCGCGATCGTCCCGGCAACGAACAGCAGCGAATCTCCCGGCAGGAAGGGTGTGACGACCAGCCCGGTCTCGAGGAAGACGATGAGAAAAAGAATTGCATAGATCCAGTTGCCGTAATTCTGCGCCAGCGCGCGCAAGTGCTGGTCGAGGTGGACAACCAGATCGAGGAAGCCTGCGATCAGATCCATCGCGGATCCGTCGTCGGATTAGACGACGGCTTCCTCTTTTTTCTTCTCGGGTCTGAGGAAATCTTCGCGCGTCACGCCCAGCCACATCACCAGCGGGCTCGCCACCAGCACCGAGGAGTAGATGCCGAACAAGATGCCGATGGTCAGCGCCAGGGCAAAATAGTGCAGGGTTTCGCCGCCAAAAATCAGCATCGAGGTCACCATCAACTGGGTACTGCCGTGGGTGATGATGGTGCGCGACATGGTGCGCGTAATCGCGTTGTTGATGATTTCCGGCGTGTCGGCCTTGCGCATCTTGCGGAAATTCTCGCGGATTCGGTCAAAAACCACCACTGACTCGTTGACCGAATAGCCCAACACGGCGAGCACCGCGGCCAGCACCGGCAGCGAGAATTCCCATTGGAAGAACGCGAAGAATCCCAGAATGATAATCACGTCGTGCAGGTTGGCGATGATCGCGGATACGCCGAATTTCCATTCGAAGCGCACCCACAAATAGCAGACGATGCCGATGGACACCAGTAACAACGCCAACGCACCGTTCTCCACCAGTTCCCTGCCAACCTGCGAGCCCACGAAATCCACCCGCCGAAGCTCCACCGTCGAATCGTCCTCGCGCAGCGCCTTGATGACACGCTCCGACAGTTGTGCGCCGGTTTCGCCCTGCTTGCTCGGCAGCCGGATCAATGCGGTCTGAGAACTGCCAAAACTCTGCACCGTCGCGTCGCTCAGATCGATGCGGTTCAAGGTCTCGCGTATCGTCGAGACATCGGCCGCGTGGCCGTAGTTCACCTCCATCACCGTGCCGCCGGTAAACTCGACCCCGAGATGCAGTCCCCTCGTCAGCAGAAAAAACACCGCCAGAATGAAGGTGATCAACGAAATGACGTTGAACACCAACGCATGGCGCATGAAGGGGATGTCCTTGCGGATGCGGAAAAATTCCATCTAGTCGACCTCTGCGGGAAGCCCTCGGTGGATTATTCTCAGGTGGCCGGCTGGCGCCGGTACCAATTGGTGTTGCCGATCGGCAGTTTCTCCAGCTTGCGGCGCGCACCGAACATCAGGTTGACGATACCGCGGGAAATCACCACCGCGCTGAACATCGAAGTCATGATGCCGAGACAGTGCACCACGGCGAAGCCGCGCACCGGCCCGCTGCCGAACATGAACAAGGCAATGCCGGCAATCAAAGTGGTGATGTTCGAATCCAGAATCGTCGCCCAGGCGCGTTCGTAGCCGGCGGATATCGCCGCCTGCGGCGTCGTGCCGTTGCGCAGTTCCTCCCTGATCCGCTCATTGATCAGAACGTTGGCGTCGATGGCCATGCCCAGCGTCAACGCAATCGCCGCAATACCCGGCAGCGTCAGCGTCGCCTGCAGCATCGACAACAGCGCGACCAGCAGCATGAGGTTCGCTGCCAGCGCAAGCACCGAGATCACGCCGAAGACGTTGTAATACGCGATCATGAAGATGGCGATCGCGGTAAAGCCGATCAGTGTCGAATCGAAACCGCGCCGGATGTTGTCCGCACCCAGGCTCGGGCCAACCGTGCGTTCCTCGACGATTTCCATCGGCGCTGCCAGCGCGCCGGCACGCAGCAACAGCGCCACGTCGCGCGCCTCGGTCGTGGTCATCCTGCCGCTGATTTGAACGCGTCCACCCGGAATCTCCGCGCGGATCACCGGTGCCGTCACCACTTCTCCCTTGCCCTTCTCCACCAGCACCATCGCCATACGCTTGCCTACGCTTTCGCGGGTGATCTGCTGGAATATCGTTGCCCCGCGGCCGTCCAGATTGATGTGCACCGCCGGCTCGCCTGTCTGGTTGTCGAAGCCAGGCTGGGCGTCGGAAATGCGATCTCCGGTAAGAACCACTTCCCGCTTTAGCAGATAGGGCACGCCTTCGCGGTCGTAGAGCAGTTCAGCTCCGAACGGCACTTGCCCGCCGACCGCCGCCTGCAACGAGGCGCTATCGCTGTGCTCTTCGTCCACCATGCGCACTTCCAGCGTTGCAGTGCGGCCCAGAATGTCCTTGGCCTTGGCGGTGTCCTGCACGCCCGGCAGTTGCACGACCACCCGATCCAGGCCTGCCTGCTGCACGATCGGCTCGGCGACGCCGAGTTCGTTGACGCGATTGCGCAGGGTCGTAATATTCTGCTGAAGCGCGAAGTCCTGGATTCGTTTCCGCACTTCGGGTCTCAGGGAAACCGTGACCGGAAACTCCCTGCCGGGGTCGCCAGCGGTGAGCAGCACATCCGGATTCTGGCGCTGGATTTCCACGACAGCCTTGTCCCGCGCTTCGGCGTCGCGGAACCTGACCTGCACCGTCTGGCCTTCCCGCGCGATGCCGCTGTAGCGAATCTCCTTGGCGCGCAGGGTGGTACGGATATCGGCGGCGTACCGGTCCGCTGCCTTGGTAAGCGCGCCGGCCATGTCGACCTGCAGAAGAAAATGCACGCCGCCGCGCAGATCGAGACCGAGGTACATCGGCAGCGCATTTACCCGGGTGAGCCAATGCGGCGAACTCGACAGCAAGTTGAGCGCTACCACGTAGTTTTCACCCAACGCGTTCTGCAGGACATCCTTGGCCTTGAGTTGGGTGTCGGTGTTGCCCAGACGCACCTTGATGCTGTTTGCCTCGAGGAAGACGCCGTCGGGAACGATGTTGGCCTGTCCCAGCGCCTGTTCCACGCGCGCGCGCAACGGCTCGTCGACTTTTGCGGTGGACTTGCCCGGTGAGATCTGCACCGCCGGCACTTCGCCGAAGAAATTGGGCAGCGTATAAAGAAAGCCGACGACCAGGGCGACGGCGATGATGATGTACTTCCAGAGCGGGTAGCGATTCATCTGCGGTCCATTGGGCGCGCAATGTCGGGCATGAGGATTCGCGCGACGTCGCGCCTCAGCCCTGGCCGGCGGTCTTGATGGTTCCCTTGGGCAACAAGGTCGTGATCGAGGACTTCTGAACCTGGATTTCGATGTTCGGGGCGATTTCCACCGACACGAAGTTGTCGCCGACCCTGGTAATTTTTCCGAGCGCGCCGCCGGCAGTGACCACTTCGTCCCCCTTTTGCAATCCACCAAGCATGGCGCGATGCTCCTTGGCCCGCTTTGCCTGCGGGCGGATCATCAGGAAGTACAGCAGCACGAACATCAGGACGAGGGGCAGGAGTCCGAACATGTCCATGCCTCCTGTTGCGGCTGCGGCTTGCGCAAATGCATTACTGATCAACACGTAGTTCCTCCGCTCCAGGTTTCGACCGACTTGTCAGCGCACTTCTTCCGTCGTCAGGCATCGGTCCATTCGGCCTGTCGCACCCGGCGAAACAGCGGCGCCGAGTCTGAAAAGTGGCGCATTTTAGCATGGCTATACCTGCTCAAGACGCAGCCCGGCCGCATGTTCCGAAAACCTTCCCGCGCCGATGGCATCGCGCAGTCCCCGCATCAATTCCTGATAGTAGAACAGATTGTGCACAGTGTTCAGATGCGCGCCGAGAATCTCGTTGATTCGCTGCAGGTGATGCAGATAGGCGCGCGAGAAATGCCGGCAGGTATAACATTCGCACGCCGGGTCCAGTGGGCCGGTGTCGTCGCGGTATCGCGAATTACGCAGCCGGATGGTGCCGTTGCGGGTAAAAATCCAGCCGTTGCGGGCATTGCGCGTAGGCATGACGCAATCGAACATGTCAATGCCGCTCGCAACCGCGGCGACGATGTCGGCAGGCGTGCCCATGCCCATTAGATAGCGCGGCGCACCCGCAGGCAGGCTGGGCGCGGTGTGGCGCAGGATGCGCTGCATGTCTTCTTTGGATTCCCCCACCGACAGCCCGCCGATTGCGTAACCATCGAAGCCGATGTCCGTCAGGCCCTTCAGCGACGCCTCCCGCAGGTCCTCATACATGCCCCCCTGAACGATACCGGACAGGGCATTGCCGTTTCCCTCGTGGGCGCGCCGGCTGCGCCGCGCCCAGCGCAAACTCAACTGCATCGACTCTGCCGCCTGCCGCCGATCGGCCGGAAACGCAGTGCACTCGTCGAAGATCATGGCAATGTCGGAGCCAAGCACGCGCTGGATGCCCATTGATTCCTCCGGCGAAAGGAAACACGCATCACCGTTGACGGGCGATCGGAATCTGACTCCCTCCTCGGTAATCTTGCGCATTTCGCCGAGGCTGAATACCTGGAAGCCGCCGGAATCGGTGAGGATCGGGCCGTCCCAGCCGGTGAAGCGGTGCAGCCCGCCGTGCGCCCTGATCACCTCAAGGCCCGGACGAAGCCAGAGGTGAAACGTGTTGCCGAGCACCACCTGCGCCCCGACCGAGCGCAGATCCTCAGGACTCATCGTCTTGACCGCGCCATAGGTGCCAACCGGCATGAATGCCGGCGTTTCCACGGTGCCGTGCGCCAGCGTGAGGCGGCCGCGGCGCGCCGGCCCGTCCCGGGCAAGGATTTCGAATCGCATGATCACCGACCCGATGTTGCGGCTCTGTCGATCAGCATGGCGTCGCCGTAACTGAAGAAGCGGTAGCGGCCGTCAACCGCATGACGATAGGCGTTCTGGATATGCTCGGTCCCGGCAAAAGCACAGGCAAGCATCAGCAGCGTTGACCGCGGCAGGTGAAAGTTGGTGAGCAGGCGCTCCGCGATCCTGAAGCGGTAACCCGGACGGATGAAAAGGCGGGTCTCCCCGCCGCCAGGCATCAAGGTGCCCGACTGCGCCGCCGACTCGAGCGCACGCAGGCTGGTGGACCCCACCGCGGTAATGCGCCCGCCGCGGGCACGCGTTTCTGCCACGGCCTGCGCCGTTTCCGCGGGAACTTGGTAGGTTTCGCCATGCATGACATGCTGTTCGACATCGTCCACCCGAACCGGCTGGAAGGTGCCGGCGCCGACGTGCAGAGTTATGTAGGCAACACGCACGCCGATTTGTACGAGGCGCTGCAACAATTCCTCGTCGAAATGCAGCCCGGCAGTGGGCGCCGCCACGGCTCCCGGCACACGCGCGTAAACCGTCTGGTAGCGCGCCTGGTCGTCGCTTTCTGCACCGCGCTCGATGTATGGCGGCAGCGGGACTTCGCCGATACGCTCGAGCACCCCGGCCACGTCGTCGCTGAATTCCAGGACAAAGAACTCTCCCTGCCGCTCGATCATCGTGGCGTGCGCAAGTGCGTCGAAACGGATTCGTTGCCCGGGTTTGGGGACGTGACTCGTCCTTAACATCGCCAGCGCACGGCGCGGGCTCACGATGCGCTCGATGAGAGCCTCCACCTTGCCCCCCGACTCCTTGGCGCCCTGCAGCCGTGCCTTGATCACTTTGGTGTCGTTGAGGATCAGCAGGTCGCCGCTACGCATGAGCAATGGTAGATCGACAAAAAAATGATCGGCGTATCTTCCGCTTGCGCCGTCAAGGTACAGCAGCCGGCTGGCACTTCGTTGAGCGGCGGGATTCTGCGCGATCAGGGCCTGCGGAAGCTCATAGTCGAAATCTTCGATTTTCATTGCGCGCATTATATCGGCCGCAGGTCAATGTCCCGGTTGCTCCGCAACGCCGAATTCCAGGATAATTGCGCTCCCGTGCCGGATGGCGCGTTGAGCACATGCACGGGGAATCACTGTATGTGCCGGGAAGGCGGAACTGGTAGACGCACGGGACTCACAACAACGCGCCGTGCGCGTTGTTGCGGCGAAGGCTAACTTGGCCTCGGTAAGTTAAGGGCAAAGCCCGGCCGGAGCCAAAATCCCGCAACAAGCGGGCAGTGTCACGAAAAATGCCGGGATGGCGGAATTGGTAGACGCACGGGACTCAAAATCCCGCGGTGGCAACACCATGGGGGTTCGATTCCCCCTCCCGGCACCAGAATGACGTCAACGTCAGCCCTTTCTCGCGATTCGCGGCCTGTGTTGCGGACCAGATCGCCTTCGACGCAAGAGAAATGAAACTACTCATCAAGAAGACAGATAACGACGGGCGCCTTGCCCTCATACCCGATTTTCTGACGACTTCGTGGACCATCGATGTCGCGGACAGCAGCAACCGCGATGAATTGGCGCTCAAGATTCTGCATGCCGACGCGATGATTTCGATGAACTGGCCCACTGACATGCCACCGGCGCCCAGGCTGCAGCTGCTTCAGCTTCCCGGCGCCGGCACCGACGACATCGCCTTCGACTCGGTGCCGGCACAGGCGGCTGTTTGCAACGTCTACGAACACGAAATCGGCATTGCCGAATACATTCTCTCGGCAATGTTGCAGTGGGTAATCGGGATCCCGCGGTTGGATGCGGCGCTGCGACGCGGCCATTGGTATGGCTCTGCCTTCCTCGGACCGCGTCACGATGAGCTGTATGGCAAGGTTGTCGGCATCATTGGCTATGGCCGTATCGGTCGCGAAGTCGCGCGCCGCGCACGCGCCTTTGGGATGAGGGTGCTGGCCTGCAGCCGCACTGCGCGGCGCGCCGATGAGTTCGTGGAGCGCGTGGGCGGGATGGATCGCCTGCCCGCACTGTTGCGTCAGTCCGACTTCGTCGTTCTGGCGTTGCCGCTGGAACCGTCGACCGCCGGGGTGATCGGCGCGAATCAACTGGGACAGATGAAAGCGGGCGCCGTGATCATCAACGTGGCGCGCGGCGCTCTGATAGACGAACGCGCCCTGTTCGAGGCGTGCAGGGACAAGCGCATCGGCGGTGCGGTGATCGACACCTGGTTCAAATACCCCGCCCCGGGGGATGCCCGCGGAGAGCCTTCGAACTTGCCCTTCCGCGAACTGGAGAATGTCATCATGACGCCGCATGCATCGGGATGGACGGAGGGGTTGCGGCCACGACGCTGCAGGGTGATCGCCGGAAATCTCGATCGCTTGGCCCGCGGGGAACCTCTGGTCAACGTCGTCAAACAATCGGTCGCCGGATAGTAAGCGGCAGGACAATATTTTTGCAGGGGGACAAGCATGGACCGCCGGGCCGCAGAGCAGGCCGCCAAGATCATCTGGAACACGTGGCAGGCCAATGATCGCGTCGATGGCCTTCCCGCCGATTGCCGGCCCACGAGCCGGCAGGACGGTTACGAAGTGCAGTCGCAAGTGGCCCGTTTGTCCGGTCAGGCATTGTTCGGATGGAAGATAGCCGCTACCAGTCAGGCCGGCCAGAAACACATAGGCGTGGAAGGACCACTGGCCGGCCGGCTTCTCGAGAAACGCGCGTTTCAGTCGGACGCCAGCGTACCGATGATCAATAACCTGATGAAGGTTGCGGAGGCCGAGTTCGCCTTCCGCATGTCGCGCGATCTGCCGCCGCGCGCAGCCGCATATTCGACGGATGAAGTGCTGGATGCAGTGGCATCCCTGCATCCGGCCATCGAAATTCCGGATTCCCGTTATCGGGACTTCGCCAGAGTCGGCGCCGCGCAACTCATCGCCGACAATGCCTGCGCCAGCTACTTCGTACTGGGGCCGGCGACGGGTGCCGATTGGCGTCGGCATGACCTGGCCGAGCACCCCGCGTCAGCGTGGGTAAACGGCAAGCTCGCAGGAAAGGGCAAAGGCGCCAATGTGCTTGGCGATCCACGCCTGGCGCTTAGCTGGATCGTCAACGAACTTTGCGTCATCGGCGAAACGCTGCGCGCTGGACAGGTGGTAACGACCGGCACTTGCGTGGTGCCGGTGGCGATCGCGCCTGGCGATCAAGTGGCCGCGGATTTTGGCCTGTTTGGGCGGGCCGAAGCGCGACTCCTGCGCTAGCCGCCAGCGCAAACTTTCCCATAGAATCAACGGTCCGCGTGGCACGGAGATGGGTTCCATGCGATAGTACGCGTTCTCCCGGCGCGGCGATTGACGCGCTCCGGTAACGCGGGGATTCGCCGCTTCACGTGGGCCATGGGTAGCCCAGGTCAGGCAAGCGATCCAGTCCGTTCGGCGACCAAGAGGAAATGAGTCCGTATGCAGCTGTACTACCCGCGCTCGTTTCTGAAGTTGATTCTGGCTGGCTTTTCTCTCGCCGTCCTGCCGCTTATTTTCGCGCTCATCAACAACGCCTTCTCGATTCACCAGCTCGCCACCCACAGCCAACGCGCGGTTTACCAGGCGGTACAGGCCACGCAGAACAGCCGCTTCCTGATCGAACAGATCACCAACATGGAGCGCAGCGTTCGTCAGTTCGCAATCATCGGCGAGCCGTCGCTGCTGCAGGGTTACGGGCTCGCCCATGAACGATTCGTGGATACCGCCCGCAGAATGGCGACGCTGCCGCTGGATGCGCGGCAGAAACTGGCGCTTGAGGCGCTGCGCGCCAAGGAAGCTGCGCTCTATGATCGCGTCGGACAGTCGGGAGCAAAGTCGAGGGTCATCGGGTCGGCGTCAATCGAGCTCGCCGCCCTGTCGGAGGCGGCGCGCGCGCTCGACGAGCAAGGCAACTTGCTGATGGATCGCGAAGTTGACACCATGCAGAAGATGGCGGGCGAAGTGCAGCGCTTTATCTACTGGCAGCTGCTGGCATTGGTTCCGATCGCGCTTCTGCTGGTCTTTGGCGCGACGTTGTTGATCTCCAAGCCGATCGCCCAGCTCGAATCGGCAATCCAGAATCTGGGTGAGGGTCGATTCGATGCGCGCATTACCGTCAGCGGGCCGGCCGACCTGGAATCTTTGGGACGCCAGCTCGACTGGCTGCGACTGCGTCTGCTCGATCTGGAACAACAGAAATCGCGCTTTCTGCGCCACGTATCGCACGAACTGAAAACACCGCTGACGGCACTGCGCGAAGGAGTAGAACTGCTGTCTGATGAGGTGACCGGAAAAATGAGCGCGGGCCAGTTCGAAATCGCCCGCATCCTCAGGCAAAACACCTTGCGGCTGCAGAAGCTGATTGAGGACTTGTTGAGTTATCACAGCGCACAGTTTCATACTTCGGCACTGACGTTTTCGCAATTCGATCTAAAAGCCATGGTGGTGCGCGTTGCACAACAGCATTCGTTGACGATGCGCAGCAAGAATATGAGCCTGAAGCTCGCCGCCGCCGACCTCCAGATCGAAGCCGACGAGAACAAAGTAGACGCGATCATCGACAACCTGCTTTCAAATGCCATCAAGTTCTCGCCCGTAGGCGGCACCATCCGCATTCAGCTGCGCCGGCGCGGCGCCGATGCGGTGATCGACGTCATGGACGAAGGTCCCGGCATTTCTCCCGAAGAGAACAGGCGCGTATTCGAGCCTTTCTACCAGGGCAATACGGCATACACCGGCCCGGTGAAAGGAACGGGGCTAGGGCTGGCGATCGTGCGCGAATATGCAGCAGCGCACCAGGGCAGCGCAGAAGTCATTTACGACGGCAATCCCGGCGCACACCTGCGAGTGGCTCTGCCGACCCGGCAGATGGAGGCGGCCGCATGATCGGGCTGTCCATGGCGTGGCTTGTCGTGCTGGCCGCCCTGCTCGGTGGCTTCAATACAACCCCCGTGCACGGCCCCCCGCACCACAACCCCCCCCAACTACCACCCCATAAAGCCGCCCCCACCCACAACCCCGTCCGCACCCCCACACCCACGTTTGCCCCCGGCTTGGCCTCGTACAATAC
>JBQTIV010000151.1:0-12223 GCA_052387775.1 Betaproteobacteria bacterium
CCGCAACAAGCTGCGCCCGGTGCCGCCGCTAAAGCGCGCGTCCGGATCCGAGGAGGCGCTATGAGAGGGGCATCTAGTCTAGCGGCGCTCGGGGTACTGCTTTTCATCGTTGCCTGCGGGCCCGCGACCAATCACAACCAGGCGGTGTACATGCTGATCGATACCTCCGGCACCTACGCCAAGGAGACCAGCAAGGCGCAGCAGGTGGTGAATTACCTTCTGGGCACGCTCAATCCCGGCGATGCGCTTGCGGTCGGGCGGGTCAAGAGCCGCAGTTTCAGCGAAAAGGATATCGTGGCCAGAGTGAGCCTGGGTAAGGATCCGCTTGCGGCCAACGCGCAGAAACGCGCGTTCAGCGAACAGATTGGCGAATTCGCCAAGGTCACGAAAAACGCAAAAGGCAGCCGCTACACTGACATCACCGGCGGCATTATCCTGGCTGCCGAGTTTCTGAACGAATCCCAGGCCGGGCGCAAGACCATCGTGATCTTCTCGGACATGCAGGAAGAACTCGACTACAAGACGGTCCGGGACTTTCCGATCAGGCTCGACGGCATTCGCGTGGTCGCTCTCAACGTGACCAAACTCGACACCGACAATGTGGATCCGCGCCGCTATATCGACCGGCTGGAATGGTGGGAAAGACGCGCCCGCACGGCTGGTGCGTCGGACTGGAAGATCGTCAATGACATGGAGCACCTGGACCGGATCTTCAAGAAGAATGGCTAGCGCGGGCAGGGCCTCGATCTCACCACAAAGGCGCAAAGGGCGCGAAGGTACGCAAAGAAAATAAGTTCAAAGTTTTTCTCCTCGAGTTTCTCCGTGTAGTATTACTCATCCTGTACGTCTTTCCGAACTCTCTTCGTATCTTCTTGGCGTACTCTGCGGCCACACTCTTGTCGCTGGTCCGCGGCCAGCTGAATCCCTTTCGGCACGCTGCGCTCGTTGCGCCGCCTACTGAAGATCGAGCGCGTATTTTTTGAGGTCTTCGAGACTCACATAGTCAAGCGCCCGCTCATGGGTTGCAGCGAGGACCACCGAGGGCGCCATTCCGGCACGCAGCGCTTCGCGCCAACGCGCGGCGCACAGACACCAGCGGTCGCCGGATTTCAGTCCCGGGAACCCGAAGTCCGGCATCGGCGTGCTGAGATCGTTGCCGTGCGCGAACGAGAATTCCAGGAATTCCCTCGTGACCTGAACGCATACTACGTGCGCGCCGTAATCTTCCGGGCCAGTGTTGCAGCAGCCGTCGCGGAAGAAACCGGTCACTGGATTGTTGCAGCAATCGGCGAGCAGCCCGCCGAGCACGTTGCGGGCGCGCTTTCCCCGCCGTGAGGTGGGATCGAACGGCATGGTTCCGATTATTTCGCCCGCACGAATTTCATGGTGCCGCCATCGGCCGGCAGATCGAGATACAGGTTTTCGCCCCTGACGCGCTGGCCGACTGCCGCTTCCAGTGACTTGAGGAAACGGCCGGAAAGAGAGCCCGGTGCACAGGCGGCACGGGTAACTCCGGTGATCTTGATGCTGACTCTACGACCGTCGAATGAATAACTGGCCTGGCCACGATTGCAGTCCGCAAGCACCTGCGCCTTGCCGTCGGCACGCAATTGCAGCTTGTAGCGCTCCGGTTGACTGACGGCGAGTTTCTCGGGGGAGGAGATCAAGCTTTCCCATTGCCATGCCCCGATTGGAGAGATCGCTCTGGTGATCGGCGCGGCGATTGGCGGTGGTGCGGCCTTGGCCAGTTTGAGCAGCAGGCCCTGGCTGCCGAATTTGGCGGCCGAATCCGCGGTGGTGCGTAGCGTATCCCCCTGCTTCAGCAGGCGAACGGGGGAAGGCTCGATCTGCTTGCCGTCACGGCGTTCGACGATGACCTCGATTTCTTCAACCGAGAGGGCGTTCCAGTGGCCTTCCTCGGTGATCGGCGGCCGACTGTTGCGGTAATCGGTGAGCCAGGTCATTTTTCCGTCGGCCGAAAGGCGCAACTCGATCTTGCGACCCGGACTGGAGGCGGCGGGCGCCTCGCCGTGATAGATGGCCACCGCCGGCACGGCGTATGCGGCGCCGCGGGGCAGCAGCGGGAGCAAGGCAAAAACGACTGCCGCGGCAATCGCGAGACGGGTAAATCGGGAAACGTGGGCCATCATGGCGACTGTTTTTCGGTCGGCGATTGCCAATCTTCGCGCCACGCGGTCCCGGTGACAAGCTTCCCTAGTTCATTTCCCGCCAAGAATCCGGGCGAACACGTCGCGGTCCACGTTTGCCCCGCACAGGATCACTGCGGCCTTGCGTCCAACCAGCCGGTCTCGCTCCCTGGTCGCGGCGGCAAGTCCGGCGGCACCAGCACCTTCGGCGACGTTGTGCGTGGACGAATACATCAGCCTCATTGCCTCCTCGACTTCATCGTCGCTGACTCGCACCACGCGCGCCATCCCGTGCCAGAGTATCTCCAGGGCTTCGGGTTCTGGAGTACGGCAGGCCATGCCGTCGGCGATGCGGGTGCTGACCGGGTGCTCTACCGCGCGTTTCTGCTCGAACGAAAGCGCGTACGCGGGTGCAAGCTCGGAAACTACGCCGACGATTTCCGTTTTCAGCTTCAGGGCCTCGCGTGCGGCGATCATCCCGCAGATCCCCGACCCCAATCCGATCGGCACGTACGCCACGTCCAGATCCGGCACCGCGCGCAGCAGTTCCAGCGAGTACGAAGCCACGCCCTGCACCAGCAGCGGGTGGAACGAGGGCACCATGTGCAGACCGCGCTGTTGCGCAATCCACAATGCGCGTTCGCGCGCTGCCTGGAAATCCGCGCCGTGCTCGACCAGTCCGACCCCGAGAGCACGCATCGCCGCGTTCTTCTCGACGCTGTTACCGTGCGGCACGACGACTGTGGCGGACATTCCATAACGCCGGGCGGCGTAGCCGACCGACTGGCCGTGATTGCCGCGCGTGGCGCTGATGACCCCAAGCGGCGTGCTCCGGTGTTTGGCAAGATCGTGGAAGTAGGTCAGACCGCCACGCAGCTTGAAGGCGCCGATGGGCGTGTGGTTTTCGTGCTTGACCCAGATTTCCGCGCCGAGTTGCATCTTGAGCAGCGGCCAGGCGTATTGCGGGGTCGGCGCCATCGTCTCGTACACGATCGACGCCGCGTGCTCGAGTTGCCTAAGCTTGGGCAGAAAGTCGGACATGTGCTCGGCCGTCAAACCAAAGCGATCGCTCGGCCTATGAGGCGACGCGAAACGCCGGCTCGATGCGCACCGGAAAATTTACCGAGTTGGCGATGAAGCATTTTTCATGGGCGTCGTGGTGCAGTCGCCGCGCTGTATCGAGACTCGACTGTGCCGTAATGCTGATGGCCGGATGCAAAGTGACTTCGATAAAGTGGCCGCCGCCGTCCGCGGTTTGCTCGATGGTGCCAGCCGCATTATCCTCGTATTCGACGACCACGACCTTGTTCACCGCGCACAGATGCAGGTACCAGAGCATGTGGCAGCCGGACAGCGAAGCAATCAGCAGGTCCTCAGGATTGTAGCGGCTCGGATCACCGTTGAACGCCGGGTCCGCAGAGGCCGGCACGACCGGCTTGCCGGCTGAGCCGATCTCGTGATCGCGTCCGTATGCCCGGTAGGCGGATGTGCCGCTGCCTCGATTGCCGGTCCAGCGGACCGTCGTTCGGTAAGTGTGTGTCTTTGCGCTCACGCGATGTCTTTACTGCTTCAATGGTGCGTGACCATTTTCCTCAGCCGCTCGACGCCTTGGGCAAGGCGTTCCTCGCTTGCCGCGAAGCACCAGCGAACGAAACCCTCTCCCTCCGGTCCGAAGGCAATACCCGGTGCCAGGCCCAGTCCCGCGTCAGCAACCAATTTCTTGCAAAATGCCAGGCTATCGGTAACGCCATGTACTTTGAAAAAGGCATACATGGCGCCGGGTGGCAGCGTCGCCTCGATTCCGGGAATCTCGCTCAGCCGCGCCAACAGGAAGTCGCGCGCCTTTCGCAGGCGGGTGAGCGTGCGGGCGATCACGGGTTCACCCTGTTCGATCGCGACGATGCCGGCCCTCTGAACGAAGGACGGAGCGCACGATGTGTTGTATTCCAGCAGCGTGCCGAGGTTGGCAATGAGTTCCTTCGGGGCCATGATCCAGCCCAACCGCCAGCCGGTCATCAGCCACGATTTCGAGAACGTGTTGGCGCTCACGATGCGGTCTCCTGTGTCGGCGATGTCGAGGAAAGAGGGAGCCGCGCCGTTGCCGTAAAAAAACCGCTGGTAGGCATCGTCGCTCAAAATCCAGATGCCGTGCGCACGGCAGTGTTCAAGTATCGCGCGCTGTGCTTCACGATCGATGGTCCAGCCGGTCGGATTGTTTGGCGAGTTGATGTACACCGCTCGCGTTCCGGGCTCGAGCGTTGCCAGCAGGCGATCGAGGTCGAGTATCCAGCCTGCGGGCGTCAAGCTGAGCGGGAAAGTGACGGTGTCGGCGCCCAGAATCCTGGGAATCTCCACCAGATTCGGCCACACCGGTGTGACGATAACGACTCGGTCACCCGGCCCCACCAGAGATTGGGTGGTCAGCATCAGCGCAGACATGCCCGAACTGGTGACCGCAATGTGGTCGGAGGTGATGAGCCCGGTTCCGCCACGACGATGCAGGCGAGAGAAATAGTTGCCGATAGCGTTGCGCAACGCCGGAAGGCCGAGGTTCTCGGTATAGAAAGTCTCCCCTCGGTTTAGAGCTTCGATTCCGGCCTGGCGGATGAAATTCGGGGTAACCTCGTCGGGTTCCCCGAACCAGAAGGCGACCACATCTTTTTTGCCCATCCCGGCGTTGGCGACTTCGCGGATCTTTGAGGAGCGAAGCTGCTGGACCGCGGGGCGGGCGGCAAGGCTGTGGGTGGGCATGGCGGCGTCGGTGTCCGGAAGGCGCAGATTCTCTCACGGCACGCGCCTGCGCCAAAGCTCCGCGGGTAAAGCCCGGAATTCAACCGCGTACCCGGCGATGTCATTCAAAAAAGCGCACGGGGTCTGGCGGGCTGTTTGCCGGACCCTGAAGAACCGGCGTAATCTGAGCACACAGGGTGTCGCCTGCAGGGCGGTATCCGTACAACACAAATCGGGGGAGAACTGAAATGAAGTTCGCATTCGTGCTGCTTTACGCTTTCCTTACCACTGGGCTGGTGGCGCCGGCGTACTCGGCCGACATCGATGCCGGCAAGGCCAGGGCGTTCGCCTGCACTTCCTGCCACGGCGCGGAGGGGATCAGCGTCAGTGCCGCCATCCCCAACCTCGCCGGCCAGAAGACCGCTTACCTGGTCAAACAACTCAAGGCATTCAAGAACGGAACCCGCACCGATGCGATGATGAATGCAATTGCATCCCAGCTCGACGAAACGGACATCGGGAATCTTGCAGCTTTCTGGAGCAGCCTGCCCGGTGCCGCCACGAGCGCGGTATCTGCGATTGCGGCGCATATCGAACGTACGCGTCTTAAGTTCCCGGAGGACTACAAGCGCGATTTCATCTATTACCATTCGATCAACTTCCCTGAGCGTGGCCAGGTTCGCAAGTATTACGTTAACAAGGCGGCGTTCAACGCGGCGCGCGAGGGCAAACCAATGCCGCAGGGATCGTATTTCCTGGTCGAGGTTTACGCCGCAAAGATGGACGAGGCGAAGAAGCCGGTCATCGGAGCCGACGGGCTTTACGAGCAGGAAAAACTTTTACTCTATACCGCGATGGAGACTCAGCCGGGCTGGGGCGATGATTTTCCCGATTTGCTGCGCAATGCCGACTGGAACTACGCCATATTCAACACCGACAGGACGGTGCGCGCCGGCGTGAACCAGGCCGAATGCCTCGCCTGCCACAAACCGCTCGTCAAGGACAGCTACCTCTTTTTGATCAAGCCGCTGCAGGCGAAGACCGGACGCTGACGCGCCTCACCTCGACCCTCTGCGAGGGTTGGCGAGGAATCAGGGGAGAAAAAAGGCCGGTCACTTGATGTGACCGGCCCAAGCGACGGAGGATCGCCCCGCGAGGGGCATTCCCCATCCGCACAGGATCGTCACGACATCGCGCCGGTTACCTCCGGGTAAATGCCAATACGGCGTTGGATGATCTGGTCGCGCCCGGTCGCGCTGTTGCGAAGCGCAGTTACCAGCAACAGATCGGCGGCAGCTTCCGGCTTCACAGCGGGTCTGGCGGGAATGCGGGTCAATGCGGCCGCGAGCGCAGTAACCAGGTTCTCGTTCTTCATCGTTTTTATCCTCGATTGAATCGTTTGATTGGCTGTGACATGACGCGGCGCCATCGTGGCGGCTTGGCCAACCCCCGCAAAGCGCCGCAAACGTTGTTGCTACCAGATAGTCGTTTGGTATCGCATAATTAGACTTTCTGGCTTTTTGAGGGGGAGCCATGTCTCAGACCGCAGCGGTGGTGGAGGCACTCAAACGGGCGCTCAAGGCCAGAAAGTTCACTTATGCCCACGTGGCCAAAACGCTTAAGCTCTCCGAGGCGAGCGTAAAGCGCATGTTCGCCGCCAATCATTTTACCCTGGAGCGCTTCGAGCAGGTCTGCCAGTTGGCCGGCATCGGCCTCACCGACCTCGCGCGCGAGGTGGACAGTGAGCGCAACTACCTTTCACAACTCACCCTGGAGCAGGAACGCGAGATTGTCGGCAACCCCAAGCTGTTCCTGGCGGCGGTGTGCGCGCTCAACCACATGACGCTGGAGCAGATCACCGAGTTCTACGACATCCCCAAGTCCGAATGCATCCAGCTGCTGCTCAGGCTTGACCACATCAAGTTCCTCGAGCTGCTGCCGAAGAACCGCATCAAGTTGCTGGTGACGCGCACTTTTTCCTGGGTGCCGAACGGGCCGATCCTGCAGTACTTCAAGACGCGCGCAGCCGCCGAGTACTTCCGCTCGCGCTTCGATGCGCCGGGCGAGTTCATGATGGTGATCAACGGCATGCTGTCCACGGCATCCAGCGGGCAACTGATCGCAAGGTTGCGCCGGCTCGCCGCGGAGTTTTCCGAACTGCACAACGACGACATGAACCTGCCGCTGGGGGTGCGCCGCCCGGCGAGCATCGTGCTGGCGCTGCGGTCGTGGGAATTGGATGCATTCCACGCATTGCGGCGCAGCCGCAGGGCCGGCGCCTCGGCGTGAGATGGCCGGCTCCCGCACGCCGTGCTAGTGTCCAGTTCCGCAATCGCTCCCCTCAGGAGGACCTATGAGCGCACAACAACTGCAGAATTACATCGCCGGCGAATGGGTCGCGGGCGCGACCACTTCCAGGGACGTCAATCCCTCGGACACCAGCGACGTCATCGCCGAATACGCGCAGGCCGACAAGGCGCAGACTGAACGGGCAATCGAAGCCGCGCGCGCGGCCTTTCCGGCTTGGGCCGCTTTCAACGTCCAGGCGCGTGCCGACCTGCTCGACAAGGCGGGCAACGAAATCCTCGCCCGCAGGGAAGAGTTCGGCAAGCTGCTGTCACGCGAAGAGGGCAAAACGCTGCCGGAGGGCATCGGCGAAGTGGTGCGCGCGGCTAACGTTTTCAAATTCTTTGCCGGTGAAGTCCTGCGCCGCTCCGGAGAACTGCTGCCCTCGGTGCGTCCCGGGATTGACGTCGAACTCACCCGCGAACCGATCGGCGTGGTCGGCATTATTTCGCCATGGAATTTCCCGGCGGCGATTCCCGCCTGGAAGATTGCGCCGGCACTGGCTTATGGAAACTGCGTGGTATTCAAGCCCGCCGACCTGGTGCCCGGCATGGCGCACGCGATCGCCAGGATCATCGTGGACAGCGGCGTACCCAAGGGCGTGTTCAATTTCGTGATGGGCCGCGGCAGCGTGGTCGGCGAAGCGCTGGTCAACGACAGGCGTGTGGATGCGATCAGTTTCACCGGGTCGGTGGAGACTGGCCGCCAGATCGCCGCGAAAGCGGTCGCCCGCATGGCCAAGTTCCAGCTCGAGATGGGCGGAAAGAATCCGCTGGTGGTGCTGGACGATGCCGATCTGAAAACCGCGGTCGAATGCGCGGTCAACGGCGCCTTCTTCTCCACCGGCCAGCGCTGCACCGCGAGTTCGCGGTTGATCGTTACCAAGGGTATCCACGACAAGTTCGTGGGTGCCGTGGTCGAGCGCCTGAAGAACCTGAAGGTGGACAACGCGCTCAAGCAGGGCACGGAAATCGGCCCGGTGGTGGACAAGAACCAGCTCAATCAGGACCTCTACTACATAGAGGAGGCGAAGAAGGAGGGGGCCAGGCTTGCGTTCGGCGGCAACCTGCTCAAGCGTGACACCGAGGGTTATTTCCTCGAACCTGCGCTGTTCACGGATACCGCGAACGGCATGCGCATCAACCGCGAGGAAGTGTTCGGCCCGGTGGCATCGGTGGTGATGGTCAAGGACTACGACGAGGCGCTGGCGGTCGCCAACGACACGCCGTTCGGGCTTTCCTCCGGCATCGTCACGACCTCGCTCAAGCACGCTTCGCATTACCGCAAGAATGCGCAGGCCGGGATGGTGATGGTGAACTTGCCGACAGCCGGCGTGGATTACCACGTGCCCTTCGGCGGACGCAAGGGTTCGAGCTACGGTCCGCGCGAGCAGGGCCGCTACGCGGTGGAGTTCTTCACCACGGTGAAGACCAGCTACGTGCTGGCTTGATAAAAAGGGGCACCCTGCGGCGCCCATTTTTCTTTTTTCCGCAGGGCGCTCAGAAGGAGAACAGCACGCCAGCCTCGGGGTAGAACTGCGAACAATCGCTATAAGTGGATGAGTCGCAACTCGATATCTTCTCGTAGACCACGCCAACGTTAAAGGCTGCGTTCGAGCTGAACGGCATATAGATACCACCGCGCACGCCGTAGGTGTTCCGGTCCGGGACGCCGTCATAAATGGTGCGCGAGATGAATGCGCCCACGTAGGGTTTCACTGGAGCGACCCGGGTGAACGTGTAACGCAGTTCCGGCGTGAGTTTGTAAACGTCGGGATCGTTGCCGACCCATGTTTCCGCACTCATGCCAAGCATCAAGCCCTCGGAGACCATGTAACCTAGCGTGCCCCCCAAGGTCGTGTACTCGCGGTCGAATGCGCGGCCGGCGCCCACATAGATCGAGCCGGTCAGATTGCCGCGGTCAAATGGCTCTGCCGCCCCGATTTGTGTGGGAAAGCTGGGGAGGAGCGCGCCGAGCAGCAGGGCGGTAATTATCACCCATCGTGCAGAAATTCGCGCATTCCGTTCGAGATCACCAGCAGGTGCGTTTTTCACGAATTCCTCCCTGACGTCGATACAACCGATTCGACGCCCCAACAGTACCCAAGTTCCGGCAATGCGTTGCGAATCAAGGGCGGCGGTGTTGCCTCGCGGCTACGCAGCCGCAGCGAGTGATCATTCGGCGCGGCGCATCGGCCGTCACAGCGGCGAGCGCTCTTGCGCGTTGGCATCCACCACGCAAAGCGCGGTCATGTTCACCAGCCGCCGTACCGTCGCCGTCGGCGTGAGGATGTGTACTGGCTTGGCCGCGCCTAACAGGATCGGGCCCACGGTTACGCCTTCGCCACCGGTCATTTTCAGCAGGTTGAAGGAAATATTCGCGGCATCGAGATTGGGCATGATCAGCAGGTTCGCTTCGCCCTTGAGCCGGGATTCCGGATGCACGCGGTTGCGGATCGATTCCGAGAGCGCGGCATCGCCGTGCATTTCGCCTTCGACCTCGAGATCCGGGGCGAGCTTCTCGATCAGGTCGCGGGCCCGGCTCATCTTCAGCGCAGCGGGCGAATCATCGCTGCCGAAGTTGGAGTGAGACAGTAACGCAATCCTGGGTGCCACCCCGAAGCGCTTTACTTCCTCGGCCGCCATGATCGCGATCTCGGCCAGTTGTTCGACGCCCGGGTCTTCGTTGACATAGGTGTCCGAGATGAATAGCGTGCGCTTGGCCAGCAACAGCACGTTCATTGCGGCGAATATACTCGTTCCTGCTTTAAGGCCGATCACGTTGGCGACGTGGTGCAGGTGGTCCTGGTGGCGGCCGAACGTGCCGCACAGCATTGCGTCGCTGTCGCCCCTGCGCAGCAGCATTGCGCCTATCAATGTCGTGGACTGGCGTACGTTCGCTTTTGCGTCGTCGGGGGAAACGCCTTTGCGGTTCATCACCTTGTAGTATTCGGTCCACACTTCCCGATAGCGGGCGTCGCTCTCGGGGTTGACCAGCTCGAAATCCTTTCCCGGCTTGATGCGCAGCCCGAAGCGTTTGAGCCGCATTTCCACCACTTCCGGCCGCCCGATCAGGATCGGATTGGCGAGGTGCTCGTCCACCACTACTTGCACGGCGCGCAGCACGCGCTCATCTTCGCCCTCCGCGTAGATCACCCGCCGGGGCGCTGCCTTCGCCGCCGCGAACACCGGCTTCATCACGAAGCCGGAGTGGTAAACGAAGTTGATGAGCTGCTGGCGGTAAGCGTCGAAATCCGTGATCGGGCGCGTTGCCACGCCGCTGTCCATTGCCGCCTTTGCCACCGCCGGCGCGATCCGGGTGATGAGTCGCGGATCGAAGGGCTTGGGAATGATGTACTCCGGCCCGAATGAAAGCTCCTGCCCCTCGTAAGCCATGGCCACCACGTCCGACTGCTCGGCCTGGGTGAGTTCCGCAATGGCCTTCACGCAGGCGAGCTTCATTTCCTCGGTGATCTTGGTCGCGCCGACGTCGAGCGCGCCGCGAAAGATGAACGGGAAGCACAGCACGTTGTTCACCTGGTTCGGATAATCGGAACGGCCGGTGGCAATCACTGCGTCGGGCCGCACCGCTTTCACTTCCTCGGGCAGGATCTCTGGTGTCGGATTGGCGAGCGCCAGCACCATCGGCTTATTCGCCATGGTCTTGATCCACTCCTGTTTCATCGCGCCCGGGCCCGATAGCCCGAGAAAAATGTCCGCGCCGGGCATCGCCTCGGCAAGCTTGCGCGCGTCGGTCTTGCGCGCGTAACGCGCCTTGTTTGGCTCCATGCTCCTGTCGCGGCCCTCGAATATGACTCCTTTCGAGTCGCAGACGATGATGTTCTCGCGTTTCAGCCCGAGCTTCACCAGCAGGTCGAGGCAGGCGATCGCCGACGCGCCGGCGCCGGAGCACACCAGCCTTACCTTCGCAATGTCCTTGCCTACGACTTTGAGACCGTTGGTCACGGCGGCGCCGACGATGATCGCGGTGCCGTGCTGGTCGTCGTGGAAGACCGGGATGTTCATGCGTTCGCGCAGCTTGGCTTCTATGTAGAAGCACTCGGGCGCCTTGATGTCCTCGAGATTGATGCCGCCCAAAGTGGGTTCCAGAGCGGCGATAATGTCCACCAGTTTGTCCGGGTCCTTTTCGGCCAGCTCAATATCGAATACGTCGATGCCGGCAAACTTCTTGAACAGGCACGCCTTGCCTTCCATCACCGGCTTGCCCGCCAGCGGGCCGATGTTGCCCAGGCCCAGCACCGCGGTGCCGTTGGTCACCACGCCGACCAGATTGGCGCGCGAAGTCAGTTGTGCCGCGCGCGATGGATCCGCTTCGATCGCCTTGCAGGCGAAAGCCACGCCAGGCGAGTAGGCGAGTGCGAGGTCGCGCTGGTTGGTAAGGCCCTTGGTGGGAACGACTGAGATTTTCCCCGGCGTCGGCTGCTCGTGGTACTCGATCGCCGCTGACTCTAAGTCCAAAGCCATTCTTGTCTCCTCAAAATTTCGTTGTGGGTACGCTGCACCGACGGGCGGCCAAAGCGTCGTTTTCGGGTGGCTGCAACCGATAAGATACTGCGGGTTGCGGCCCGACGGGTGGCTTCGTCGTCCCGGAGGGCGAATTACGCAGGAACGAGGTTCGTGACGCGCCGGGTCAGAATGGTCGGACACGTGCCCGGTTTGCCGTGCCGATGAAACGCGCGACCCCGCAGCATGTCATCACGACAAAGCTGGTTGCGCTGCGTGCAGGCATTAAGCAGCTGCCACCCGTTCTCCTGATAGAATCCGCGGCGTTTCCAACACGCCCGGCGGTCAAGAAGATGACAAGCGTCCTTTTTTCCCCAATCGAGCTGCGCGGCCTGCGGCTTGCCAACCGCATCGTGGTGTCGCCGATGTGCCAGTATATGTCGGAAGACGGCTCGGCGAACGACTGGCACCTGATGCACTTGGGACAGTTCGCGATGGGGGCGGGCGGCCTGCTGATTACCGAGGCGACACATGTGT